>NZ_JBIISY010000261.1:0-8003 GCF_044340795.1 Tardiphaga sp.
CGGCGCCTCGGCTACACCTTCTCGCGCAACCGCGTGGTGCAGGGATATGGTGTGATTGCGTTGCCCGTACCGCAGTCGCGCGCCTGTCAGCCACTGTCGCTCGGCATCGGCGGGCACTGCAACATCCTTGAGCAGCTGGAAACGCAGATCGTCGACGTGGCGCGACAGGAGCTCCGGTTCCATCTTCAGGCCGAGGAGATTGCGACGGCCGAGCGCCCGTCGATCCAGGTTCCCATCGGTCTTCCCGCAGTCGCTGCCGCCGGCAACGCGCCGCCGGCGGCATCCGCAGCCTAAGACATCAGCTATTGGAACGAAGATGGGCCCCCTTGCAGGCTTGAAGGTCATCGAGATGGCCGGGATCGGACCCGGCCCGATGGCGGCGATGATGTTTTCGGACATGGGAGCCGAGGTGCTGCGGATCGAGCGCCAGGCCGATGCCACCCTCGGCATCAAACGTCCCGAAGGCTACGATCTGTTGTCCCGTGGCCGGCGCGCATTGGCGCTCGACCTGAAGAACGAGGCCGCCGTCTCGGTAGTGCTCGACCTCATCGCAAAATCGGACGCCCTGATCGAAGGCTTTCGCCCAGGCGTGATGGAGCGCATCGGTCTGGGCCCTGATGCGTGCCTCGCGTGCAATTCCAAGCTGGTATTCGGCCGCATGACCGGATGGGGACAGGACGGTCCATTGTCGCAGGCTGCCGGACACGATCTCAATTACATCGCGCTGACCGGCGCGCTCGGCGCCATCGGGCGCAAGGGCCAGATGCCAACCCCGCCGCTCAATCTGCTTGGCGACTATGCAGGCGGCGCCAGCTACCTCGCTTTCGGCATCGTCTGCGCCGTGCTGGAAGCACGGACATCCGGGAAAGGCCAAGTAGTAGACGCGGCCATCGTCGACGGCACCGCGCATCTGATGACCAGCATCTACGGCATGCACGGCGCCGGAATGCTGCCGGGTGGCCGGGGCGACAATATCCTAGACTCCGGAGCGCACTTCTACGACGTCTATGCTTGCGCCGACGGCAAGCTGATTTCCATCGCGCCCATTGAAAGCAAGTTCTATCAGAAGTTTCTCGACCTCGCCGGTCTGAGCGCCGACGAGCTGCCGCCGCAACTCGATCAAAGCGGCTGGGACCGCGGGCGCGACGTGCTTACTCGCAAGTTCAAGGAGAAATCGCAGGCCGACTGGTGTGCGCTGCTCGAAGGCACCGATGCTTGTTTCGCGCCCGTGCTCGACATGAGCGAGGCGCCGAATCACGCGCATATGCGCGCGCGCGGCGTCTTCATCACCACAGATGGCGTCGTGCAGCCGGCGCCGGCGCCGCGCTTCAGCCGCACCGTTCCGGCTACGCCTACGCCGCCGCGCCGCGCCGCCTCGATGTCACTCAACGAGGCGCTGGCCGGATGGATGTCACCCTCCGAGATCGACACACTGCGCAACTCAGGCCTGACTATTCAGGCCTGAGTCCACGCCCTCATCGCCCCTGGAAGACCGGCTTGCGCTTCTCCATGAACGCCTTGGCCGCGTCACGGTGATCGGACGTTCCGAACAGCAGCGGCTGGTAATCGAGCTCCGCCGTCAGCGCCTGTTCGAGACTGACGGCTCCGTTCGCGAACACGGCCTTTGTCAGCGCAAGCGGAATGGGCGCGACATTGATATACTCTCGTGCAACCTCAATCGCGGCATCGAGTGTTGCCCCCGCGGGGACGGCGGAATCCGCGAGCCCGATGGCCTTCGCCTGCACGCCCTCGACGACCTCTGCCAGAGCCGCCATCCTCTTGGCCCTTGGAACGCCGACGCGCTGCGCCAGCGAATAATAGAGGCCCAAATCCGGGATTAGCCCGATCCGGGCGAAGGACGCGCATAGTTTGGCATTCTCGGCGACCACCATATAATCGGAGGCCGCAGCCAGCGAGAGCCCCGCACCGAACGCAAAACCCTCGACGGCGGCGATAACCGGCTTCTCGCCATTGATCACCTGCATTATCAGCCGATGCGCGGTCTTCATCCAAATCCGGCTGTCGATGAGCTGACGTTCCGCGGTCATGCCCGATATGTCGCCGCCAGAACAGAATGTCCCGCCGGCGCCCGTAATCACGATCGCGCGGCACGCTTTGTCCTGCATGGCGTGCTCAAGCCTCTGTGTGAGGTCGAGAATGATCGACCGCGACAGCGCATTGCGCGCTCTCTCGTTATGGATGGTGAGAACGACAATCGCATCCGTCATTTCGCTCGATACCGTGGCGTCCATTTCCTGCGCTCCTGTCAAATGATCCGCACAGTTTTCTCTCCCCCTGCGCCCGCGATCAATGATTGTTCGTGGTGGGCGATGACAGCCGGTCATTCGACAGATATGTGCTCAATCACTCGCCCGGTTGACCGCAGGGCCGCATGACCCGAGAGTTTCGGGACAGGTGACATCGCCTCAAGTCAACCGCATCAAAGGACCCGTTCTTGCCCTCGTTCTCTGGACAGAGCATGCGTGCCGTCCTCCAGCGCACGCACGCGTCCTGGACCGATGCCGCGGTGGAAACTGTGGATGCACCGGCTGCGGAGCCAGGTCACATCGTCATCGACGTCAAGGCTGCGAGCCTGAACTTCGCCGATCTCCTGATGATGGAAGGCAAATATCAGCACAAGGCATCGCTTCCCTATGTTCCCGGGCGTGACGCCGCGGGGATCGTGCGCGCGGTCGGCCCTTGCGTGCAGGATTTTCGCTCCGGCGACCGGGTGATCGCCATGCTGAATTACGGCGCCTTCGCACAGCAGGCATCGGCCCCCGCCTATGCCTGCCGGCGACTTCCGGACGATCTGCCCTTCGAGATGGCAGCGGCCTGCGGCACCGGCATTCCGACCATCGTTGCAGCCCTCGAACTGCGCACACGTCTGCAGCCCGGCGAGTGGGTGCTGGTGTCTGGCGCTGCGGGCGGCATGGGGTCGCTCGCCGTGTCCTATGTGCGGCAGATGGGCGCGCACTGCGCCGCCATCGTCTCATCAGCGGAGAAGGCGGCGCTGGTGCGCGACCTCGGCGCAGAACTGGTGATCCGCAACGACACGCTTTCCGATACGAAAGACGGCCTGCGCTTCGCGCTTCAACAACATGGGGTCGGCCAGATGAATGCCGCCATCGACTTTGTCGGCGGCGATCTATTCGACATGATGCTGCGATGCCTGGCGCCGGAAGGCCGGCTGTTGATCGTCGGCTTTGCGTCCGGGCGCATCCCGACTATTCCCGCGAATTATCTGCTGCTGAAGGATATCGCGGTGATCGGGTCGTCGATCACACGTCTCTTTACGGATGGATCCGAGCCATTCAACAGCCTGTGCGACGCCGCCTATGCCCATCTCGCCGCAGGACGATTGCGCACCGCCATCGACGGCCGCTTCGACCTGAAGGATTTTCACGCGGCGGCAAGGCGTTTGTCCGACCGCCGCGTGATGGGAAAGGTGATCCTGCTACCGCAGCGCTAGGTAACGTGGTTCAGTCCACAATTTGCTGCCAGGGACTTCACGTCCCCAGATAGTAGCTCCGGATATGCTCGTTCTTTCGCAGCTCATCTCCGGTGCCTTGAAGCGCGATCTTGCCGTTTTCGATCACATAGCCGCGATGCGCCATCTGCAGCGCGATCGAGACGTCCTGCTCCACCAGCAGCACGGTCAGACCATCGGCAATGAGGTGGCGCACCGCTTCATAGAGCTCCGCCACGACGAGTGGCGCCAGACCCAGGGACGGCTCGTCCAGCACCAGCAGTTTCGGACCTCCCATCAGAGCGCGGCCAATCGCCAACATCTGCTGCTGCCCGCCGGACATGGTCCCGGCGATCTGGTTTCGCCGCTGCGCGAGAATGGGAAACAGTGATAGCACCTGATCGAGGTTCTTTGCGAGTTCGGCGCGGCTCGACAACGGCGTCGCACCGACGCGCAGGTTCTCCACGACGGTCAGGCCGGAGAAGATATGCCGGGCCTCCGGGACTTGCACCAGCCCCAGCCGCGCGATCAGGTGCGGCTGCAGCCCAGACAGCTTCGTTCCGTAGAACGCCGCCTCCCCCGTGAAGGGCAGCAAGCCAGAGAGACAGCGCAGCATCGTCGATTTGCCGGCGCCATTGGCTCCGAGCACCGCGACGACCTCGCCTTGCGCCACCTCGATACTTACCTCGTGGAGTATCGGCACCACGCCATAACCGGCGGACAGATCGGTGATCGACAGCGCGGTCATGCGACATTCCCCAGATAGGCCTCGATGACGCGCGGGTCGTTGCCGACCTCGCCGGGCGTGCCGAGGCTGATTTTCTCGCCTGCGTCGAGCACGGCGATGCGATCGCAGAGCGACATGACGGCACGCACCATATGCTCGATGATCAGAACGGTGACGCCTTCATCGCGAATGGCGCGAACGCCCTTGATCGCCTCGTCCGCCTCGCGCGGCGTGAGCCCACCTAGGATCTCGTCGAGCAGAATGAGCTTAGGCTTTGTTGCCAGCGCCCGCGCGATCTCCAGCCGGCGCTGCTCGGCCAAAGTGAGATCGGCACAGGCCGCATCGCGTTTCGCAGCCAGCGACATCCGCTCGATGATGACGTCGGCGAGGACGGTGGCATCGGCGCCGCGGTACTGGACGAGGGCCGCCGCCACCACCACCTCCCGCACCGTCAGGCTTTGAAACGCCTGGACGATCTGGAATGTCCGCGCGACACCGAGATGGGAGACATCGTAGGGCGCGAGCGACTGGATTTCCTGGCCGTCGAACATGATCTTTCCCGAGCTCGGCCTGGCGAACCCGCCCAGCATGGAGAACAGCGTCGTCTTGCCCGCCCCGTTTGGCCCAATCACACCAAAAATCTCGCCGCGCCGGACATCGAAGGAGACATTGTTGACCGCGATGAGGCCGCCAAACACCTTGCTGACACCCTGCACTGCGAGGATTGGCGCGCCGCTGTTCGCGCTGCGCACATCGGGGCTGGTCGTCGCCTTGCCTCCCGTCGCATCCGGAATGCGCAGCCGTCCACGCGTTAGCCCGAACCGCGCCAGGCCGGAGACGATGCCGCCCGGCAGCAGCAGAATGACCACCACAAGCGCGACGCCATACACCATGTGATGCAGCGCCCCGCCGCCGTGATCCTGAAGATAGATGCGCAGCACCTCCCCGATCGGAAACAGGATCAGCGGGCCCAGCACCGGACCTAGAAGCGATCCCGCGCCGCCGACCACGGTGAACAGCAGGATATAGATCGTGATCTCGATGCCGAACATCGAGGGCGGATCGATGAAGCCGATGAACTGCGCATTAAAGCCTCCGGCCAGCGCGGTGGCGAAGGCGCTGAGCGCAAATGCTTCCTGCTTGATCACGAACGGATTGACACCCATCGCTGCCGCGGCCGCCTCGTTGTCATGCACCGCACGCCAGAAGAAGCCCCGCCTGCTGCCATAGATCAGCGACACCACCGCCATCAGAACGCACAGCATCACCGCCATGACGATGAGGAAATTGGCGGGATCGTCGAACCGGAAATCCCAGAACGTCTCGCCGACCGCTTTGGCATAAAGGCCATTAGTGCCGCCAAGCGCGCGGATGCCGCCGACGCCGAATTCCAGGATATAGGCAAAGGCGAGCGTTAGCAGCGCGAAGATCAGCGGGCTGAGCCCTTTCCGGAACGGCAGATAGCCAACCACATAGGCCGCCGCTGCGGCAATAAACGCTGCCGCGAACATGCCGAACCAGGGGCTGATATTCAGAACGGTCGCGAGGTAAAGCGTTGCGTAGCCGCCGATGCCGAAAAACGCGGCCTGGCCGAACGAAACCTGGCCCACCAGGCCGCCGATGATGTTCCACGACACACAAAGATAGATCCAGATCAGCAGGCTGACCATGACCGTGATCGTGTAGGCCTCGGCAAAGGCGACCGAGAGCGCCGATAGCACCGCAATCAGCGCGATGCAGGTCCAGGTTTGGTCGTCGATCCGTCTCGCAAGGCCGGTCATGCGTTGCTCCCGCGTCCGAACAGACCTTTCGGCCGGAAAAGCAAAGCCGCCGCGAAGACGAAATAGGTCAGCGACGGGGCCGCCGGGTTGTTGATGAGGGCATTGGCGAGCGCTTCGATGAGTCCGATGATGAGGCCGCCTACGAACGCCCCTTTGAGATCGCCAAGACCACCGAGCACGACCACCAGCAGCGACAGCAGGCTGAGCTTCATGCCGGTGCTCGGCGTGACATAGGAATAGGTCATCAAGCAGCCGGCCGGGATCGCGAGGATCGCGATACAGCCGACAAAGACGAACAGCTGGGTGCGCCCGACATTGACGCCGCATAGCGAGGCCATTGATGGGTCCTGTGCCGTCGCCCGGATGCGATGCCCGATATCCGTCATGGTGAGGAATGCCGAGAGCAGCCCGCACACCGCCAGCGAGATGACGAATCCGACCAATTGCGGCGCGCCTACCACGACGCCGGCAGCCAAATAGGCCTTGTCGCCGAACGGCGTGCTGGCATTGAACAGGTCTGCGCCGAACCACATCAGAACCGCACTCTGGATGACGAAGGATACGCCGATGGTGAGCTGCGCCTGCATCAGCGGGCTGGCCCCGAGGACTGGCCGGATGATGAAGCGGAACATGACGGCTCCGAGGATCGCCATCACGGGAGCCATGACGATGCAACCGACATAGGGCGGCAGGCCAAATTGCTGGTGCAGCAATGCGATGCCATACATGGCGATCATCAGGAGATCGCCATGGGCAAAGTTAAGCACGCGCATCACGCCGAACACCAGCGCGAGCGACACCGCGATCAGGGCGTAGACGCCGCCGACCAGGATTCCAGACACGATGGCCTGTGCGAGCAGATCCAGACTAGGCATCGTGCAGGCTCACTTCAGCTGCGTGGGCTGGCCGGTCGCCACCTCAGACGGATAGATCGTCCTCTTGTGCACACCCGTGTCCTTCCACTGGGTGACCAGCGCCCGCGCTCCGGTATTACGGCCATCCGCATCGAACTTGATGGCACCGGGGATCTTGGTCTGCTCGACGGGCAGATCGAGCCCGCGCAAAATCTTCTGCAGATCGTCGCGCGACGGCTTCAGCGAAACCTCGTAAGCCTTCCTGAGCACCTGGCCGAGGGTGATGCCGCCCGCATAGCACATGCCCACATAGCTCGACGGCAGCGCCTGGAACTTGTTCTTATAGGTTTCGGTCAGGCTCGAAGCCCGCTTCATATCGGGACTGAAATAGTCGATGTTCGACAGTTTGAGCCGATCCATGAATTTCGGATCCACCAGTTCCGGCAGGCGCGGATCGCCGGCGCCGCCGCCGATGCCGACCACATAGGGGGCGAAGTCGAGCTGCTGCATCGCCTTGATCCCCGCCACGACGTCCTCGGTGTAACCGGCCCAGATGAGGATCGTGGGTCCGGCTTGCTGGATCTTCTTCATTACCGGAAGCAGGTTGCGTTCGGCGCGGTTATACGACACCTCGATCACCGGCTTGACCTTGTCGGCTTCGAACAGCTTGCGTGCGATATCGATGGTGTCGGCGCCTCGCGGGCTGTCCTCGTAGAGCAGCGCCACCTTCTGCCCGCCGAGGCCCGCGGAGCCGCCGGACAGCTCCTTCACGAAGCCGGCAGCCGTCTCGGCTTCGTTGTTGCTGGTGATCTGCTGGGTGAAATACCAGTGATAATGACGGTTGAGGATTTCCGCCGACACCGCACTCGAATTTAGGAACGGCGTCTTTGCGGCTTCCGCGAACTGGGCCGCAGTCGATGTGGCCGCGCTGATGTCGCATCCGAGCACCAGCGGTGCCTTTTGTAGCCGCACCAGCCGCTCCATCTCGCGCCGAGCGACATCCGGTTTGCCCTGCGAATCCGCAAATTCGAGCACCAGCTTGCGGCCGCCGATGCCGCCGCTGTCGTTGATTTCCTGCACCGCGATCTCGATGCCCTTGCGGCCGTCCTGCCCAAGAATGGCCAGCGATCCCGTCAGCGGCGTCAGCACGGGAATATTGACGGTTTCCGCTG
>NZ_JBIISY010000262.1:0-7932 GCF_044340795.1 Tardiphaga sp.
GATCGCGATCCAGCAGAAGTCGGGTGGCAACCTGTCGGAAGCATTGGGCAATCTTTCCAAGGTGCTACGCGACCGCAAGAAGATGAAAGAGAAGATCCAGGCCATGTCGATGGAAGCCAAGGCGTCGGCCGGCATCATCGGCTCGCTGCCGCCGATCGTCATGCTGCTCGTCTATATGAGCACACCCGACTACATCTCGCTGCTATGGACCCACGAAACCGGCCGTCTGATGCTGGCAGGCTGCGCGCTGTGGATGACCTGCGGCATCTTCGTCATGAAGAAGATGATCAACTTCGATTTCTGATGGTGAGTCATGGTTGATCTGCTGATTGCAAAACTTCACGACCCCCGCTTCATGATGATGCTCATGGCGGCGATCGCCGTGAGCGCGACGGCCTATACGCTGCTGGTGCCTCTGCTCGCCAGCGACGGCTTGGCCAAGCGCATGAAGGCGGTCGCCAACGAACGCGAGCGGCTGCGGCAACGTGAACGCGACCGCATGCTGAATACCGGAAAGGTATCGCTGCGGCAGACGCCGAAGCAGCTCGTCTCCAAGGTGGTCAGCGATTTCAACCTGACCAAATGGCTGGCGCAGGAGGCCGCGCTCGACAAGCTGGTGATGGCCGGCTATCGCGGCCAGGCGCCTTACATCACGTTCCTGTTCTTCCGCGCCGTTACGCCGATTGTCTTTCTCGCCTTTGCGATCGTCTATGTGTTCGTGATCTCGCGGATGGAGCAATCGCTGCCCATCAAGATCGGCATGTGCGTCGGCGCTGCGTGGTTCGGCATGCAGGCGCCGATGCTGTTCCTCAAGAACGCCATCACCAAGCGGCAGCTTTCGATCCGGCGCGCCTTTCCCGATGCGCTCGATCTGCTGCTGATCTGTATCGAATCCGGCATGTCCATCGAGGTCGCGTTCCGTCGCGTCTCGATGGAGATCGCATCGCAATCGGTGCCACTGGCCGAGGAATTCACGCTGACGACGGCTGAACTATCCTATCTGCAGGATCGCAAGATGGCCTACGAGAACCTCGCCAAGCGCACCGGGCTCGAAGGCGTAAAGTCGGTCTGCCTCGCCCTGATGCAGTCGGAACGTTATGGTACGCCCCTCGGCCAGAGCCTGCGCGTGATGGCGCAGGAAAACCGCGACATGCGTATGAACGAGGCCGAGAAGAAGGCCGCAGCGCTGCCACCGAAGCTCACAGTGCCGATGATCCTGTTCTTCCTGCCGGTGCTGTTCGTGGTCATTCTCGGACCGACCGGCATCAAGATCGCCGCGATGCAGTAAGGAGCGGGCGCCTACGAGCGCTTCGCGTCGTCCTGGCCGCTGAACTTCGCGCCACCGCGATTGTTCAGCATCTGCTTGAGATAGGCCACATTGGCCGCCGCTTCATCCGGCGGCAGATCGGCGCGGACGATGGATTCAGCCTCATTGAAGCGGCCCTGCAGGCCGACGACAAGGCCGAGATTTTGCCGCACGCGCGGATCGACATTGCCGCGTCCCTGCTGCGCGCGGCGCAGCGTGACCTCGGCTTCCGGCAAATTCTTTGACAGCATGTAGGACAGGCCGAGATTCGACAGCACCGAGGGCTCCTCGGGCCGGATCTTCAGCGCATTGCCGTAATACCGGCGCGCCTCGTCGTGGCGCCCCATCTGGTCGAGGGCTGCGCCCTGTGCCGAGAGAATGCGCCAGTCGGGATTGGCGGGCGAATGCGCGGTCCCCAGAACTTCAAAGGCGCGCTCGAAATTGCCGGCATCGGCCAGAGCGCGACCGTAGCCGGCCATCAGCATCTTGTTGCCGGGATTGTTCAGCGTTGCCTGTTCGAACACCGAAACGGCCTGGGCACGCTGGCCATTAGCGCGCAATGCCTGGCCGTAACGCATCGCCGCATCCGTATCGCGCGGATTCGAGCGGAAGCGTTCGCCATAGGCTTCGATGTCGCGCGAGGGATCTGCCGGCGGACTGACAGGCGGCGCTTCGGCGCGGGCGCCGACGGAACCGGTGATGTCGGACATGCCCGTGGTCTTGCAGCCGGCGAGACCGGCGGCCAGAATTGCCGTCGTGGCTGCAGTCGCGAGAAACCGCGCAAGACAGAAGGGCTGACGCATGGCACTTTGACTCAACGATGATGCGAACGGACTTACCGAATGCGCCAGCAATAGAGTGTTAACCCTAATGGCTGGTTAATCGGCATGGACGATGCCATATCCCCGTTACCACCCCTAGACGCGTTCGGCCGCATAGCGGCCCTCCCTTCAGCTGCGAGCCTCGCCATGCATTCTGCTTTCGACGCCTCTCCGACCACGCCGGCGATCCCGATCAGCTTCGTGACCAAGAGCAACTGGGCGGAGTTCGCCGCAATGCTGCCGGCTGCAGCAAAGGCTTTCGCCACCGCCCACGGCTTCAAGGGCAAGGCCGGCGCCTGGCTGGCGCTGCCCGACGCTGACGGCGCGATCGCACAGATCCTGTTCGGACTGGACGACGCGGGCGCGCGGCATCGTGACCTGTTTCGACCCGGTACTCTGCCGGGCCTGCTGCCCGCCGGCACCTATCGCTTCGCCAACGCACCGCATGACACACGCCTCGCCGCTCTCGCTTTCGCGCTCGGCAGCTATCGCTTCGGCCGCTATCGCAAGAATGAAGCGCCCAACGTCAAGCTCGTGCCACCAGACGGCTTCGACATCGCCGAGATCAGCCGCATCGCGGAAGCTGCCGCATTGGCGCGCGACCTGATCAACACGCCATCCAACGCGATGGGGCCTGAAGAGCTGGCGCAGGCGGCGAAAGAGCTTGCCGGACGGTTCGGCGCTTACTTCAGCTGCATCACCGGTGACGATCTCGTCGCGCAAAACTTCCCGCTGATCCATGCTGTCGGCATGGCTTCGACCCGCGCACCGCGCCTGATCGATTTCTCCTGGGGCGATCCCACACATCCAAAGATCACGCTGGTCGGCAAGGGCGTCTGCTTCGACACCGGCGGCCTCGATCTCAAGCCGTCCTCGGCCATGTTGATCATGAAGAAGGACATGGGCGGCGCCGCCAATGTGCTGGCGCTCGCCCTGATGATCATGGATGCCAAGCTGAAGGTCCGCCTACGCGTGCTGATCCCAGCGGTCGAGAACGCCGTCGCCGGCAATGCCTTTCGCCCGCTCGATATCTTCAAGTCGCGAAAAGGCCCGACGGTTGAGATCGGCAACACCGACGCCGAAGGCCGCCTCGTCCTCGCCGATGCGCTGGCGCTGGCGGATGAAGAGAAGCCGGAGCTGCTGATCGATCTCGGCACCCTCACCGGCGCTGCGCGCGTGGCGCTCGGGCCGGAACTGCCGCCATTCTACACCAATGACGAGGACCTCGCCCTCGATGTCGCCCGCGCCGCGAAGGAGCAGAACGATCCGCTGTGGCGACTGCCACTCTGGGCGCCATATGACGCATGGCTGGATTCCAAGGTCGCCAATATCAACAACGCGCCGTCAGGCGGTTTCGCCGGCTCGATCACCTGCGCATTGTTCCTGCAGCGCTTCGTCGAATCCGCAAAGAGCTGGCTGCATGTGGACATCTATGGCTGGACGCCGTCCGCCAAGCCCGCACGCCCGGAAGGCGGCGAGTGCCAGGCCGCACGCGCGATCTACGCTCTGCTGAGTCAGCGCTATGGATAAGCGCCTGACGCCCGCACGGCCGGATGTCGCTGCCAAATATCTCGAAGGCAAGGTGGAAGCCGATCGCTTCGTCACCGGTGAGGAATTCGAGATCACCGATGGCGTCACCTCGGTGCGGCGCGACCCGTTTGCAGGTGCGATGCTCGACACTCAGGCATTGCGCGGGGAGCGTGTCACGATCTATGACCGGAATGACGAGGGCTGGGCATGGGGCCAACTCAATGCCGATGGCTATGTCGGCTGGATCTCGGATCTCGCCCTGTATCCGCCGGGGCCGGCACCGACCCACAAGGTGACGGCATTGCGGACCTATGCATTCCCCGGCCCGTCCATCAAGATTCCGCCGATGGATACGCTGCCACTCGGCGCGCAACTGTCCATCGTGAGAATGACGGACGCCTTTGCCGTGGCCAGCAACGGCCATCACATTCCACGACAGCATGTGGCCGAACTGTCCTTCGTTGAGCCCGATTTCGTTGCCATGGCCGAACGCTTCGCCGGCACACCCTATTTGTGGGGCGGCAAGAGCAGCCTCGGAATCGATTGCTCCGGCCTTGTCCAGATCGCGCTAAGCGCTGCGGGAACGGGCTGCCCGCGTGACAGCGATATGCAGGAAGACGGGCTTGGCCGGCGCTTGTCAGAAACGGAGATGCAGACGCTCAGGCGAGGCGATCTGATCTTCTGGAAAGGCCATGTCGCCATCGTCCGCGATGCCGAGACCATCGTGCATGCCAATGCCCATCACATGGCGACGGCGATCGAGAGCACGAAAGGCGCCATTGCAAGGATTGCCGCGACCGGCAGCGCGGTCACCAGCATCAAGCGGCTGGATTGACCGCGCGTTCCAAGTAGTCCTGCAGACGATCCCGATGCAGCGCCAGCCATTGCACGGCGCTGATCATCAAACCGTTGAACACCTGCGCCCTATTCAGCGCAGCGATGGCTGCATCGATGGAGACGATGAAGGGTCGCGTGTCTTCGTGCTCCTCGGCAAGCCCGCCACGCAGTGGCACCTTGCTGCTGTCGATGAAGCCGAGAAAGAATGTGACGAACTCGTCGGTGATCCCCGGCGTCGGCAGCACGCTAAAGAGTTCGATCAGGCGATCGGGCGCGACGCCAATCTCTTCCTGGCACTCGCGCGCGGCTGCGGCCATTGCGCTCTCGTCGCCATCGACGCGGCCGGCAACGATCTCCACCATCTCGCCGCGGCCGGTGGCGAGATGCGCCGGCAGGCGAAACTGGCGCAGCAGCACGATCTCATCGCGCGCAAGATCGACCGGTAACACGGCAGCAACACGTCCGCCCCGCAGGACATCGCGCTGCTGCCGGAGAGTCTCGTCATCGGCCCGAATGATCGCCACGTCAAACCGCTCGTAAGGCAGATAGCCCTTCGCCACCGTCACCGGCGGTGACACGGCGACGTCCATGGCGCGGTCGGCAATCTCGATCTTCGTCTCGTCTGCCATCCCGCTACTGCGCCACCGGGCCGTCGTCGGGCACGGCCTCGATGCGGAATGCAGCCGCAAACAGCTCGCGTGTATAGTCCGACTTTGGATTCTTGAAGAGTTCTGCCGCAGGCCCCTCCTCCACCACCTTGCCGTGGCGCATCACGATCAGATGGCTCGCCAGCGACGCCACCACGCGGAGGTCATGCGAGATGAACATGTAAGTGAGATCGCGCTTGCGCTGCAATTCGCGCAGGAGATCAACCATCTGCGCCTGGAACAGCATGTCGAGCGCGCTGGTCGGCTCGTCCAGCACGACGAAGCTCGGCTCCAGCACCACGGCGCGCGCGATCGAGATGCGCTGACGCTGGCCGCCGGAGAATTCATGCGGATAGCGGAAGCGCGTCGCCGGGTCGAGACCGACATCCTGCAGCGCCTTGACGACGCGTGCATCGCGCTCGTCCTCCGACAGCGCGCGCTGATGCACGCTGAGTCCTTCGGCAATGATATCGCCGACGGACATACGCGGGCTAAGCGCGCCAAAGGGATCCTGAAACACGATCTGCATGTCGCGCCGGAACGGACGCATCTGCTTGAACTGCAGGCCCTGGATATCCTTGCCGAGGAACACGATCGGCCCCTGCGACGAGATCAGGCGCAGCAGCGCCAGACCGAGCGTCGTCTTGCCCGAGCCGGATTCACCGACCACGCCAAGCGTCTCGCCCTGGCGGATCTTGACGCTGACGCCATCGACGGCCTTCACATGGCCGATGGTCTTGCGCAGCAAGCCGCGCTTGATGGGAAACCAGACCTTGAGATCGTCGGAGGACATCACCACCGGCGCATCGGGCCGCGGCGGCGCGGGATCGGGCTTCGGCTCGGCCGCGAGCAGAGCCTTGGTATAGGGGTGCTGCGGCGAGGTGAACACCTGCTCGACCGGCCCCTGCTCGACGATCTCGCCATTCTTCATCACGCAGACCCGCTCGGCGATGCGGCGGACGATACCGAGATCGTGGGTGATGAACAGAAGGCTCATGCCGAGACGCTGGCGGATATCGGCCAGCAGAGCGAGGATCTGTGCCTGCACGGTGACGTCGAGCGCCGTGGTGGGCTCGTCGGCGATCAGCAGGTCCGGCTCGTTGGCGAGCGCCATGGCGATCATCACGCGCTGGCGCTGGCCGCCGGAGAGCTGGTGCGGATAGCTGGCAAGCCGCGTCTCGGGATCGGGGATACCGACCTGCGTCAGCAATTCGATCACCCGCGCACGCGCTTTCTCGCCGCGCATGCCATTGTGAAGTTGCAGGATCTCGCCGATCTGCGCACCGATCGTGTGCAGCGGATTGAGCGAGGTCATCGGCTCCTGGAAAATGATCGAGATATCGTTGCCGCGAATCTCACGGATGTCGCTCTCGGACATACCGAGCAGCTGATGCCCCTTGAAACGGATCGCTCCCGACGGATGCGATGCCATCGGATAGGGCAACAGCTTCAGGATCGACAATGCGCTGACGGATTTTCCCGAGCCGGACTCGCCGACCAGCGCGACACATTCGCCGCGCTTGATGTCGAAGGAGACCTTGTTGACGGCAACCGACGTGTTGCCGCCCTGATGGAAGGCGACGGAGAGATCACGCACGTCGAGCAGAGGCTGATTGATGGCGTCCATGTTGCAGCCTTACCTGAACGTCTTGCGCGGATCGAAAGCGTCGCGGACGGCTTCGCCGATGAAAATGAGCAGCGACAGCATGATCGCCACCGCGAAGAAGCCGGTGAAACCGAGCCATGGCGCCTGCACATTGGCCTTGCCCTGCGACAGCAATTCGCCAAGCGACGGCGAACCGGGCGGCAGGCCGAAGCCGAGGAAATCCAGCGCCGTCAGCGTCATCACCGAGGACGAGACGATGAAGGGCAGGAAGGTCATGGTCGCAACCATGGCGTTGGGCAACAGATGCTTCACCATGATGCTGCGATTGGACACGCCGAGCGCACGCGCCGCGGTCACATATTCGAAATTGCGACCGCGCAAGAATTCCGCGCGAACGAGCCCGACCAGTGTGACCCATGAGAACAGCAGCAGGATGCCGAGCAGCACGAAGAAGCCGGGCACCAGCACCGCCGACAGGATCAGCAACAGATAGAGCGCAGGGATCGAACTCCATATCTCGATGAAGCGCTGGAAGGCGAGATCAACCCAGCCGCCGAAATAGCCCTGCACGCCACCGGCCGCGATGCCGATGATCGAGGACAGGGCTGTCAGCGTGAGACCGAACAGCACGGATATCCGGAAGCCGTAAATCAGACGCGCGACCACGTCGCGGCCCTGATCGTCGGTACCCAGCCAGTTATATTCGAGATCCCTGCAGCCCTTGAGGCCTTTCTTCTCCACCACCGGCTTGCACTGCTCTTCGGTGAGCATCCAGGTCGGCTTCGACGGCGCCGGCGTCGGCAGATCGAGATTGTGGGTGTCGTAGGAGTAGCGGATCGGCGGCCAGTAGATGCTGCCGTTCTTCTCCGCAATCAGCTTCTGCAGGAACGGATCGCGATAGTCCGCTGCCGTCTCGAAGTCACCGCCAAACGTCGTCTCCGAATAGGTGACGAAAGCGGGGAAATAGAGTTTGCCGTCGAACTTGATCAGGAACGGGCGATCATTGGCGATCACTTCCGCAAACAGCGAGACGAGAAACAGGATCGAGAAGATCCAGAGCGACCAATATCCGCGCTTGTTCGCCTTGAAGTTCTGCCAGCGACGCTTGTTGAGCGGCGACAGGCCGACCTGCCTGCGCGACGGTGGCACCGCCTCGCCGAGCGGCGTCTGGGTGGTGGTTTCGAC
>NZ_JBIISY010000263.1:0-7930 GCF_044340795.1 Tardiphaga sp.
GTAGGGAATCGCCGTGTCGCCGGCATCGGGGTCGGTGATGGTGACCCGCTCACCGATATTGAAGTTATTGCTGTCCACCGGCAGCATCACGACGACCGACGCGACGGTCACCGTCGGTGCGCTGTTGAAGCGCGTGACGAAGACATCGATCTGAGGCGTGTTGCTATCAAAGCCGGGCAGCTTGATCGGCACCCGATAGGGCTGACCTGGGAAGACTTCAGGCAGCGGAGCGAATTTCAGCGGATCCGGAGCGGTGCCGGAATTGGGATCTGACGGCGTCGAGCCACCACCGCCGTTGCTGCGCGGATTGGCGCTCGGTACATAGTTCGGGAAATACTGCTGCAGTGTCTGCTGGATGATGGCCTGCGCGATCGGCGTCAGCGGCTCGGCGGTGCCCACATTGACATCGCCGCTGCCAGTGATGGAGGTCACCTGGCCGGCCTGGTTCACCGTGCCCATGATGGCGCCGGTGTTCTTGTTGTAGAGCACATAGGAGCCGGTGCGGCCCGTCGGCTCCACCAGCACCTGGAATTTCGCCGGCGGAGCCGCGCCCTGACCGGGCACTTCGAAGCCGATCTCGACCAGCACGGCGGTGCCGCGAATGCCCATGGTCGCCACTGGCGTATCGACGCGCATGTCGCCGTTCTTCGCTGTCTCGCCAGCGACGAAGGTGATGGTGCCCTGGATCAGGCTCAGCAGCGAGGAGTTCGACGACCCGTTGGGATCGTAGACCATCTCGTTCAGCACCATGCGGGCATTGGCCGACAGGCCGAACACCGTGCCGTCGATGAAGGTGAGGGTCAGCGAGGAATCCGCACCGGCCTGGACGACGTCTCCCTTCTGCACATTGTCGCCGGCATTCAGGTTCACCGAAACGCCATTGCGGATCGCGATGACGGTGCCTGCCAGCTTGCTGACGGAGCCGATCACTTGGGCGGCGGTACCGGCCGCGCCGCCAGCCTGTGCCGTCTGCACCTCGCCGACCAGCGCCTTGACCAGATCGGGCGACAGCGTCGCACCATCGGGCGAGCTCAGCCCCTTGCGCAGTGGTCCTTTGAAATAGTCGGGAATGACGTGGTCATGGCCGTCCTTGGACAGGACGAGATCGGCACCGCGGCGCGCAAAGTCGCCGGAAAACAGCAACTGGGCGTCTTTGACGATAATGGTGGAACTGCCGGCATGAGACGGCGTGGCGATGGCCGTTGCGGCCTCGCTCCCATCATCGTTGCTCGAGCCCTCAAACAGCCCGAAATCAGACGTCCCGGCGTAGGTCAATGCTCACGCTCGTCGGTAATAATTTGATAAGGATAAAGCCATGCATATCACCAAGGGGTGCAATGCGAAAGTGGACGTCTACGCATGTGAACGGGTTGCGGCGCCGACGCCTTCTGCCGGATGCTATGCCTTTGATCGGATTGTTAACTTCGCATTAACCACGAAGCCAGTCTGAATACCGGTCGTCTCCCCACAACTTGAGCGGAGCTGGAACGAAGTCGCTCCGGTATAATGGCACCTCTCTTCAGGAGCCAAGACACCCTTTTCCTCGCGATCGTTCAAATTGTCACTAAATGCGAGACGCCGGTTTAGCCCCGTTTGGTGAAACCGCCGAGCTATGGCCGTCATTTAACGAGGCGGCAAACACCCGCGCCCATGCTGCCCGGCATCAATGATCCTGGCACGTGCGAGCGGGGGCTTGCCGATGACCCGGACGGGACGGGGCGTTTCAGATGTTTGAAGCCAATTTCTCGCGCCGGATATGCGCAGCATTCTTCGTGTGTGGACTGACAATTGCTGGGGGCGGTGCCGTCGCCGCACCGATGATGCCATTTCAGGCGTCGGACATGTTGCGCTCTGCCGAGCCATTTTCCCGCCCTGCGGTCACGCTGCCGGACAACAACGCGCTGAGTGAAAAATGGCGCGCGGTCGAGCGTCAGATTGACGACGAGATGCTCGTTCTCGCCATCTGCGAGGAAGATCGCAGCAAATGTGCATCGCCCTTGGCGGAGAAGTTTCTCGATATCGTCGCCGCCGGCAAGGCAAAGCAGGGGCGTGCCCGTGCTGGCGAAATCAATCGCGCGCTGAATCTCGCAATCCGTCCCAACAGCGATCTCGCGCTGTATGGTGAAACTGATGTCTGGCGCGCGCCACTGGATTTGCTCGCCGTCGGTGCCGGCGATTGCGAAGATTACGCGATCGCCAAATTCGTCGCATTGCGTGCCGCCGGTTTTGCACCCAGCGATCTCCGCCTCGTGATCATGCGTGACACGTTGCGTCAGGAGGATCACGCCGTGGCTTCGGTTCGCCTCGATGGCCGCTGGTGGCTGCTCGACAATCGCCGCATGGCAATGGTGGAGGACGTGCAGTTGCCCAATCACCACCCGCTGTTCGTGCTCGATCTGAATGGCGTGCGCCACTATCGCGACGCGCCGACCATGGCTGGCGCCCAGATGCGCATGCCGGAGCCGGCCGAGTTGTCGAGATTCCCGCGACCTCCCAAATAGCGCTGCCGCTATCGTTCGCGGCATCCTCCGAAATACACCTTGCGCCGGCGCTGGACTCCGGCATCAAATGCTTCCCATAAAATCAAAATGGGGAAGCGCTCATGGGACGTCTGGATAACAAGGTCGCGGTCATCACCGGGGCGACCAGCGGCATCGGCTCGCGCACAGCAGAGATTTTCGTCGAGCAGGGGGCGAAAATTGTCATCGCGGGCCGTCGCGCCGCGGAAGGCGAGGCGCTGGCCAGGCAGCTTGGCACGGCCTGCCGCTTCCTGCAGACCGATGTCACCGACGAAGCGCAAATGAAGGCGCTGATCGCACATGCCGTCGATCATTTCGGTCGTATCGACTGCCTGTTCAACAATGCCGGCGGCCCTGCCCAGACCGGTGGCATCGAAGGGCTTGATGTTGATCGGTTCGACGCCGCGATGGCCACGCTCGTGCGCAGTGTCATGCTCGGCATGAAGCACGCCGCGCCGCATATGAAGAAGCAGGGCTCGGGCAGCATCATCAATAATGGCAGCATCGCCGGTCGGCTCGCGGGGTATTCGTCCTCAGTGGTCTATGGCGCCGCCAAGGCGGCGGTGATCCATCTCACCAAATGCGTCGCCATGGAGCTGGGCGAGAGCGGCGTCCGCGTCAACAGCATCTCTCCCGGTGCCATTGCCACCGGCATTTTCGGCAAGGCGCTCGGATTGTCGGTTGAAGCCGCCGACAACACGGCTGCGAAGATGCGCGAGGTGTTCAAGGCCGCCCAGCCGATCCCGCGCGCCGGCCTGCCGGACGACATCGCTCATGCCGCGGTCTTCCTCGCGAGCGACGAATCCAGTTTCGTCAATGGCAATGACCTCGTCGTCGATGGCGGCGTCACCGGCGGACGCAACTGGAGCCAGCAGCAGGCCGGCTATGTCGGCATGCGGCAGATGTTCGGGACGGCGGAGTAAACGTAGCCCGGATGAAGCGCAGCGCAATCCGGGGACAGCGGGCATAATTGAAAACGCGGTCCCCGGGTTACGCTGCGCTTCACCCGGGCTACAAACGACGACCTCACCCCTTTCGCAAATCCGGAGCATTCACCGTCGGGATCGCGACACGTCCCGGCCCTGTCAGTGGCAGGGCCGCTGCGGCTTTGTCGTTCTGCATGATCTTTGCCATGACGGCCTGACCGGCGCGCTCGAACACCTCGCGGTTCTCGATCACCCAGGTCTGCGATTTGCGCAGACTGGCGATATAGCCGTTGATCTCCGGCACCACGTAGCGCGCCACCATGTCCCAGCTGCGTCGGGTACTTTCCGGATTGGCCCAGTCGTGGACGAAGCCGATGATGGTGCCGACGCCGCCGCTCACCTGCATCAGGTTCTTGATGGTCTTGATGAGATCGTCCGGCGTCCCGATCGTGGACGCAGCATTCTCGCCGCCCGCTGTCTTCTCCACGGCGTCTTCCGGCGACTTGAACGGCGCGAGCCCCGGCCGCTGCAGCGTCTTCACCGTGTATTCGTTGTGCCAGCGCATCAGGCCCGGCCCGGCTTCGCGCGCCGCCTGTTCGCGTGTCTCGGCGATGTGCCAGCTCAGCAGCACGCGCCAGTTGGCGCGATCCACCGTGGTGCCGTGCTTCTTCGCCGCATCTTCCGCAAAGCCCCATTGCGTCGGCAGCGCCATCAGCCCCTGCGTCGACATCGAGCCCAGCGAAATGATGCCGATGCCGTATTTCCCGGCCAGTGTCATGCCCGACGGCGAGATCTGTGACGCGACCACGAAGGGCATTTCCTCCTGCAGCGGCAGGATCTGCAGTGCTGCGTCATTCATGGTGAACCAGTCGCTCCTGGCAGTGACGCGCTCGCCCCTGAACAACCGGCGAATGATGTCTATCGCCTCATCCTGACGGTCGCGCTGGGTCATCGGATCGATGCCGAGCGTATGTGCATCGGAGGCCAGCGCGCCCGGCCCGGAGCCGAAAATCGCCCGTCCGCCGGTCATGTGGTCGAGCTGCACCATACGCTGCGCGACATTGTAGGGGTGGTGATAGGGCAGCGAGATGACGCCGGTACCGAGCCGGATACGTTTGGTGCGCTCGCCTGCGGCGGCCAGAAACATCTCGGGCGAGGCGATCATCTCCCAGCCGGATGAATGGTGCTCGCCGCACCAGAATTCGTCATAGCCGAGTGAATCCAGCTGCTCGACCAGATCGAGATCCCGTCGGAATTGCAGCATCGGATGTTCGCCGATGGGATGATGGGGAGCGAGAAAGGCGCCGAACTTCACGCGAGCCATGGATGTTTCCTCTTTGTAATGTTTTTGCTTGGGAGCCAGCCTAGAGGCGCCAAGGCGTCCGTCAATGCATTTACCGGCATGGCCGCGACGCGCTGCCGCATCGTCCCGTCTTGCGGAACAATCAGCACCATCACCATTTTATGCCTGCACCGCAGCGCATTCGTTTCCGGTTGTGCGCGGGGGCAGGAGGACCAATGAGCTACTTCAAGACCGCAATTCTGCTGGCCGGCATGACCGCCCTGTTCATGGGCGTCGGCTATCTCATGGGCGGCGCGTCGGGCGCGATGATCGCACTGGTGGTCGCTGCCGGCATGAACATGTTCGCCTACTGGAATTCGGATCGCGCGGTGCTGTCGATGCACGGTGCCCAGCCGGTCGATGCGCGCAACGCGCCGGACCTGTATCGCATGGTCGGCGAGCTCGCCCACAATGCCGGCCTGCCGATGCCCAAGGTCTATATCATGGACAATCCGCAGCCGAACGCGTTCGCCACCGGTCGTAATCCGGAGAATGCCGCCGTCGCCGTCACGACGGGCCTGATGCAGCAGCTCTCGCGCGAAGAACTCGCCGGCGTGGTGGCGCATGAGCTTGCGCATATCAAGCATCACGACACGTTGCTGATGACCATCACCGCCACCATCGCCGGTGCGATCGGCATGATTGCCCAGTTCGGCATGTTCTTCGGCGGCAACCGCAACAACAATGGCCCGGGCGTCATCGGCCAGATCGCGCTGATGATTCTGGCGCCGCTGGCCGCCATGCTGGTGCAGATGGCAATCAGCCGTACGCGTGAATATGCGGCGGACGAAATGGGCGCGCGGATCTGCGGCCAGCCCATGTGGCTCGCTTCGGCGCTGGCCAAGATCGAGAATGCCGCGCACCATATTCCGAACGAGGATGCGGAGCGTTCGCCGGCCACGGCGCATATGTTCATTATCAACCCGCTGTCGGGCCGCGCCATGGACAATCTGTTCACGACGCATCCGGCGACTCAGAACCGCATCGCGGCCCTGCAGCAGCTCGCGCAGCAGATGGGCGGGCAGGGCGGCTATGTGCAGCAGCGTCCAGCAGCCCCGGCCGCGACCGGTCCGTGGAACGGCGGCCAGCGCAAGGGGCCGTGGGGTTAATGCACACATGTCGTCGCCCGGCTTGACCGGGCGACCCAGTAAGCACGGACTTCAACGGCTTCGACACAACTGTCATCGGATACTGGATCGCCCGCTTTCGCGGGCGATGACATATCAGGGTGGGATGTGCGCACCCCTGCCTATTTCGCCGTCATCCTGTTCCAGGCGTCCAGCCCGGCGATCTTGTAGGCCTCAGCCAGCGTCGGATAGTTGAACGTGTTCTGGATGAAATAATCGATCGTGCCTTTGAGGTTCAGCACGGCCTGGCCGATATGGATCAGCTCCGTCGCGCCTTCGCCGAGGATATGCACGCCGAGCAGGCGCTTGGTGCGGGTCGAGAAGATCATCTTCATCATGCCGCTGTTCAGCCCCATGATGTGGCCACGCGAGGTCTCGCGGAAACGGGCGATGCCGATTTCGTAGGGAATGCCTTTCTCGCGCACTTCCTCTTCGGTCAGGCCGGTGGTCGAGATTTCCGGCACCGAATAGATGCCGTAGGGGAAGAACTCCGGCGGCACATGGGCATCGATGCCGAGCGCGTGACAGGCGGCAACGCGGCCCTGCTCCATCGAGGTCGAAGCCAGTGACGGAAAGCCGATCACATCGCCGGCTGCATAGATGTGCGGGACATTCGTCTGCATCGTTGCGGGATCGACCTTGATGCGGCCGCGATGATCGACTTCGATCCCCGCCGCGTCGAGCTTGAGCGCGTCCGTGGCGCCGACACGGCCGGCAGCGAACAGCAGCATGTCGGAGGTGACATGGCGGCCGTCGGATAGATCGGTAACGATGTGTCCGCTCTCCGCGATCCTGACAGCTTCGACCTTTGAACCCAGCCGCAATGCGACATTGCGGTCGCGCAGCTCGTGCATGAATTCGCCGATCAGCTCCTTGTCGATGAAATCGAGGAAGCTCGATCGCGGTTCGATCAGTGTTACTGCCACGTCGAGCGCGCTGAAGATGGTCGCATATTCGACGCCGATGACGCCGGCGCCGACAACGGCGAGGCTGCGCGGGAGTTTTGGCAGTTCGACGACTTCGTCGCTGTCGAGCACGGTGCTGCCATTGAAGGGCACATAGTCCGGTCGGAATGGTCGCGTGCCGCAAGTGATGAGGATTTTTGCGCCGGTGACTCGTTTGACGTCGCCGCGCTCCGATACGATGTCGATCTCATGCGGGCCGGCAAAGCGCGCTTCGCCATTGGCGGTACGCACGCCGTTGCGGCTGAACTGATGCTCGAGCACTTCCACTTCGTGATTGAGCGTCTTGTGCAGCCGCGCGATCAGGTCCTGCGCACCGATATCCTGCTTGACGCGATAGCCGAGCCCGTAGAAGCCGCGTTCGCGCCAGCCGGAGAGATTGAGAACGGTTTCGCGCAGCGTCTTCGAGGGGATCGTGCCCGTATGCACGGAGACACCGCCGACCCGTCGTCCCTTTTCCACGACCAGCACCGACTTGCCGAGCTTGGCGCATTGAATGGCGGCGCGGCGGCCCGAAGGGCCGGAGCCGATGACGATCATGTCGTAGTCATGCATGGGCAATGTCTCGGAGGGAAATGGGCGACTGCAAAATTCATGCAGCAATCAGGCCAGATGCGGTGGGTACGAGCGTTCGTCGCCAGCCCTACAACAGATTTGCGACAGTCCTTTGGCTCGCGGTCTGTAACATCTTTGGATTCGCCACGTAGCACTTGTGAGGGCGTGTTGTTGGACATGGCGTCGCGGCAACGTCCCGTCAGGAGAGAACCATCATGAAGACGACGATTCTTGCAGCGATCTGCGCCATCGCCCTCGGCACCGCGCCTGCCGCCTTCGCACAGACCGGCACCGGCATGCAGAAGAGCGACGGCATGGCCAAGAGCAGTGGTGCTCAGGGCATGTCGAAAGATGGCATGGCCAAGGATGGAATGTCGAAAGACGGCATGAAGAAGGATGCCATGCAGAAGGACGGCATGAAGAAAGACAATATGATGAAGAAGAACTGAGGCTGCTGCCGCAGCCGTGGTGGCCCGGATGGCGCATCGCGCGATCCGGG
>NZ_JBIISY010000264.1:0-7928 GCF_044340795.1 Tardiphaga sp.
GCGGGGCATCAAGGTCCTCTTCGTCCGACCGGAGAATGCCGCGTCCGCAGTGGTGTCCTGCCTGGCGGCATCTCCCGCCGGATGGCGGAAGTCCCGATGTCCCGCGTGACGCCGCAGCTTCGGCGTCCACCGCATCCCGCTCCGCAATCGTGACGATGGCGATCGCCCCTCTCGGGTGGAGCAGGACGACAAGAGGCTAGCGTAGACACAACCTCAGGTAAAGAACAAATCGTGAACTATTTTAGAGTGCCAAGGCTAGTGCCAAGTCCACGCGCACAAAAAAGCCGGCCGCGCGGATCACCCGCACGGCCGGCCTGAATACGCGACCGAAAACTTACAGGCCGGTATAGCCCGCTTTCACCGGATCGTTGCTGCCATCGAGCTCACGCAGATAGGTCAGGCCGCAGACGGTGAGACGGTGCATGTCGGTCTCGCCGCCATCAAGCAGCGACTGCAGATAGCCAGTCACCTTGGTGCGCGCTTCGTCGCTCGCGGCTTCGGCGCGATTGGCCATGAGATTGTAGGTCTGCATGATACGGTCGATGGCGATTTGCATGTCGTCTTTCCCCTTAGACAGCGCTTCGTTGAACACCACGCCCACCTAGTTCGGCGGCGTGGCCTGGAATTGGGCAATCGCCCGATTGGCAAGGCGGAGCTTGTTGCCCTCGCCGCGGTGAAACATCTGCACGATGATTTCGAGCAGCCGGTCGTTGGTGACGTAGGTGTCCGGAATGGCGCCGGACCGTCTCAGGAAATTTGCCGCGATCGCATAGGCATCGCCCACGGCCTCGACATTCATCACTTTCAGACCGCGTTCGACCAGCATGACGAGACCTCCGATGATGCGGAGATAAGTTGTGCCGGGGAACTTGGTTCCATCACGCAAAAGCTATTTCAGAAATGGGGCCGCAAGGCGTCGCCGCGAGGATGAGAACAAGGCGCGACAGCCTGGGGACAGCATGTTCGCATGAACCACCGCGGGCCACACGTAGCGCAAACGAATTCGCGCGCGCATGGAGACGCGATTTGTTGTCCAGAGATCCTCGAAGAAATATCTCTGCTGCGCGTCACTCGAATGCAGGAACGTCACCATCGATGCGGAATTGTCGCGACGACATCCACAACCGACGGAGACCCTCATGAAGAAGCTTCTTATTGGTACCGCCTGCGCATTGATGCTCTCGACGACCTTCGCTGCCGCACAGTCCAGCCAGGGCAAAGGCGGCGCAGCGATGACCGGCGAGTCCGCCGATCCGAGCAAGACGCCCGGCGCCGGCATGGCGCCCGGCAATCAGCCCAAGGGCGCGATGACACGGGACAATGCAGGCACCAGCGGCATGTCGAACAGCAAGAACATGGGCGGCGCCAACAAGAACGGCGATGGCCAGATGACCAAGGGCGGCATGAACAAGTAGTTCTGCACGAGGGCTGCGCTCAGGCGCGGCCCTCCCCGCCATGATCACGAACTCTGGCCGAAGATCGCCCACACCACGAAGGTGATCGCACCGGCGAGCAACACGGCGACGATCGCTGCGAGCACTTCGTTTTCCCGGGCTTCATCCTTGCCGTCGAATTTCACGCCATCGAACCTCTGTTCATGCGCAACGCGTTGCGGATAGCGGCGTTCCTCGTATGGTTGTCAGATACTCCTGCCCGCACCATATTCAAGGAACGATCACGCCCCTGATCGCCGTGGGCGGTCACGGTGTCGGGATCATGGAGGCTGATATGG
Organism: Tardiphaga sp.; assembly: GCF_044340795.1. Lineage (GTDB taxonomy): Bacteria > Pseudomonadota > Alphaproteobacteria > Rhizobiales > Xanthobacteraceae > Tardiphaga. Next base: position 1,733 of record NZ_JBIISY010000264.1, read on the forward strand.
CACGCCAACAACTCTCGCTGTCGCAAGCCCTGCTCCTTGTCATCCTGTTCGCGATGCTGGTCTTCGCCGTTGTCTGGGCGTCCATGGCGTGGACGTCTGAAGACGTCACCATGTCGATCCATGGCTGGATCGCGCTGGCGCTCGGCACCATCTTCTCGCTGCTGATCGGCTGCGGCCTGATGGCGCTGATGTTCTACAGCAGCCGCAGCGGCCACGACGAGACCGCGACGCCGGTTGTTCTCAAGGATCGGGAGAGCCGCGATCCACAAAGCTAGCCGGCCGCATCATTCTACGTGCAATGAGTGGCAGCGCGCCCGCAGCAAATGAAAAAGGCGCCCTGAGAAGGCGCCTTTCTCGTGTCGCGCAGAGATGATCGTTCACGCTCGACAACTAACAACCGACGCGGAGCGCCCGAAGCGAGCCCCCGCATGCCCCAGCCACGGGAGTTTATTTCAGAGACGTATTGAGGCTGGTGAACTTGGTGTTGAGCGTGGTGCCCAGACCATTCACCACTGCGATGATCGCCAGCGCGATGCCGGCAGCGATCAGGCCGTATTCAATGGCGGTGGCGCCGCGTTCGTCCTTGAGAAAACGGTTCAATAAAACCAACAAAATCCCCTCCTGGTGCTGAAAAACGGGCAACCGGGATCGCCGGTTCCCTGACGAGGAACCTGCCGAAAAGCATTTAAGATTTTACCAATCGATTTAGCTTTTCGGACACGTCCGGAAACAGTCCCCCTCCGTCGGACAACGCGGGCGAAGCGCCGCCCGCCCTCTTTCGCCGCCGCGACACTATCGACAGGAACGAAGCCGATAACTTCCTGTTTCACCGCCACACATGCCAAGGGAGGACATCATGGCTGAACGTGAAACCGGCAATCTGATCGGCACCGACAAGGTCGAGGGCACCGCCGTCTATGGCGCCGACCGCGAGAAGATCGGCTCCATCGAGCGCGTGATGCTGGAAAAGGTCAGCGGCAAGGCATCCTATGCGGTGCTCGGCTTCGGCGGCTTTCTCGGCATCGGCGAAGACCACTACCCGCTGCCGTGGCAGGCTTTGAAGTATGACACCGCGCTCGGCGGCTATCTCACCAATGTGACCAAGGACCAGCTCGAGGGCGCACCGAAGTATAGCAACGAAGCCGACTGGGACTGGCAGGACACCGGCCGCGCCCGCAAGGTGGACGACTACTACGGCACGCCGTTCGTGTGATGGCACGTGTCGTTTGATGCAAAGGGCCCCGGTTCGCCGGGGCCTTTTCGTTTGCGGACGGGATCGGCGTGCGCTGCCGAAACCTTTCCGGCTCACCGGCATTTCCGCAGGCATATGCCGGGTGACAACCGGCCATAACGGGGATGATGGATGCGGCGGTTTTGCCGGTTTCTCGCCGCGACAGCAACGCATCGGTACGCGTGGCAATCTGACCTGTTCCCGGCATATGCGCTGGCACTGCGACCCCCAACGCCCTTCGCCGCTCCATCTCCCTGCTGCGCAATTATTTTGGTCCCGCGATGAACCTTTCCTTGTCCGGGACGTCTACTTCACGTGGGTGGTCCCCCAAGCGCCCACGGTCCCCAGACTGGAAGCCCCGTTCCCCCGACGGGGCTTTCGTTCGTTTGAGCGCCCCCAGCAATCAGCGTTGATGTACCCATCAGCTTGTTGGAGCTTTCTGGTGAAGGTCCGTTACCCATAAATCACCACCTTCGATCCCATCGGAAAACGAAATTCGGTGGGAAGCGATGGACTGGCAAAGCGAACGCGACAAACTGTTGGCGGACACACTGGCCTTCGTCGAAGGCGTAAGCGCGGCTTCGCCGCCGCTCGTGCCGAGCGCGCCTGTTGTGCAGAACCGCACGCCGGAGCCTGAGCGAAGCGATATCGACATCCGCCGGGAAATGCAGGAACGCCTCAGCGCCTTCCGCAACCGCCAGCGCCTTCAGGCGATCGAGCGCGACGTCTTCTACGAGCAGGCCATGCAGCGCATCCGCGCGGTGACCGAGCAGTGGGCCTGACCCGCGCGCATGTTCTCCTATTTCGAACGGGTTGCCGCCGATCTCTGGGACGGCCACTGGGACACGATCGTCCATACGCGAAACGCCTGCGACGTCGAGCGCCTGCATCTCGAAGCCGCGATCCTCTGCAAATATGGCAAGTCGCTGAGCCTGCGCGGCTCGCCGGAAACCGTCCGCGTCACGCTGGCGGCCGCCCGTATCGACGCCGAAACACGCGACGCGCGGAGACGGGCGCGCGTGCGGCAAGCATCGATTGACGCTGCCGATCGACCGCGCAGCTGCTCCGTTCATGCGCAGCAAGCGCAGGATGGGGTGAGCACAGAGGAAACATGTCTGGCAGCTGCTGCCTGATGGCGACGAGGTCCGGGGGCCGCGGGCCTCGCGCCACCTGCTTGGCTATGCCTCGACTGCAGTCGCGCTCCGATACGCAAATCCTGCAGGAAACAGCGAGGCATGTTCGGGATGTCTCGCATCACTGAATGTCGTCAGGACATCGTGCCTGCTCAACAGGCGCGCTCTTGGGCTTTTCGCTGTCGTATCCGTTGGTCTGCAGCAGCCGGACATGCTCGGCCATCAAAGCTTCCCAGTCGAGGCTCGAAGGGCCGACGGCCTCCGAACCAAAAAACCTGCGCACTGTTTCTGTGAGGTTCATATCGACCTCCCTGGATGGCAGAAGCTCGTTAGGCTGGCGAGCGCGCGATAGGTTCAAGCCCGCTGAACAATATTGCAATTCGGTATTTATTGAAGCCGTCCGCCTCGGGCAGCCCACGTGCTGCGTTTTCCCAAAAGAAAAAGGCGCCCGTTGCGGGGCGCCTTTGTCGTTGTGATTAGCCATCTGCATCTTGCGTGCAGTTTGGCGTTGCTTTCGGAGGGCAAAATTCCGTTAGCGGCAGTGTCGACTTGGAGGGTCGAAGTTCTTGGAGGCGTAGGATGGGTAGAGCGAAGCGAAACCCATGCTGTCTGTCGTTGCGGCAAACTCGGCCGATGGGTTTCGCTCCGGCGCTCGCGCGCCTTCGCTCTACCCATCCTACGAGATCAGAGGCGATACAGGATCTGGTCGGTCCAGAAGCGCTCGAGGCGGTGCAGCGACTTGTTGAGGGTCGCGAATTCCTCGTTCGAGATGCCGCCGACCTGCTCCACCGTCTTCACATGCTTGGCGTAGAGGGCCTCGACGATGTGGCGGATTTCCTGGCCCTGCTGGGTCAGGCGGATGCGGACCGAGCGACGATCGACGCGCGAACGCTGATGATCGAGGAAGCCGAGCTCGACCAGCTTCTTCAGATTGTAGGAAACGTTGGAGCCGAGATAGTAGCCGCGGGTGCGCAGCTCGCCGGCGGTCAATTCCTTGTCGCCGATATTGTAGAGCAGCAGCGCCTGCACCGAATTGATGTCGGCACGGCCGCGACGATCGAACTCGTCCTTGATGACGTCGAGCAGACGGCGATGCAGCCGTTCCACCAGCGTCAGGGCTTCCAGATAGAGCGGCTGGACCGGCGCCTGGCCGGGAACGAGATCGACGCTTTCCACCGTCGCAACGGACTTCATCATGACACTACCCCTGCTGTCGTTTTTATCGACTTATTCGACGAAACTTGTGTCCCGTCTGATAGGTCCAACTTAAGCGGCGGCTTTGAAGAAGCGCCTAAAAAAGACGATAAAGAGAACATGAATTTGCGAGGGTAAATCGTCGATTAAGTCTACAAAAACAGGGCTTTTTGCAGGTTTTGATTCACGCTGTGAGGTCGATGTTGCCATCATGTTCGCGGGTGTGTCCGGATGCGGGACAGGATCGTTCAAATGCGAAAGAATGGGGTAAGATTCCTCACCGGCCTGTTAGGGTGACCGGGAGGTTACCGGGGTTAACGCGGATAAATTTCCTCAAATTTGAAGGAATTTTCCCTGTGTCCCGGGCGCGATGCAGCGCGAAGCGGTGCTTCGCAGAACCGGGACCGTTAAAAACGCCGGCGTTTGCGACGGTCCCGGCTCTGCGGAGCGGCATAAAGGATGCCGCACCGCGTCCGGGACAAGAGAGATTAAGCCACGCCCCTCGCCTGCCCGCCCCAATAGGGCGCACGCAGTGCCTTGCGATCGATCTTGCCGAGGCCGGTCACCGGAATCTCCGCGACGAAGTCGATGCTCTTCGGCGACCACGGCGCGCCGCGCTTGTCTTTCACATGCGCCTGCAATTCCTCGACGGAATTATTCGCGCCGTTCTTCAGCACGACGAAGGCTTTCACCGCCTCGCCCCACTTCGCATCGGGAATGCCGATCACTGCAGCCGACGCCACCGCATGATGCGCCATCAAGGCGTCTTCCACTTCGCGTGGATAGATGTTGAAGCCGCCGGAGATGATCATGTCCTTGGTGCGATCGACGATATAGAAGAAGCCGTCGCTGTCTTTGACCGCGACGTCGCCGGTGTGCAGCCAGCCGCCGCGAAACACGTCTTCCGTCGCATCCGGGCGCTTCCAGTAACCATCCATCACCAGCGAGCCGCGCACGCAGATCTCGCCGGGCGCGCCGATGGCGACTTCGTTGAGATCGGCGTCGAGCAGCTTTACTTCCACCATCGGATTGGCGCGGCCGCAGGAGCCGAGACGGCCGGGCTTTGAATCGTCGTGATCGATCTTGCGCATCGTCGTGATGATCTGCGGCGCTTCGGTCTGGCCATAGAGCTGCACGAATACATTGCCGAAAATGCGCACGCCCTCGCGCAGGCGATCCGGCGACATCGGTGCTGCGCCATAGACGATCATGTCGAGCGACGACGTATCGTATTTCCTGCGCAGCTCCTCCGCATCGATCAAGGCGTAGATCAGCGTGGGGACGAGGAAGGTGGCGGTGATCTTCTCCTCATGCACCACGCGCAGATAGGTCTCCGCGTCGAAGCCCTGGACCAGCCGTGTAAAACCGCCGCGCAGCATCACCGGAAAGATGGTGATCCCTGCGGCGTGGCTGATCGGCGTCGCGGCGAGATAGCGAATGTCGCGCGGCCAGTCCCAGTCGGCGATGATCGCAAGGCACATGGCGACGACGACGCGATGCGGGTTCATCACGCCCTTGGAGCGGCCGGTGGTGCCGCCCGTATAAGAGAGCCAGCAGATGTCGTCGACATGGCTCTCGTCGACCAGCGGCTCAGGCTTGATGGCGGGCAGTTCGGTGAGGAGATCGCGCACGCCATCGACAGGGCCGAAGGAATAGAGGTGCTTGAGGCTCGGCACGCGCGCCTTCAGCGCCTTGCCGCGTTCGGCGAACTTGCCGCCCTCGACGACCAGCACGTCGATCTCGGCGTCTTCCACGATAAAGGCGTGGTCGTCTTCGGCGGCCATGGGATGCAGCGGCGTGTAGCGGATGCCCATGATCGCGGCGGCGGAAATGGCGGCCCAGGTCTCGGCGCGGTTGCCGGAGAGAACAGAGAGGCCGCTGGTCTTGGTGAGACCAAGGCTGCGGAACAGGCCGATGAAGCGCGCGACCACATCGCCATATTCGCGATAGGTCCAGCGCGTGTCGCCATCGGCAATGGCGGGCTGGTCGGCATAGCGGGCGATGGCGCCGACGAGAAGGCTGCCGACGGTGCCGCCGGAACGAAGATGGCTCACTTGGTTCTCCCTGTAGATGCGAGACCGTTCTGTGCGGTCTTCGCTTATGACGATATCATCCTATGGCGGGCGTTCCCGCGCCGCCATCCATGCCAGCGCAAGATAGGCTGCGAGAAACGCGGCCTGGATGCCGACCACGATGAGATTGCCGCCATAGATGGTCGGGAACATCAGCTCGATCACCGCCATGGAGACCACGGTGGTGAGCCAGACCACAGCGCCCCACGGGGTCGCCAGCCAGAGGCCGACGGCGCTGACCAGCTCGATCACGGCGAAATAGACGGTGGCGGACTGCCAGGCCATGGACTGGGCCTCGAAGGCCTCGTCCTCGGTGCCGACGAAGCCGGTGACCTGCGCCCAGTGATAGAGGCCCTGCAACATGGAGACGACCGCCATCACGCGCAGGAACAGCACCAGGCGGCGGGTCCAGACATTCTCGTCGCTCTCGACGCGCTCCGCCGAGATGGCCGCCACCGACATGCCAAGGGCGTGGTCGCGCGCGGCGGCGTCGCGGGGCGTCTGCTCAGACATGAGCCACCTCGGGCTGGACGGCCGGGGTGTTGAGATGGAACAAGGCGCTCGGG
>NZ_JBIISY010000265.1:0-7915 GCF_044340795.1 Tardiphaga sp.
CACCGAAGTCTCCATGCAGGCGGATATCGCGCTATGGAAGTCGCGCGATGGCCTGACCGAGGACGAGCGTCGTGCCATCAAGCGCAATCTCGGCTTCTTTGCCGCGTCGGAATCGCTGGTCGCCAATAACATCGTGCTGGCGATCTATCGGCACCTCACCAATCCCGAATGCCGGCAATATCTGCTGCGTCAGGCGTTCGAGGAGGCGGTGCATACGCATACGTTCCAGTACATCGTCGAAAGCCTTGGCCTCGATGAAGGCGAACTGTTCAACATGTATCGCGAGGTGCCGTCGATCACCGACAAGGCGGCTTGGGCATTGAAGCATACCCAGCATCTCGACGATCCCGACTTCAAGACCGGCACGCCCGAAAACGACCAGGCTTTTGTGCGCGATCTCGTCGCCTTCTACGTCATCTTTGAAGGCATGTGGTTCTATACGGGCTTCGCACAGATCCTCTCGCTCGGCCGCCGCAACAAGATGGTGGGGATCGCCGAGCAATATCAATACATCCTGCGGGATGAATCGATCCACCTGAACTTCGGCATCGACGTCATCAACCAGATCAAGATCGAGAGCCCGCATCTTTGGACGAAGCAGTTTCAGGACGAGATCCGCAACATGATCCGCGAAGCGGCGGAGCTGGAAGCCGCCTATGGTCGGGACACCATGCCGCGCGGCTTCCTCGGGCTCAATGCGGCGCTGTGCGAGACTTATATGCACTTCATCGCCAATCGCCGCTGTGCACAGCTCGGTCTGGCGCCCGTGTTCGCCGAAACGGAAAATCCGTTCCCGTGGATGTCCGAAGCGATGGATCTGAAGAAGGAGAAGAACTTCTTCGAGACCCGTGTGATCGAATATCAGAACGGCGGCGCGCTCAACTGGGACTGAGCCATTTGTCCCGGACGCGATGCGGCATGCTTATGCCGCTTCGCAGAGCCGGGACCGCCACGAACTCCGGCTTCTGGTGCGGTCCCGGCTCTGCGCAGCAGCGTAAGAACGCTGCAGCGCGTCCGGGACACCGCTCACTATCGCCTTTCGTCTCACGCGCATCTGCATAACGCGCATGAGGGGACAGTGGCTTGACCTGATCGTGTGATGTCAGCACCCATGCCGGCATCACACGGATTGTCCATGCACAACACCCACATCCCCAAGGCGCCGGCCTATTGGTCGCGTGCCGCCATCCTGCCCGGCATTGTTGCCATCGGGCCGATGCTTCCCGGCACGCTCGCATTCGGCATGGCTTTCGGCGCGCTGTGCGCCCAGAAGAACTTTTCGCTGGCCGAAGTCGTGGTGATGATGGGCACGGTCTATGGCGGCCTGTCGCAATTCGTCGCCGTGCAGTCCTGGCCTGACGTGCTGACGCCCGGCACCATCGCGACTCTGGCGCTGCTCACGCTCACGGTGAATATCCGCTTCATGCTGATGAGCGCGACGCTGCGGCCATGGTTCGGTACGCTGCCCGCGTGGCAGGCCTATTCGTCGATGCTGCTGGTGACGGACGGCGGCTGGCTCGCGGCCATGCGCTATCGTGATCGTGGCGGCGCCGATGCCATGTTCTATGTCGGCGGCGGCATCGTTTTGTACCTGGTCTGGCTGGTCGCGGCGATCCCGGGCTTCCTGCTCGCCGAGCAACTCACCGATCCGAAGAAGTACGGCGTCGATCTGGTGATGCCGGCCTTCTATGCGGCCATGCTCGTGCCGGCCTGGAAGGGCCCGCGCCGCGCGATCCCATGGGTGGTGTCTGGCGTGGTCGCGCTCCTCGTTCACTGGCTGGTGGCCGGCTGGTGGTTCATCATCGCCGGTGCGCTGTCGGGTGCGCTCAGTGCCGGCTTCATGGACGAGCCTGAAAAGTCGGGAGCGGCGGCATGACTGACTTTTTGCGCAGTGATGTGATGCTGGCTTTCGCCGTCATGACGGCGGTGACAGTCGCCTCCCGTCTCGGCGGTTACTGGCTGATGGGCTATGTGAATGTCACGCCCAGGGTGCGCCGGATGCTGGATGCGTTGCCGGGCTCGATCATCGTCGCCGCCGCGCTGCCGGTGGCGGTCAATGGCGGTCCGGTCGTGATTTTCGCCATTTTCGCCGCGATGGCGGTGACCATCATCCGCCGCAACGATTTCATCGCCGTGATCGTCGGTATGGCGGTCGCCGCGGCGGCCCGGGCGCTCGGTTTCGGCGGCTAGGACCTGCCCGAAAAGATGAATCCCGCTATGCGCAAAATGCCTTGTCAAAGAGGCTGAACTGGTGTTCATCTTTTCTCGCGGCTGACCACTCGAATCCGCGCAAAACCTTGAACTCACGGATTTTCCTTGATTGGCCTCGGGCCGTGCAGGGATGCCGGACGCGGGACAAGCTCATGGTCTATCGACGTACCCAGCAGGTCGTGAAGCGGCTTGCGGCACGGCGCAACGCCATTCTGGCGGCTGCGCGCGAAACCTGCGCCGAGGGCGGCATGGCGGCGGTACAAATCGCCCCGGTGGCCGTCCGCGCCAATGTGGCCGCGGGCACGGTCTATCGCTATTTCCCGTCCAAGGCGGACCTTATCTCCGAACTCATTGCCGACGTGTCGCGGGATGAACTGACGGCAATCCGCCGGGCGGCCGACGCGGCCCCGGGCCCGTCCTCGGCGCTGGCTGCAGCCGTCACCACGGTTGCCGTCCATGTGGTCTCCAACCGCAAGCTGGCCTGGGGGATCCTTGCGGAGCCGGTGGAAGTGGATGTCACTGAATCCCGACTCACCAGTCGTCGTGAAATTGCCGGCGAGATCGAATCACGCATCGATGCGGCGATCCGGGCCGGTCATTTGCCCGCGCAGGACACCGCACTGGCCGCTGCAGCGCTGCTCGGCGCGCTGCACGAGGCGCTGGTCGGCCCGATGGCACCGGACAGTTTCGACGATCCAGTGAAATTGCGCGATGCCGTGCAGACCGTCACGCTGCTCGCATTGCGCGCAGTCGGCGTCATGGACGCGCGCGCGCGCGGCCTGGTGGTGCAGGCCGTGTTACCGACCAAGATGGCTGCGCCCGTCTGATTGCTGCAGCGTGAGTGCGCTTACTGCTTGGTTTTGCCGTCGGCGCCATATTGCGCAAGGAAGGCCCAGAGATCGTTGATCTCTGATTCCTTCTTGATCCCTGCGAAGGCCATCTTGGTGCCCGGGATCTTCGCCTTCGGGTCCTTGATGTATTCCTTGAATGTCGCTTCATCCCAGGTGAGGCCGGAATTCTTGTTGGCGTCCGAATAGGAATAGCCGGGCGCGCTGCCTGACTTGCGACCGTTCAGCCCGTTGAGCTCCGGGCCAACCTTGTTCTTCGCGCCTTCGCCGACAGCGTGGCAGGCGAGACATTTGTTGAATGAGGATTTGCCTGCAGCGACGTCCTGAGCGTGAGCGAGAGGCGATGCAGTGACGGCCGCGGTAAAGGCGAAAGCGGCAAAGGTCAGTTTTTTCATGGATGGCTCTTTTCTGGCTTTCCGTACCGAATGTTCGCACACACGTTGCAGGATGCACAAGCGGGTACCACAGGGTCCCGCGCTCATGCTTTCGTTATCTGTTCAAACGCAAGCGGACGTGGTTGATTCAACCCAAACGCTCAGCGGTTCTATATCGCGGTTGCGAAAGGGATGAATGCTCGATGACGATCATGATGCCGGCGAAAGATGAGGCCGTGCTTGCGAAGCGCAATGCGATCATCGCGGCCTTGCAGAAACTGGTGCCGGGCGAGGGCGTGATCTCCAGCGCTGCCGAAATGCTTCCCTATGAATCCGACGGCTTCACCGCCTATCGGCAGCCGCCCATGGTGGTGGTGCTGCCGGATACGACCGAGCAGGTCTCCAAGGTTCTGAAATATTGCCATGACAATGGCATCAAGGTGGTGCCGCGTGGTTCGGGCACCTCGCTGTCCGGTGGCGCATTGCCATTGGCTGACGCGGTTCTGCTCGGGCTCGGCAAGTTCAAGCGTGTGCGCGAGATCGATTTTGACAACCGCGCCGTGGTGGTCGAGCCCGGAGTCACGAACCTCGCCATCAGCCAGGCGGTGGCGCATGCGGGCTTCTATTACGCACCCGATCCGTCGTCGCAGATTGCCTGCTCCATCGGCGGCAATGTCGCGGAGAATTCCGGCGGCGTGCACAGTCTCAAATACGGCATGACCACCAACAATCTGCTCGGTTGCGAGATCGTGCTGATGAATGGCGAAGTCATCCGCATCGGCGGCAAGACGGCGGAGCCGTCGGGCTATGACCTGCTCGGCATCATCACCGGCTCCGAAGGCCTGCTCGGTGTCGTCACCGAAGTGACGGTGCGCATCCTGCAGAAGCCGGAGACAGCGCGCGCGCTGATGATCGGTTTTGCCGAAGTCGAAGCTGCCGGGCAGTGCGTCGCCGATGTGATCGGTGCCGGCATCATCCCCGGCGGCATGGAAATGATGGACCGGCCGGCTATCCATGCGGCGGAAGCTTTTGTCCACGCCGGCTATCCGCTCGATGTGGATGCGCTGCTGATCGTCGAACTCGATGGTCCCGCTGTCGAAGTGGATGAACTCATCAAGCGCGTGGAAGCGATCGCACTGAAGTGCGGCTCGACCACGTGCCAGATATCGGAGTCCGAGCAGCAGCGTCTGTTGTTCTGGTCCGGCCGCAAGGCGGCCTTCCCGGCGGTGGGCCGTATCTCGCCAGACTATCTGTGCATGGACGGCACCATCCCGCGCGCCGCACTGCCGCTGGTGCTGCGGCGGATGAAGGAGATGTCGGCGAAGTATGGTTTGGGCGTCGCCAATGTCTTCCATGCCGGCGACGGCAATCTGCATCCGCTCATCCTCTATGATGCGAACAAGGAGGACGAGATGGAGAAGGCCGAAGCGTTTGGTGCCGACATCTTGCGTTTATGCGTCGAGGTCGGCGGCGTGCTCACCGGCGAACATGGCGTCGGCATCGAGAAGCGCGACCTGATGCCCGAAATGTTCAACGAGATCGATCTCAACCAGCAGCAGCGCATCAAATGCGCGTTCGATGCGCAGGGGCTGCTCAATCCCGGCAAGGTGTTTCCGACCCTGCATCGCTGCGCCGAACTCGGGCGCGTGCATGTGCATGGCGGCAAGCTCGCATTTCCGGATCTCCCGCGTTTCTAGTTGGATGTGATTGTGGACACACTGAAAGTCAGGGACGCCCAGGACGTCGAACAGGCGGTGCGTGCGGCCATCGCCAGCGAGCAACCGCTGGAGATCATCGGTCACGGATCGAAGCGCAATATCGGTCAGCCGATTGCGACCAATGCGCTACTGGACCTGTCGGCGCTCAATGCCGTCACCTCCTATGAGCCGAACGAACTGATCCTCACCGTGCAGGCCGGGGCGCCGTTTGCCGACGTGCTGGCGCTGCTCGATACCAAAAACCAGCAATTCTCCTTCGAGCCGATGAATACCTCGCGCCTGCTCGGTACGCCCGATATCGGCACCGTTGGCGGCACCATCTCCGCCGGTCTTGCCGGACCGCGGCGCATCCAGGCCGGCGGCGCGCGCGATCATCTGCTCGGCGTGCATGCGGTGTCGGGCTTCGGCGAAAGCTTCAAGGCCGGCGGGCGCGTGGTGAAGAATGTCACGGGCTATGACGTCTGCAAGCTGATCACCGGCGCCTGGGGTACGCTCGCCGTGATGACCGAGGTGACGCTGAAAGTGATGCCACGCGCCGAGGCCGAGCGTACGCTGATCCTGCGCGACCTCGACGACATCGCCGCCAACAAGGCCATGACCGCAGCCCTCGGCTCGCCCTATGACATCTCCGGCGCAGCGCATCTGCCGGGCTCGGCGCTCCGTACCGTGCAGGGGCCGCTCGGCGAGATCGCAGCGGCCGATCAGTCGGCGACGCTCATCCGTCTCGAAGGCATCACCGCATCGGCATCGAGCCGTGCGTCTTCGCTCAGCAAATTGCTGCAGTCCTATGGCGCTGCGGAGATCGTGGAAGACAGCCAGTCTGCCGCGCTGTGGGCCGATATCCGCGACGTCGTCCCGTTCGCGGCCAGCGGCCCGCGCGCCATGTGGCCGGTCTGGCGGATCGTCTGCCCGCCCGCCTCAGGCGGCAAGCTCGGGCAGGAGATCGCCAGGCGCTCGCAAGGCGAGGTGGTCTATGACTGGGGCGGGGGTCTCATCTGGGCGGCACTTCCGCCATCGGCGGACGCGCAGGCGTCGCAACTCCGCAAGCTCGTCGATGCAGCCGGCGGCCATGCCACGCTGATCCGGGCGTCCGAAGATATCCGTCGCGCCATCGACGTGTTTCATCCGCAGGCGTCTGGCGTCGCGGCGCTCGGCGACCGCGTGCGCAAAAGCTTCGATCCAAAAAGCATTCTCAATCGCGGCCGGATGTCGCGGAGTCTCTCGACATGAAAACTGATTTCTCTCCGACCCAGCTTGCCGATCCGGATATCGCGGAGGCCGACAAGATCCTGCGCAAATGCGTCCATTGCGGCTTCTGCACGGCGACATGCCCCACCTATGTGCTGCTCGGCGACGAGCTCGATAGCCCGCGTGGCCGCATCTATCTGATCAAGGAGATGCTGGAGAAGGACCAGAAGCCGACCCAGGAGGTGGTGAAACATATCGACCGCTGCCTGTCGTGCCTGGCCTGCATGACCACCTGTCCGTCCGGCGTGAACTACATGCATCTGGTGGATCAGGCGCGGGTGAAGATCGAGAAGGAATATGTGCGGCCGCTGCCCGAGCGCCTGTTGCGCGATGTCCTGGCTTTCGTATTGCCGCGTCCGGCCCTGTTTCGCGCCAGCATGACCATGGCGCGGCTGGCGCGTCCGCTTGCATCGCTGCTGCCGTCCTCGCGGGCCCAGTCCAGCCCGACCATCTTCAGCCGCGTCAAGGCGATGCTGACAATGGCGCCGAAGCAGCTCCCGCCCGCCGGCCCGGCCGGCGGCAGCGTGTTTGCCGCGATCGGGCCCCGCCGGGGCCGCGTGGCGCTGTTGCAGGGCTGTGCGCAGCAAGTGCTGGCGCCGCGCATCAATGACGCGGCGATCCGGTTGCTGACCCGGCATGGCGTCGAGGTCGTGCTGGTTCGTGACGAACAATGCTGCGGTGCGTTGACCCATCACCTCGGCCGTGACGACGACGCCACGGCGCGGGCCAAGGCCAATATCAGCGTCTGGCTCGGGGAGGCCGATCGCGGTGGCCTCGACGCGATCCTGGTGACGGCATCCGGTTGCGGGACTGTCATAAAGGACTATGGCTACATGCTCCGTGAGGATGCGGAGTTTGCAGCGCCGGCTGCCAAGGTGTCAGCGCTCGCGAAGGATATCAGCGAGTATGTGAGCGCACTCGAACTGCCGATACCTGACAAACAAAGCAATTTGGTCGTCGCCTATCACTCTGCTTGCTCGCTGCAGCATGGGCAGAAAATCACACAGGCGCCCAAAGAATTGCTTTCCAAGACTGGATTCGTGGTGAAAGATATCCCGGAGAGCCATTTGTGTTGCGGTTCGGCGGGGACTTACAATCTGCTCCAGCCTGATATCGCGAGCCGTTTGCGTGACCGGAAGGTCGCCAACATCGCGAGCGTCAAGCCGGATGTCATCGCTGCCGGCAACATCGGCTGCATGGTCCAGATCGCCGGCGGGACGGATGTCCCGGTCGTACACACGATTGAGCTTCTCGATTGGGCGACGGGCGGTCCCAGGCCAGGATTGAACTGATCGATCCAATCCAGCAAGCGAGCTACGGCGTATTTACCTGCGTCGTATACGAAGTGCGTCAATGGCCCCGCGCTGGCGCGGAGACGTGAACGCCGGTCTCGATCGATCGGCGGCAACAGGAGCACCACGATGGCTAAAGACAAGAAATTGAAGAAGGACAAGAAAGACAAAAAGAAGCTGAAAAAGCTCAAGCAGGCCGAGAAGTCTGCCAAGGCCTCGGCAAA
>NZ_JBIISY010000039.1:0-36451 GCF_044340795.1 Tardiphaga sp.
GGGCGGGCGCCCCCGTGGGCGCCCTGCCGGGGGCGGGGACGCCACAAGCTCCGAGCCTAGCCGAACCCCTCATCCGTCTTCGCTTCGCGAAGCCACCTTCTCCCACAAGGGGAGAAGGAAGAAGAAACCGACTACTTCTTCGCCGCGGCTGCGGCTTCTGCAGCGCGTTCCACGAAGGTCTTGCCGCCCTTCATTTTATGGGCGAGCGGCGCTTCGTTGATCTGGATGGTGACGGCATCGGCAGCGACGCCGAGATTCTTCACCAGCGCCTGGGTGATGTCGAGCATCATGCCCTTCTTCTGCTCGTCGGTGCGGCCGGCGGCCATGCTCACGGTGATCTCAGGCATTGATGTCTCCCTTTGTTGTTTTCGAACGCGTCGTAAACGTTGTTTGGCACGTCATGGCCGGACTTGATCCGGCCATCCACCTTTTTCAATCGTCCGCAAGTTGGGTACGCGGGTCAAGCCCGCGTATGACATGCGGGAATATCAACCGCTCCAGCTCACGCCGTGTTTGACGAGCAGCGTCTTCACCGTGCTGACCAGATCGCTTTCCGCAATCTCGATCTGAGCCTCGGCCTGCTTCTTCAGATATTCCTCGCGGTCCTTGATCTCGGTGAGGCCGGCACCGGCGATCAGATCCTTGATCAGCAGCTTGCCGCCGGCCTTTTCGTCCGAACCCTGGATGATCGCGAGCGGCGAGTTGCGTTTGTCGGCATATTTCATCTGCTGGCCGAGCGCATGTTTGGGATTGCCGAGATACAGTTCGGCGCGGATGCCACTCGAGCGCAGTTTTGCGACCATCGCCTGATAGTCCGCGATCTCGCCGCCGAATACGGTGACGACGACCGGACCGGGTTGCTGCTTCGTATCGATCTTGCCGAGCAGCGTCAGGGCTGCCTGCAGGCGCGACACGCCGATGGAGAAACCGGTGGCCGGCACCGGCTCGCCGCGGAAGCGCGACACGAGGCCATCATAACGGCCACCACCGCCGACCGAACCGAAGCGCACCGGGCGGCCCTTCTCGTCTTTCGTCTCGAGCGTGAGCTCAACTTCATAGACGGGGCCGGTGTAGTATTCGAGGCCGCGCACGACGGAGGGATCGATCTTGATGCGATCTTCGCCATAGCCTGCTGCGGTGATCAGCTTGCCGATCTCATCGAGTTCGGCACGGCCCTGCTTGTAGGCTTCGGAGCCGTTGAGCCTGTCGGTCGCCTCGCTCGCCGCATCGAGGCTGCGCAGCACGGTTTCGGAATCCTCGGCGGAAAGTCCGGCGCCCTTGGTGAAGTCGCCCTTGCCTTCCTCGCCACCGTCCCAACGGCCGGGGCCCAGCAGCTTCTTGATCTCATCGACCGGAAACTTGTCCATCTTGTCGATGGCGCGCAGCACCGTGAGGCGACGGCCGGCCTGATCGTCACCGCCGAGGCCGATGCTCTCCATCACGCCATCGAGCACCTTGCGATTGTTGACCCGCACCACATAGCTGCCGCGCGGAATGCCCAAGGCTTCCATCGTGTCGGCCGCCATCATGCACATCTCGGCATCGGCCGCCGGCGAGCCGGAGCCCACGGTGTCGGCGTCGAACTGCATGAACTGGCGGAAGCGGCCGGGGCCGGGTTTTTCGTTGCGATAGACGTAGCCGGCGCGGTAGCTGCGATACGGTTTCGGCAGGGCGTCCCAGTGTTCGGCGACATAGCGCGCGAGCGGCGCGGTCAGGTCGTAGCGCAGCGAGATCCACTGCTCGTCATCGTCCTGGAACGAGAACACGCCTTCATTCGGCCGGTCCTGATCGGGCAGGAATTTGCCGAGCGCGTCGGTGAATTCCATGGTCGGGGTCTCGACCGGCTCGAAGCCGTAGCGCTCATAGACCTCGCGGATGGTGTCGGTCATGCGCCGGGTCGCGGCGATATCCGCCGGTCCACGATCGCCGAGACCGCGCGGCAGGCGCGCGCGGAGTTTTTGCGGTTTTTTGGGTTTGTCAGCCATGCGCGCGTGGTACCAGCGCAGGCAGGAACCGGCAAGAACCGGAGCGCGCGGCCGGAGCCGCCAAGTGGCTGCCATGCGTTCGCGGAACCAAGCCATCCGGTCCTCGTTCCTTTTTTGACACCGGCGCACCTCGCCGGGCCAGAAACGAGGTCTTTCCCATGCCCCCGCTCGTCAGCGCGCTTGCCCGTACCGGCCTGGCGCTCAAACTCGACCAGGTCAAACGCGCCACCTCCTCCTATATGCGCGACCGCAGCGAGCAGGGCACGAGCATCGCCGTCTCCTATGCCACCGCGGCCGGCCTGTATGCCGCTGCGGGCATTTTCCTGGTCGCCACCCTGCTGGTGGGCGCGGCCGCGCTGTTTCGCTGGGTGGAGATCACCTATGGGCTGTTTCCGGCCTTCGGCGTCACCGGCGGCCTGTTGCTGCTGCTGGCCGCGACGTTTGCCGCACTGGCGGCCGCCCGGCTGAAAAAGCCCGCGCGCCGGTTTCCCACGTTGAGCAGCCGGTTGCGCGTCGCCGTCAATGCGACGCCGTCCCGGCCATCGGGCACCCCGGCGCAGCGGACGGCCCCGCCCGCGGAATTCAAGCCAAGCACCTCGCCGCCCCGCCCGCGCGCCGCGGCGGCGGGTGACAATGGCCCGCTGAAGGCCGGGCTGCTACTGGCCGCGACCCTGGCCGGCTGGGCACTGACGCGCCGCCATCAATTGGCCAAGGACATCACCCCGCCGCGCAAGCAGGCCAAAGCAGAGAACTGATGCGCCGTCGCCTGATTGACGCCGAGAGCGTGTGGCTGGTTGCGGCCACCACGGCGGCCGTGCTGGCCGTGCAGAGCCTGGCTGCCCCGGCCCGGCGTCCATCCATGCCGGCCGGCAGACGGCCTCCTCAGCCGGTTGCCGAGCTCGCGCAGCCCGATCGCGGGCGGGATTCGACCACGCCGCTGCAGATCCCGCAGGCCGGCTGGAAGGACATTCTGTGGCGCACCTATGAGCAGATCAATGACGACCGCCTGCTCGCCATCGCGGCCGGCGTGGTGTTCTACGGGCTGCTCGCCGTATTCCCCGCCATCACGGCGCTGGTCTCCTGCTACGGCCTGTTCGCGGACGCCTCGACCATCTCCGACAACCTGCAGACGCTGGCCATGGTGCTGCCGGCCGGCTCCTACCAGATCGTGCAGGACCAGATCGCCCGCGTGCTCGCCAAGGGACCGGCCAGCCTCGGCTTTACGTTTTTGTTCGGTATCGCGCTGGCGCTGTGGAGTGCCAATGCAGGGGTCAAGGCGGTCATCGACGCCCTCAATGTCGTTTATGACGAGCGCGAAAAGCGTAGTTTCATCAAGCTCAACGCGCTCTCCCTCGCCTTCACGTGCGGCGGCATCGCCGCCCTGCTGCTGATGGTCAGCGCCGTGGTCGCCTTTCCGCTGGCGATGGACCGCGTCGGCCTCGCCCAGGACAGCAAGCTGCTGCTCGGCCTCGCGCGCTGGCCGCTGGTCCTGCTGGTGGTGATGCTGGCGCTCGGCCTGCTCTACCGGTTCGGCCCGAGCCGCCCCGGCGCGCGCTGGCAATGGCTCGGCGCCGGCACCATCGCCGCCGCCGCGCTCTGGCTCGCCGGGTCACTGCTGCTGTCGTGGTATTTGTCCAATTTCGGCAATTACGACGCAACCTACGGCTCCCTCGGTGCCGCCATCGGCCTGATGATGTGGATGTGGATGTCCGCCATCATCGTGCTGTGCGGGGCCGAACTGAATGCCGAGATCGAGCATCAGACCGCGCGGGACACCACCGTCGGCCCGGAACGCCCGATGGGCGCCCGCGGCGCCACCATGGCGGACAGCCTGGGACGGGCCTCTGCCTGAGCATGATCCCGAAAAGTGGGCACCGGTTTTCGGGGTGGATCATGCTCATATAAGACTCCGGTGCAAAAGCACCGGTGGGCATCCTCCCGGGGGCCATTTCCGAATCAGCAATAATGGTAAGCTTGCCCCTATATTTAGCGGCGGCTGCCGAGCCCGCCTGCCGCACAAGGACATTGGACCAGGGTGCCGCGCGCGTCATGATTCGCATCTCTACGATATTTGTCGGCATCTGCATGGTGCTGATCGCGGCGTCGCTCGGCGCGGTGCTGCATATGGTGGCGAAGGTCTCCGGCTATGAGGCGACCATTGTCAGCCTGGCCGCGCTGACCATCATGATCCTCTACAACGCCGTCTCGCTGCGGATCAAAGACCGGGCCGAGGCAAGCGGCCAGATTTCCGACCTCTCCCGCGGTACCACCGACCTCGCGCGTCAGGTCGCGGAATACGGCCGCCGCCTTGCCGCGCTGGAAGCCAAGCTGAACGCATCAAACACGGCCCAGCAGGATCGCATCCAGGGCGTGATGGGCGAGATTGGTGAACTCGGCTCGATGATGCGGCAGCTCGCCAATTCGGTCGCCGCCCATGACGACATCCTGTCCGCTCCGCCCGCGCCGGCCCCGGTGCCCGTCGCCTTCGCGCCGCCTGCGCCGCCGGTGAAGGTCGTCCACACACCACCGGAGATGCCGCTCGCCGTCGACGTCGCCGAGGACACCGTTTCGCCCGCCAATGTGCCTGTCATCATCGTGCCGCCGAAAACCGACGCGCAGTTCGTCAACACGATCCGCCGCGCCATCACCGAGAACCGCATCGACATCTATCTGCAGCCCGTCGTGACGCTGCCGCAGCGCAAGGTGCGCTTCTACGAGGCGATCTCGCGCCTGCGCGATGACAAGGACCAGATCATCCTCGCCGATGACTTCATCGGCCCCGCCGAAGAAGCCGGCTTCATGCAGGAGATCGACCACAGCGTGCTCCTGCGCAGCATGCAGGTGCTGCGCCGCCTGATGGTGCGCAACAAGGACGTCGGGGTGTTCTGCAATGTGGCGAAGTCAACGCTGTCTGACCCGACGGCCTTTGCACAGTTCATCGATTTCCTCGATGCCAACCGGGCGCTGGCGCCCTCCTTCATTCTCGAATTCAAGCACAGCACATTCCGCCATCTCGGCGTGGTGGAGAGCGAGCACCTCGCCGCCCTCGCCCAGCGCGGCTACCGCTTCTCCATCGATCATGTGACCGATCTGCGTATCGAGCCACGCGAACTCGCCGATCGCGGCGTGCGGTTCATCAAGGTTCCGGCGGCCCTGCTGCTTGATCCGAAGCAGGCCTCGCTGTCCGACATCCACGCTGCCGACCTGTCTGACCTGCTCGGTCGCTTCGGCATCGACCTGATTGCCGATCATATCGAGGGCGAGCGCGCCGTGGTGGATCTGCTCGATTTCGACGTCCGCTTCGGCCAGGGCTTCCTGTTCGCCGCGCCGCGGCCGTTGCGCCCGGAAACCCCGGCTGCTAACGGGACCGCGGCAAATCCAGCCAGTGCTTCGTCCAACAAGGCTTCCACGGGAACCGTGAGCCCGGCACGGTCAGCCAGCGCCACCCCGCGGGGTGAACAGCCGCGGAGTGGCGGCCTCGCTGCCTTGGCCCGCCGCGCCACCGGTCCGAACTGATCGGCATCTGACTTCATGACTACTTTGCGTTTCGCCGAGCGTCTGCGCGACCTCACCGGACAAGTCGACGTCGTTCTCAGCGACATCTGGGGCGTTGTCCATAACGGGCTGGAGTCGTTCCCGGACGCCTGTGCGGCGCTGCATACGTTCCGGTCGAATGGCGGCACGGTGGTGCTGATCACCAACGCGCCCCGCCCGGCGGACTCCGTGCAACGGCAGCTGCGCAAGCTGAATGTGCCCGATGACTGCTATGACGCTATCGTCTCCTCGGGCGACCTGACCCGCAATTTCGTCGCCGATCGTCCCGGACAGGCCATGCACCTGATCGGACCGGACCGCGACTCGTCGATCCATCGCGGGCTGGACGTGAAGCTCGTGCCGCTGGCCGACAGCGACTACATCGTCTGCAGCGGCCTGTTCGACGACGAAACCGAGACCGCAGAAGACTACCGCGACATGATGCAGCAGGCGCTGTCGCGCAAACTCACCATGGTCTGCGCCAATCCGGACATCATCGTCGAGCGCGGCGATCGGCTGATCTATTGCGCCGGCGCGGTGGCCGAACTCTATCGCGAGATGGGCGGCGAGGTGATCTTCTACGGCAAGCCGCACAAGCCGATCTATGACCGAGCGATGGCGCTGGCCAAGGCCAAGCGCGGCAAGGACACGGAACCGAGCCGGGTGCTAGCGATCGGCGACAGCGTGCGCACCGATCTGGCCGGCGCACATGCCTATGGCATCGACCTGCTGTTCGTCACCCGCGGCATCCATGCCGGCGATTTCGACGGCGTCGAGCAGATGAATGCAGCCGAGGTGAAGGAGCTGTTCGGGCATCCGCCGAAAGCATTGATGCGCGAATTGAAGTGGTAACGGCTGCAAGCTCAGCCTGTCGTCGCCCGGCTTGACCCGGCGATTCAGTAAACGCTGACGCCAGTGTTTCTTTTGAGAGGCCCGCGCGTACTGGATCCCCGCATTCGCGGGGATGACAGACAGAATATCCATTTCCAAACGCAAAATGCCCGGCACGAGGCCGGGCATTCGCGAAACTCTGATATCGAAACGCGGCTCAGGCCGGCACGGCGTCCGGGAACACGGCTTCGATCTTGGTCTTCAGCGTCGCCGCGTTGAACGGCTTGACGATGTAGTTGTTCACGCCGGCCTTCTTGGCGGCGATCACGTTCTCGGTCTTCGATTCCGCGGTGATCATGATGAACGGGGTCTGCGACAGGTTGGGGTCGGCGCGGACTTCCTTGAGCAGGTCGTAGCCCGTCATCGGCTCCATGTTCCAGTCGGAGATCACGAGGCCGTACTTCTTCTGGCGCATCTTCTCGAGCGCCATCGAACCGTCGCTGGCATCGTCGATATGCTCGAAACCGAGCTGCTTCAGAAGATTGCGAATGATGCGGATCATGGTGTTGTAGTCGTCCACCACCAGCACCGACATCGACAAATCAACCGCCATCTTCCAGTCCCCCTCAGGCACGAAACGCGCATTGTAAAAATGTTTGCCGGGCGGCAAACCGATCTGGGTTGAGATTTAGCAGCACCGGTTAAATTTCCCGTTAACCGGGAGCCGGCGGTAAATCCGTCAAATTAGAATGGAATACCCACATGGCGCCGGCTCGCACTTGGCTTGACTGGCTGCTGCCCGCGCGCCACGGTCCGGCCGCATCGAAAACCATCAACGAATCCAATCATGACGCCTGGCTTTACCGTGATCCGCGACACCACCCCTGCTAGCGACATCCCGAAGGGATGCGTGGTGGCGATGGGTAATTTCGATGGCGTCCATCTCGGCCATCGCGCCGTCATCGGTGCTGCGCTCCGCATGGCGGAACTACATAAAACCCGTGCCTTGGCCGTGACTTTCGAGCCGCATCCGCGGCTGTTCTTCAGCCCCAACACGCCGCAGTTCCGGCTGTCGGACGAGGCTGCGAAACTGCGGCTGCTGGCCGGGACCGGGCTGGCCGGGGCTGTCGTCATGACCTTCGACAAGGGGCGCGCCGGGACCACGGCGCACGATTTCATTCACCACGATCTGATCGCGCGACTCGGCATCAGCGGCATCGCCGTCGGCTATGACTTCCATTTCGGCAAGGGCCGCACCGGCTCGCCCAGCCTGCTGGCAACCGAAATGCCGCGGCTCGGCGTCGAGGTGGACATTCAGCCGCATGTGGACATCGACGAACGGCCGGTGTCCTCCACCGCCATCCGCATGGCGCTGGCCGAGGGCCAGATCACCGAGGCCACCGAGATGTTGCAGGGCCCCTGGTTCATCACCGGCGAGGTCATCCACGGCCAGAAGCTCGGCCGCGACCTCGGCTTCCCCACCGCCAATATCCGCCTGCCCACCAGCTGCGGCCTGCGCCACGGCATCTATGCGGTCCGCGTCGGCCGCGGCAATGAGCGCTTCGACGGAGTCGCCTCATTCGGCCGCCGCCCGACCTTCGACAACGGCGCACCGCTACTGGAAGTGTTCCTGTTCGACTTCAAGGGCGATCTTTACGGCCAGCAGCTGGATGTGGCGTTCATCGCGTATATCCGCGACGAACTTAAATTCGACGGAGTCGACGCGCTCATTGTCCAAATGAACGATGACAGCGCGCAAGCGCGTGCCGCTTTGGCAGCCGCGCCCGACGCGTTTCCAAAACTCGGAGACGTCACCTGACCAAGACCGAAAAGCAGAAGATGATCGCCGGCGAGCTTTACAACCCCGCCGGCAATGCCGAACTCGCTGCGGACGAAGCCGCCGCCAAGGCGTGGATGGCGCGCTACAATGCAACCATGAACGGCACCAATGCCGAGCGCCATGCGCTGCTGGTCGAGCAGTTCAAACAGGTTGGCAAGGACGTCGTGATCCGGCCGCCCTTCTTCATCGACTACGGTTACAACATCACCGTCGGCGACGGCGTGTTCATGAATTTCAATTGCGTCATCCTCGACATCACCAGCGTGACCATTGGCGACCGCACCCAGATCGGGCCGGGCGTCCAGATCCTGGCGGCGGACCATCCGCGCGACGCCGCCACGCGGCGCAAGATGCTGGAATTCGGCCGGCCGGTAAGCATCGGGGCCGATGTCTGGATCGGCGGCGGGGCGATCATCCTGCCGGGTGTGACCATCGGCGATGGCGCCCTGATCGGGGCCGGGGCGGTGGTGACGCGGAACGTGCCGGAGGGCGTGACGGTGGTTGGAAACCCGGCCCGGCCGGTCATTCCGCGGGTCTGATCCGCCGGTTTCCGGGCAATCCAGCGCTTTGCGATCCCAGTTCCGGCTGCTATGGAATGCCCGATGTCTGCACGGCGCCCCATCATAAGCATTATCGGCCCGGCTTCCGCCTGAGCTTCGCTCGGCGCAAGACCGGGACCGACCTGTTTCATCGCGTTTTCGACGCGTATCCGCGCCATTCGAGCCAGCCCGAGACCCCATGTCCGACAAGCCCGCGACCAACGACTATTCCAAGACCCTCTACCTGCCGCAGACCGAGTTCCCGATGCGCGCCGGTCTGCCCACCAGCGAGCCCAAGATGCTGGAGCGCTGGAAGGAGATCGACCTCTACGGCAAGCTGCGCGAGACCGCGAAGGGCAAGCCGAAATTCGTGCTGCATGACGGCCCTCCCTATGCCAATGGCAACATCCATATCGGGCATGCGCTCAACAAGATCCTCAAGGACGTGGTGACCAAGAGCCAGCAGATGCTGGGCTTCGACAGCAACTACGTCCCCGGCTGGGACTGCCACGGCCTGCCGATCGAGTGGAAGATCGAGGAAGAGAACTACCGCTCCAAGGGCAAGACCAAGCCGAACTTCAAGGACGGTGCGGCGATGATTGCGTTCCGCCAGGAATGCCGTGCCTATGCCAACAAGTGGCTCGACATCCAGCGCGAGGAATTCAAGCGCCTCGGCATCATCGGCGACTGGGCCGGCCGCTATGCCACCATGGACTTCTTCGCCGAAGCGCAGATCGCGCGCGAACTGATGAAGTTCGCCGCCAATGGCACGCTGTATCGCGGCTCCAAGCCGGTGATGTGGAGCGTGGTCGAGAAGACTGCGCTGGCCGAAGCCGAGGTCGAGTACGAGGATTACACGTCGGATGCGGTGTGGGTGAAATTCCCGGTCGCGGCCGAATACGGCCGCCTCGCCAAGGCGTCGGTCGTGATCTGGACCACCACGCCGTGGACACTGCCCGCCAACCGCGCCATCTCGTTCTCCTCGAAGATCTCCTACGGCCTTTATGAAGTCACCGAGGCGCCGGAGGACAACTGGCTGAAGACCGGCGACCTCCTCATCCTCGCCGACGCGCTGGCCGAGAGCGTGTTCAAGCAGGCGCGCGTCACCTCGTTCAGGAAGAGCAGCGAGCTGTCGTCGGATATCCTCGAGGACCTCGAGTGCCGTCATCCGCTCAAGGGCCTGGCTGGCGGCTATGAGTTCATCGTGCCGCTGCTCGACGGCGATCATGTCACCGACGATGCCGGCACCGGCTTCGTGCATACGGCACCGAGCCATGGCCGCGACGACTTCGATATCTGGATGTCGAATGGCCGCCAGCTCACCGAGCGCGGCATCGCGACGACGATCCCCTATACCGTCGACGAGAACGGCGCGCTCACCGAGCAGGCGCCGGGCTTCACCGGCACCCGCGTGCTCAACGACAAGGGCGAGAAGGGCGACGCCAACGAGGCAGTGATCAAGGAATTGATCGCGCGCAACGCGCTGGTGGCGCGTGCACGTCTCAAGCATCAGTATCCGCATTCCTGGCGTTCCAAGAAGCCGGTGATCTATCGCAACACGCCGCAATGGTTCATCGCGATGGACAAGGATATTGCGGACGATGGCAAGGCGAAGGCTGGTGACACGCTGCGCGCCCGTTCGCTCGACGCCATCAAGGTGACGCAATGGGTGCCGGCCGCTGGCCAGAACCGCATCACCGGCATGATCTCGGGCCGCCCCGACTGGGTGATCTCGCGCCAGCGCGCCTGGGGCGTGCCGATCGCGGTGTTTACGCGCGAGACCGGTGATGGCTCGGCCGAGATCCTGCTCAATGACGACGTCAACAAGCGCATTGCCGACGCTTTCGAAAAGGAAGGCGCCGACGCCTGGTATGCGGAAGACGCGCGCGAGCGCTTCCTCGGCTCGCTGGCGAATGAAGAGTGGAAGAAGGTCGACGACATCTGCGACGTCTGGTTCGACTCCGGCTCGACCCATGCTTTCGTGCTGGAAGACCCCGTGCACTTCCCGGGCCTCGCCGGCATCAAGCGCAAGGTGGATGGCGGCCAGGACTCCGTGATGTATCTCGAAGGCTCGGACCAGCATCGCGGCTGGTTCCACTCGTCGCTGCTGGAGAGCTGCGGCACGCGCGGCCGCGCGCCCTACGATGTCGTGCTCACCCACGGCTTCACGCTGGACGAGAACGGCCGCAAGATGTCGAAGTCGCTCGGCAACACGATCGAGCCGCAGAAGGTGATCAAGGATTCCGGCGCTGACATCCTGCGCCTGTGGGTCTGCGCCACCGATTACGCCGACGACCAGCGCATCGGCCCGGAGATCATCAAGAACACCATCGAGACCTATCGCAAGCTGCGCAACAGCGTGCGCTGGATGCTCGGCACGCTGCATCACTACGACAAGAAGGATGCCGTCGCGTTCAAGGACATGCCCGAACTCGAGCGCCTGATGCTGCATCAGCTCGCCGAGATCGATGCGAAGGTACAGCAGGCCTACAAGGATTTTGACTACAAGACCGTGGTCGCCTCGCTCGCCACCTTCATGAACACCGAACTGTCGGCGTTCTATTTCGATATCCGCAAGGACACGCTGTATTGCGACGCGCCCTCCTCGGTCGCGCGCAAGGCGGCGCTGACGGCGATCGACATCATCTGCAACGCGATCCTGAAGTGGCTGGCGCCGATCCTCTCCTTCACCATGGACGAAGCCTGGCGGATGTATCGCCCGGATGCGGAGCCATCGGTGCATCTGACGGTGTTCCCGGAAGGGCTCGCACAGTTCAAGGACGAAGCGCTGGCGGCGAAGTGGGAAACCATCCGCGACGTGCGCCGCGTCGTCACCGGCGCACTCGAAGTCGAGCGTGCCGCGAAGAATATCGGCTCGTCGCTTGAGGCGTCGCCGCTGGTGCATGTCAGCGACAAGGCCGTGTTCATGCTGTTCGCCGATATCGACCTCGCCGAGATCTGCATCACCTCCAACGCGATGCTGACCAATGGCGATGCGCCGGCCGGCGCCTTCACGCTCAGCGACGTCCCCGGCGTTGCCGTCGTGGTGGAAAAAGCCGTCGGTACCAAATGCGCCCGCTCGTGGAAGATCCTGCCCACCGTCGGCGAGGACAAGGACTATCCGGACGTCACCCCGCGCGACGCGCAGGCGCTGCGTGAATGGAAGGCGCTGGGAGTCGCCGTGTGAGCCCAGCCGCCCGCTCCGGCCTGATCGTCGCCATCGCCACCCTGATCCTCGATCAGGCCTCGAAACTGTGGCTGCTGCATGTGTTCGATCTCGGCCGGCGGGGGCTGGTGCAGGTGCTGCCCTTCTTCGACCTGATCCTCGCCTGGAACACGGGCATCAGCTACGGCTGGTTCTCGGATTCCGGGCCGACCGGGCAGATCCTGCTGCTCGGCTTCAAGATCGTGGCGGTGATCGCCCTCACCGTCTGGATGGTCCGCGCCCATACGCGCATTGCGACAATTGCGCTCGGCCTGATCATCGGCGGCGCCATCGGCAATGCCATCGACCGGTTCGCCTATGGCGCGGTGGTCGATTTTGCGCTGCTGCACGCGGAGATCGGCGGCAAGACCTACAACTGGTACGTGTTTAACGTTGCCGATGTCGCCATCGTTGCCGGTGTGGCGGCCTTGCTGTATGACTCGTTCTTCGGAGCACCCGCCGTAAAAGCGCCCTGATCCCAGCCGATATGCGAGGCCACGGGCGATGCGGGTGGAACTGCGCCAATTTGGGCGTTCCGGCAGAGATTTAGACAGGATGAACACGATGCGCGAGACCGAGACCGGTTGGGCTCTGCACCTTTCATCGGGGGCTCTGAAGCGCTCCCTGCGACTGGCAACGGTCGCGCTCAGCCTCGGCCTTGCGATGTCCGTGACGGCAGCCCATGCGGCGGACGACGATGATGACGGCCTGACCTTCGAGGAACGCGCCATCAAGTCGCTGATGACCGGCCTTGGCGGCACCAATATGGAAAATTCCGGCATCGACTATCGCGAGCGCTCGCCGCTGGTGGTCCCGCCGCGCCTCGACTTGCCGACGCCGGCGGCTTCGAGCAACGCCGCCAATGTGGCGAACTGGCCGAAGGACCCGGACGTCAAGGCGCGCCGGGAAGCGGCCGCCGCAGCCCGCAGCTCCGGCCGCCCGGAGTCGGTGCTCGAGGCTTCGCGTCCGCTCACCCCGTCCGAAATGGCGCCGAAGCGCGCGAAGGTCTCGTCCTCGAACGTGGACAACTCGCATCCGGGCGATCCCAACAAGAACATCGTCCTGAGCCCGTCGCAGCTCGGCGTTTCCAGCGGCATGTTCAAGAACATGTTCGGCGGCAACAAGGGTGAGACCGCCGAGTTCAAGGGTGAGCCCACGCGCGACGCGCTGACCCAGCCGCCGGCCGGCTACCAGACACCGGCGCAGGGCTATGCCTATGGCACCGGGCCGAAGGAAGTCATGCGCAACGAGTATAATATCAACCCGATGACGGGTAAGTATTGATCGCGGCGCTGCCGTTGCCACGATCCACGTTACCGCGACTTAACTTGCGGCGCTCATCGCGCTTCGCCATTTTTCCAAAACCGTTTTAGCGTATCGACCGGCTGCATCTGCAGCCGGCGCGATCGTTCGCCTGCGCCAAGGAGCAGCCAGCCCAGCCATGAGAACATCACTCGCCCGTGCCGCACGCTCCGCCGCCGTCGCCACGCTGTTGGTCGCCAGCAGCTTCGCCTTCTCCGCCGCGCAAGCGCAGACCGAAGCACCGAAGCCACCGACCACGTTCAAGCTCAATAACGGCATGCAGGTCGTGGTCATCGAGGACCACCGCACGCCGGTCGTCACCCAGATGATCTGGTACAAGGTCGGCTCCGCCGACGAGACCCCCGGAAAATCCGGCCTCGCGCACTTCCTCGAACACCTGATGTTCAAGGGCACCGCGAACCATCCGGCCGGCCAGTTCTCCCAGACCGTGCAGCGCGTCGGTGGCGAGGAGAATGCTTTCACCTCCACCGACTATACCGGCTACTACCAGCGCGTCGCCAAGGACGAGCTCGGCAAGATGATGGAATTCGAGGCCGACCGCATGACCGGCCTCGTGCTCAAGGACGAGAACGTGCTGCCCGAGCGCGACGTCGTGCTCGAAGAATATAACATGCGCGTCGCCAACAGTCCGGAAGCACGGCTGACCGAACAGATCATGGCCGCGCTCTATCTCAACCATCCCTATGGCCGCCCGATCATCGGCTGGCATCAGGAGATCGAGAAGCTCGACCGCGAAGATGCGCTCGCCTTCTACAAGCGCTTCTACGCGCCGAATAACGCGACGCTGATCATCGCCGGCGATGTCGACCCGCAGGAAATCCGCCCGATGGTGGAGCGCACCTATGGCGTGATCCCGGCGCAGCCGTCGATCCCCGAGCGCCGTGTCCGTCCGCAGGAGCCGACGCCCGCCGCGCCGCGCACAGTGACGCTGGCCGATCCCCGCGTCGAGCAGAGCAATCTGCGGCGCTATTACTTCGTGCCATCCGCCACCACGGCCGCTTCAGGCGAAAGCCAGGCCCTCGATGTGCTGGCACAGCTGATCGGCGGCGGCCCGAATTCGTACCTCTATCGTGCGCTCGTCATCGACAAGCAGCTCGCGGTGAATGCCGGCGCCGGCTATCAGGGCACGGCCCTCGACAGCGCGCAGTTCATGATCTCGGCCTCGCCGAAGCCCGGCACGGACTTCGCGGATATCGAAAAGACCATCGACGCCGTCATCACCGACATCGCCACCAATCCGGTGCCCGCTGCCGACCTCGAACGCGTGAAGACGCAGCTCGTCGCTGAGGCCACCTATGCGCAGGACAGCCAAGCCTCGCTGGCCCGCTGGTATGGTGCCGCGCTCACCACCGGGCTCAGCGTCGAGGACATCCGCAACTGGCCCGATCGCATCAAGGCCGTGACGGCGGAACAGGTGCGCGCCGCCGCGCAGACCTGGCTCGACAAGAAGCGCTCCGTCACCGGTTATCTCATCAAGGACACCTCAGCGAAGCGCGAGGAGAAGCGGTCGTGAGCATGAATTTCAATCCACGCCGTCTCGGCATCGCCGTCGCCACCGCCTTTTCGCTCGCAGCACTGACGGCAACGCCGTCTTTTGCAGCGGCCAAGGTGCAGCGTCTCGTCACACCGGGCGGCATTGAGGCACAGTTCGTCCAGGACGCCACCGTCCCCATCATCGCGATGGAATACGCCTTTGCCGGCGGCGCGGCGCAGGACCCCAAGGACAAGTCCGGCACCGCCAATATGGTGGCCAGCCTGATGGACGAAGGCGCGGCCGATCTCGATTCCGCTGCCTTCCGCGAGCGCATGGAGCGCCGTGCCATCGAACTGAACTTCACCGCACAGCGCGACTATCTGCGCGGCTCGTTGCGCATGCTGAAGGAACATCGCGACGAGGCTTTCGATCTCGCCCGCCTCGCGGTCACCTCGCCGCGCTTCGACGCGCCCGATGTGGAGCGCATCCGTGCGCAGATCATGTCCGGCCTGCGCCGCGAGACCTCGAATCCGAATTCGCTGGCCACGCGCAAATTCCTCGAAGTGGCGTTCGGCGATCATCCCTATAGCCGGCCGCCCAATGGCAGCCTCGCCGAAGTGCCGAAGATCACCGTCGACGACATCAAGGCCTACAAGAACCGCATCGTCGCGAAGGACACGCTGAAGATCGCCGTGGTCGGCGACATCGATCCGGAATCGCTGGCCAAGCTGCTGGACAAGACCTTTGGCGCGCTGCCTGCGAAGGCCGATCTGGTGCCGGTGCCGGAGATCACCGTCACCAAGCCGCCGAAGAAGGAATTCGTGACGCTGGACGTGCCGCAGACCGTGATCACCTTCGGCACCCCCGGCCTCAAGCGCGACGATCCCAACTTCATGGCCGCCTATATCGTGAACCACATCCTTGGTGGCGGCACGCTGTCCTCGCGCCTGTATCACGAAGTGCGCGAGAAGCGTGGCCTCGCTTACTCGGTCTCGAGCCAGCTGATCTGGATGCAACGCTCCGGCCTGTGGATCGGCAGCACTGCGACCCGCGCCGACCGCGCCACCGAGACCATCGACACCGTCACCAGCGAAGTGAAGCGGTTGGCCGAACAAGGGCCGAGCCAGAAGGAACTGGACGAAGCCAAGTCCTATCTGAAAGGCTCGCAGATGCTGGCGCTCGACACGTCGTCGAAGCTCGCCGGTGCACTGCTGCAATATCAGCTCGACAGGCTGCCGATCGACTATATCGAGAAGCGCAATTCCATCGTCGATGCGGTGACGCTGGATCAGGCCAAGGCGGCTGCGAAGAAGCTGTGGGCCGACGGGTTATTGAGCGTCGTCGTCGGCCGTGCGCCGCAGGCGGCGGCAACGCCGGTGGCACCTGCACCGAAGGCGAACTGATGCAGATCGCCGTCATCGGGGCCGGTGCCGTCGGCTGCTATTACGGCGCCATGCTGCTGCGCGCGGGCCATGACGTCACGCTGGTCGGACGTCCCGCGCATGTGGAGGCCATCAATGCGCGCGGCCTCCATCTGGAAAGCGCGTTCTTCACGGGGTTCATCCTGGCGAAGGCGGTGACGGACATCGCTGCGCTGACACCGCCCGATCTCGTGCTGTTCGCCGTCAAGTCCGGTGACACCGACGACACGGCAAGAGTGCTGAAGCCGGTGCTGAAGCCCGACTCGATCGTGCTCAGCCTGCAGAACGGCGTCGACAATCCCGAGCGCCTGCGCAAAATCCTCAGCCAACCGGTGATCGCCGCTGCGGTCTATGTGGCCACGGAGATGCCGGGTCCCGGCCATGTCAAACACAATGGCCGCGGCGAACTCATCATCGGCGCAGGCCCGCACAGCGCAACGCTGGCCAAGCTGCTGTCTGACGCCAGCATACCCACCACGGTGGCTGACGACATCGATGCCGTGCAGTGGTCGAAGCTGATCAACAACTGCGCCTATAATGCACTGTCCGCGGTAGCCGGCATCGCCTATGGCGAGATGGTCAAGGTCGAGGGCGCCTCCGCCATCGTCACCAACGCCGTCACCGAATGCCTCGCGGTGGCGAAGGCCTGCGGCGTGAAGCTGCCGGGCGACCTGCTGGACAAAACCCTCGGCCTCCCCGCCACCATGCCCCTGCAGCAATCGTCAACCTCGCAGGATCTCGGCCGCGGCAAGCCGTCGGAGATCGACTTCCTCAACGGCTTCATCGTTCGCAAGGGCATCGAGCACGGCATCCCGACGCCGACCAACCATGCGCTGCAGGTGATGGTGAAGCTGGTCGAGCGCTCGGGCTCCCGCCGCGGCTAGCGGCGTTTCGCTGGTTTCGGCGGATCCCACAGCCGGAAGCCGCCGATGAAGGCGTTCTCATTGTCCCCGCGGCGCGTCTTGCTGGGCAGCTTGTCGAGCTTGTCGACATTGCCGCCGCCGAGCACCAAGTAGTCCGGCTGCAGCGCTGCCGTCAGGCGGGCGATCACCTCATCGACGTGATTGCGCCATTTCTTGCGGCCGAGCCGTTTCAGGCCGGCGGCGCCGACATAGGTCTCAAAAGTCTTCTTGCGATAGGGCAGATGGCCGAGCTCCATCGGCGCGAACACGCCATCGAGAATCATCGCCGATCCCAGCCCGGTGCCGAGCCCGAGAAAGAGCATCCGCCCGCCGTCATAGCCGCCGAGCGCCTGCATGAGGGCATCGTTGACCACGCGGGTCGGACAACCAAAAGCGCGCTCGAAGTCATATCCTTTCCAGCCAGTGCCCAGATTGACCGGCTCCTTCAGCACTCGATTTCCGGCGACCGGACCGGGATAGCCGGCCGAGACGACGTCGAAACGCCAATCTTTGGTCAGCGCCTTGACCTGACGCACCATCTCCTTGGCGGAGAGATCCGGACCGGATTCGAATTCGCGTTTAATGCGTTCGCGGGAGGTCATCACCTTCACATGGCTGCCGCCGATATCGATGGTGAGAATGTTACGGGAGGTCTTGGTCATTGGGCTTCCGGACTGCAGGTCGTCTTACGATAAGCGCCAGCCGGCCATCGGTTCCGGCATGGGACACCATGTCCCGGTAAATCTCCGCGACCGTTGCCCGCGCGCATGCAGCACCAAGCCAAACGGGGTATCCTGTGCTACGGAGACGCCATGTTGCTCCGGATTACCCGCTCCATCGCCATCGAGGAAGACGATATCGAGATCGTCTATGTCCGCGCGTCCGGGCCGGGCGGGCAGAACGTCAACAAGGTCTCCACCGCGGCCCAGCTGCGCTTCGACAGCAAGAAGCTGACCATCCCTGAAGACATGGAAATCCGGCTGCGCACCCTCGCCGGCCAACGCATGACCAAGGAGGGCGTGATCGTGATGCACGCCCAGCGCTTCCGTACCCAGGAGCGCAACAAAGCCGACGCCATCGAGCGGCTGGTCGAGCTGATCAAGGAAGCCGCCTATCGCGAACCGCCGCGGCGACCGACCAGGCCTACGCTTGGCTCCAAGAAGCGCCGCCTCGAAGGCAAGAAGCGCCGCAGCGACGTCAAGGCCGGCCGCAGCGGCCGCTTTACCGACTGATTTTTACGACCACGACTGCAAGGATTGCCCATGGCCAAACCCGTTCATTCTATGATCCGCGTGCTCGACGAAGCCCGCTCGCTCGATTTCTACAAGCGCGCCTTCGGTCTGGAGATCGCCGAACGACTGGCCTTCGATGACTTCGCGCTGATCTATCTGCGCCATCCCTCCTCGCCCTTCGAGCTGGAGCTGACCATCAACAAGGGCCGCACCGAGCCCTATGCACTCGGCGATGGCTACGGCCATCTCGCCGTGGTCGTCGATGACCTTGCCGCAGAACATGCACGTTTCGAGCAGGAGAAACTGGCGCCCGGCCCACTGCGCGAGCTGAAACATGACGGCAAGCCGCTGGCACGCTTCTTCTTCGCCACCGATCCCGATGGCTACAAGATCGAGGTGATCGAGAAGGGCGGCCGATTCGCTTAAACCGGGGAAAACGGGCCGCGGCGGGGACATCGGGCGCCCGGAGCCATAGAATGGTGCTTCAGGTTCCCTACATAGACTCGACCCATTCACTGCACGCCGAAACCCATGCCCGTTCGCCAGCTGCCAGAAACCATTGTCAACCGCATCGCCGCCGGCGAGGTGGTGGAGCGGCCGGCCAGCGTGGTGAAGGAGCTGGTCGAGAATGCCATCGATGCCGGCGCCAGCCGGATCGAGATCTTCACCGATGGCGGCGGCCGACGGAAGATCGCCATTACCGATGACGGCCACGGCATGACCCATGCCGATCTCGGCCTCGCGGTGGAACGCCACGCCACCTCGAAGCTCGATGACGAGGATCTGCTGGCGATCCGTACGCTCGGTTTCCGTGGCGAGGCGCTGCCGTCGATCGGCTCGGTGGCGCGACTCGGCATCACCACGCGCCATGCCAGCGAGCCGCATGCCTGGTCGCTCACGGTGGATGCCGGCGCGAAAGAACCGATCATGCCGGCAGCGCTCGGCCACGGCACCCGAATCGAGGTCGCCGATCTCTTCTATGCGACACCGGCGCGGCTGAAATTTCTCAAGACCGACCGCACCGAGGCGGAGGCGATCCGCGAAGTGGTACGCCGCCTGGCCATGGCGCGGCCGGATGTGGCCTTCACGCTGTCCGGCGAGGAACGCGCGCCGGTCACCTGGGCCGCGGCTTTGCCCGGCGCGCCCGGCCAGCTCACGCGGCTCGGCGATATTCTCGGTGCGGATTTTCGTGCCAGCGCGATCGCCGTGCGCAGCGAGCGCGAAGGCGTGGTGGTCGAAGGCTTCGCGGCCTCGCCCTCGCTCACCAAGGCCAATGCGCTCGGGCAATATCTGTTCGTCAATGGCCGCCCGGTGCGCGACAAGCTCATCGTCGGCGCGGTGCGCGCGGCCTATTCCGACTACCTGCCGCGCGACCGTCATCCGGTGCTGGCGCTGTTCGTGACGCTCGATCCGCAGGAGGTCGATGCCAATGTGCATCCGGCCAAGACCGAGGTGCGCTTCCGCAATGCCGGGCTCGTGCGCGCGCTGATCGTGCATGCGCTCAAGGAAGGTCTCGCACGGGAAGGCAAGCGCACGGCGGCGAACAATGACGCGGGCGCGGTGCTGTCGTCATTCCGACCGAACAGCGCACCGAGCTTCACGCCACGCAATGCCAATTGGGACTGGCAGCGCTCGCCGTCCTATCCGGTCGCGCCTACCCCTTCTTTCGATGGCGCAGCCGCGTTTGCTGAAGCGCCGCAGGCCGTGTTCGATGTCGGCACGCCCACTGCCGATGTGCGTTTCGAGGAATTGCCGCAGGTCGACCTGCTCGACCGCCCGCTCGGCGCGGCGCGTGCGCAGGTGCATGAGAACTACATCATCGCGCAGACCCGCGATGGCATGATCGTGGTCGACCAGCACGCCGCCCATGAGCGCATCGTCTATGAGAAGCTGAAGGCCTCGCTCGCCAAGAACGGCGTGCAGCGGCAGA
Organism: Tardiphaga sp.; assembly: GCF_044340795.1. Classification (GTDB taxonomy): domain Bacteria; phylum Pseudomonadota; class Alphaproteobacteria; order Rhizobiales; family Xanthobacteraceae; genus Tardiphaga. The sequence continues at coordinate 20,217 of NZ_JBIISY010000039.1, forward strand.
TCCTCTTGATCCCGGACATCGTCGAGATGGACGAAGCCACCGTCGAAAAACTGGTGGAGCGTGCCGAGGAACTGGCGGGCTATGGCCTCGCCATCGAGAGCTTCGGCCCCGGCGCCATCGCGGTGCGCGAGACGCCGTCACTGCTCGGCAAGACCAATGCGGCGTCGCTGCTGCGTGATCTCTCCGAGCACATGGCCGAATGGGACGAGGCACTGCCACTGGAGCGCCGGCTGATGCATGTGGCCGCCACCATGGCCTGCCACGGCTCGATCCGCTCCGGCCGCAGGCTGCGGCCGGAAGAGATGAACGCGCTGTTGCGCGAGATGGAAGAGACGCCGAATTCCGGCCAGTGCAATCACGGCCGCCCGACCTATGTGGAGCTCAAGCTCAACGATATCGAGAAGCTGTTCGGAAGACGGTGACGCGTCTCACGTATATTTCGGATCGCGAGTCAGCAACTCGATCGACACGCCGTCCGGGGTGCGGATGAAGCAGATACGCAGGCCCGGCTTCAGCGTGTGCGGCTCCTTTGTGAATTCCACGCCCTTGGCCTTTAACTCCGCCGCCGCCGCATCGACATCTTTCACGAACAGGCCGAAGTGATCAAGCGCTAGATGCGGCTGCTGCGGCGCCGGATTAACGCCCATCTCCGGCGTCACTGGTGCGAGGAAGATCATGCCACCGCCAAGCCGGAGATCGACGCGACCGGGCGCGCGCAGGATCTCGGCACCCAGCATATCGGCGAACCAGTTAGCTGTCGCTTCCACATCACGCGTGCGGATATGGACGTGATCCCAAGTGCAATCGAACGACATCGGCAGTCTCCCTTTTTATTTTGTGTAGCGCAGGAACGTGAATTCGGTCTCGTCATAGGCGCGGCGTTCGAGCTCTTCATAGCCCTGCGGCGCCGTGAAGCCGGCATCCTTCGCCTCTTCCACCACCACCAGCGCGTCGGGCACCAGCCAGCCGCCATCACGCAAGGCTGCGAGTGATTTCTCCGCGAGCTTCTGGCGATAGGGCGGATCGATGAACACCAGCGCGAACGGCTCGACCGGATGTGCCGGGCCGGGATCGCTGGCATCGCGGCGATAGACTTTTGTCACGCCGCCGAGGCCAAGGCTCTCGACATTGTCGCGCAGTAGCGCACGCGCTTCGGAGCCATTGTCCACGAACAGCGTAAACTTGGCGCCGCGCGACACCGCCTCGATGCCGAGCGCGCCGGTGCCGGCATAGAGATCGAGCACCCGCGCATCCAGCATCGGATTCTCATAGGCATGCATCAGGATATTGAACAGCGACTCGCGCAGGCGATCTTGCGTCGGACGGATCGCTTGCGTCGAGGGGCCTGCAATATTGCGGCCCCTCAGCCGGCCACCGATTACGCGCATTGGTTACTCGTCCCGCGGCTTGATATCGCGCTTGCCCTTGTAGCCGCGCTTCGGCGGCTTCTTCGGGCCGCCGAACAATGCCTCGGCGTCGTTGCGCGCACGCGCTTCATCGGAGCCGGAGCGCTGCACCACGACGCGGCGGCCCTTGCGGTCTTCCACCGTGGAGCGCTTCATCACCGGCTTCTTGACGATGACAGGATCGAGCGAGGTGTCGCCCTTGCTCGGCAGCTGGCGGCCGAAATCGGCACCGGCGGCTTCTGCGATCTTCTCGCCGAGCTGCTCGCGCAGCACGCGGGTCTTCACCTCGTCGACCTCGCCTTCTTCCAGCTCGCCGAGCTGGAACGGGCCGTAGGAGATGCGGATCAGGCGGTTCACCTCGAGGCCGAGATGCGCGCAGACATTACGGACTTCGCGATTCTTGCCTTCGCGGATCGCAAACACCAGCCAGACATTGGCACCCTGGTCGCGCTCCAGCGTCGCATCGATGGCACCATACTTGACGCCATCCACCTCGACGCCGTTCTTGAGCTCGTCGAGCTGCGCCTGGGTGACATTGCCATGGGCGCGAACGCGATAGCGGCGCAGCCAGCCGGTGTCCGGCAGTTCGAGCGTACGCGCGAGACCGCCGTCATTGGTGAGCAACAAGAGGCCTTCGGTGTTGAAGTCGAGCCGGCCGATGGAGATCAGACGCGGCAGGTCTTCCGGCAGATGGTCGAACACCGTCGGCCGGCCTTCCGGATCGGCATGGGTCGTCATCAGCCCGCGCGGCTTGTGATACATGAACAGCCGCGTGCGCTCGCGCTCCGGCAACGGCTTGCCGTCCACGGTGATCACGTCATTGGCGGTGACGTCGAGCGCCGGCGAATTGATCTTGCGGCCATTCACCGAAACCCGACCCTGGGTCACCCACTCCTCGGCATCGCGACGCGAGCACAGGCCGGCGCGGGCAACAACCTTGGCGATGCGCTCCGCGCCCTTCTTCTCGGCAGCCTTGCGCGGCGCCTTCTTGGCATCGGGATCGCGCGGGCGGTATTCGCCGCGGCCACCAAAGGCCGGGCGCTGGCGGAAGATCTGGCTGTCGTCCTCATTGTCGCGGCGCGGACGATCATCGCCTTCGCTGCCACGGCGCGGACGCTCCTGCCAGTCCGCACGGCCACGCGGCTCGCGCGAACGCTCGAATTGCGGACGGTCCTCGCGCGAGCGTTCGAAGCGCGGACGTTCGCCATCGCCACGCTCCGGGCGATCATCGCGCGAACGCTCGAAACGTGGCCTGTCGAATTTTGGCCTGTCGAACTTGCGATCGCCATCGCGCGGCGCACGCGCCGGACGGCTGCCGCGATCATCTCCGCGGTCGCGGCTCTGCCACGGCTTCTCATCGCTGCGATCAGGGCCGCGTTCGAAGTCGCGATCACCACGGCCGCCAAAACTCTTGCGCGGGCCGCCGCGATCCGGCGCGCCACGCGAAAACTTCTTCTCGCCAAACGGCCGATCGCCACGCGGCCGATCACCATCACGCGACGGGCGCGAGCCGAAGGGGCGATCACCCTGCGGACGATCACCGCGCGGCGCATAGGGGCGCTTCTCGCCGCCACCATCGCGCGGCTTGCGATCACCGAACGGGCGGTCACCACGTGGACGATCGCCATCACGCGACGGGCGCGCGCTGAAGGGACGATTACCATCGCGCGGCTTGCGGTCACCAAACTTCTTCTCGGAGAAACGACCGGCCGGACGCGCATCGTCGCGATCACGGCGTGGCGGGCGATCACCGAACTCCTTGCGCGGGCCACGCGACGGACGATCGCCATCGCTGCGCGCCGGGCGCTCGTCGCGATTGAAGCGCGGACGCGGCGCATCGCCATAGTCGCGGCGCGGCGCGCGGTCACCGCCATCACGCTTGCCGGCGTAAGGACGCTTCTCGCCGTCACCGTCACGCGGCGGGCGCGGGGTGTAGCTGCCGTCGCGCTTGGCGAATTTCTTCTCCGGGCCGCGGGCAGCACCGGAGCGACCGCCCTTGGCTGGTCCTTTGCCTGGGCCTCTGCCGCCGGGCGGCCGGCCGCGCGAGGGGCCGTTGTTTTTATCGTTATCGCGGGGCATGAAAGGTCTCGCTGCAGCGGAAGCTGAATTAGGTTGAGCGGTGCGGACGGGGTTCGCGGATCGACATTGCGCGCTCAATGGGGCGCAATGTGACGCAAAACCGGTGTCCTCTTTGCTGAAGGCCACTCCGTAGCAGAGTTTTGCGCAGGAAACGAGCTTTTGACCGCCCCTTCTTTCATGGATTTGGCCCTGAAAGCCGCCGAAGCCGCCGGCCATGCGGGGGAAGTCCCGATCGGCTGCGTGATCGTGCGAAACGGCGAGGTGATCGCCAGCGCCGGCAACCGCACCTTGACCGACAAGGACCCCACCGCCCATGCCGAAGTCCTGGCCATCCGCGAGGCCGCCGACAGGATCGGCAGCGAGCGGCTGGTGGATTGCGATCTCTATGTCACGCTGGAGCCCTGCACCATGTGCGCCGGGGCGATCTCATTCGCCCGCATCCGCCGGCTGTATTATGGTGCGGCCGATCCCAAAGGCGGCGGCGTCGATTCCGGGGTTCGGTTCTTTGCCTCGCCGACCTGCCACCATGCGCCGGAGGTCTATTCCGCGGTCGGCGAGACGGAATCGGCGAATCTCTTACGAGACTTTTTTCGCGCTCGCCGCTGACGGCCGCTGCATCCGCGTGATCACCGGCACCCGCATCACCTCGTGGCCATTCTCATGAACCACGCAGACGTGACGGGCGTGCTCGCGGTTGGCCGGCGGCTTTTCTGAAATTTCATCAGCAATTGCATAGGCTTCTGCGATCGCCTGCGCGTCGTTGTCGAGATCACGCCCTGCGTGATCGCGCTCGGTCATCCCGTTCTTCAGGTCAAAATAGTAATGCGCCATGAGGAACCTCTGAACCCTCAACGCGCATCACAACCTTTGGTTCCAGCCGCGATGGAACCTCCGGCTACCTTTACTTGGCCCGCTCGCGCGCGACGGCCTGCCAGCCGATGTCACGACGACAGAAGCCTTCCGGCCAGTTGATCAGGCCGATGGCCTCGTAGGCCCGGCGCTGGGCCTCCCCGACCGTCTTCGCAGAGGCCGTGACGTTCAAGACCCGGCCGCCATTGGCCAAAATCCAGTCGCCGGACGCCTTGGTTCCGGCATGGAACACCTCGACGCCCTCGATCTGCTCCGCACGGTCGATGCCGGCGATGCGGGTGCCCTTGTCGTAGTCGCCGGGATAGCCCTTGGCAGCCATGACCACGGTGAGCGCCGGATCCGGGAACCAGCGCAGGTCGAAATTCTTCAGCTGACCGTCCGCTGACGCGATCAGCGCCGGCAACAGGTCCGACATCAGGCGGACCATCAGCACCTGGGTCTCCGGATCGCCGAAACGGGCATTGTATTCGATCAGCTTCGGGCCTTCGTCCGTGATCATAAGCCCGGCGAACAGCACGCCCTTGTAGGGGCAGCCCATCTCCTTCATGGCCTTCAGCGTCGGCAGGATGATCTCATCCATCGTCCGCTTCTGGATCGCATCGGTGAACACCGGTGCCGGCGAATAGGCGCCCATGCCGCCCGTATTCGGACCCTTGTCGCCGTCGAAGGCGCGCTTGTGATCCTGCGCGGCGACCAGCGGCAACGCATTCTCGCCGTCGCACAGCACGAAGAACGAGGCTTCCTCGCCCACCATGAACTCCTCGACCACGGCTTCGGCCCCAGCTGCGCCAAAACCGCCGCCGAGCATCATGTCGATGGCGTCCTCGGCTTCCTGCAACGTCATTGCGACAACGACGCCTTTGCCGGCCGCCAAGCCATCAGCCTTGATCACGATCGGCGCGCCCTGGGCGCGGATATAGGCCTTGGCCTTGTCCGCATCGTTGAAGCGCTCATAGGCCGCGGTCGGGATGTTGTTGGCCTTGCAGATGTCCTTCGTAAACCCCTTAGACCCTTCGAGCCGCGCCGCAGCCTTGCTCGGCCCGAACGCCTTGATGCCGGCGGCGGCGAGATCGTCGACGATCCCGGCAGCCAGCGGCGCTTCCGGGCCGACCACGACAAAATCGACCTTGTTGTCACGGCAGAATGTGATCACGGCGGCATGGTCGGCGACATCCAGCGCGACGCATTCGGCCTCCTGCGCGATGCCGGCATTGCCCGGAGCGCACCAGAGCTTGGTCAGCAGCGGAGACGACGCCAGTTTCCAGGCCAGCGCGTGCTCGCGACCACCGGAACCGATGAGGAGAATGTTCATGGGAAGACTGCCTGGCGAAAAGACTTTGGAGGGTTTTGGATGGTTTTGCCAGCGTTTAGCATGCTAATCCGCTGCCGCAACAGCCCGAGTCCCCGATGCCCAAAACTGCCGCTGCACCGCTGACGAATTCCTCCGAATTCACCGTTTCCGAGCTCTCGCAGGCCCTGAAGCGGACGGTGGAGGACGCCTATGGGAACGTGCGCGTGCGCGGCGAGATCACCGGCTTTCGCGGTCCGCATTCCTCGGGCCACTGCTATTTCTCGCTCAAGGACGAGAGCGCCAAGATCGAGGCCGTGATCTGGAAGGGCGTCCATGGCCGGATGCGGTTCCGGCCGCAAGAGGGCCTCGAGGTCATCGCCACCGGCAAGCTGACCACCTATCCCGGCTCGTCAAAATACCAGATCGTCATCGAGGCGCTGGAGCCGGCCGGCGTCGGCGCGCTGATGGCGCTGATGGAAGAGCGCAAGCGCAAGCTCGGCGCCGAAGGCCTGTTCGACGAAGCGCGCAAGCAATTGCTGCCATGGCTGCCCGAAGTGATCGGTGTCGTAACGTCTCCCACCGGCGCCGTGATCCGCGACATCCTGCATCGCCTGGAAGACCGCTTCCCGCGCCATGTGCTGGTATGGCCCGTCCGCGTGCAGGGCGAAGGCTCGGCCGAACAGGTCGCAGCCGCGATCCATGGCTTCAATGCGCTCGAAGTCGACGGCAAGATTCCGCGGCCCGATCTCCTGATCGTCGCCCGCGGCGGCGGCTCGCTGGAAGACCTGTGGTCGTTCAATGAAGAGATCGTCGTGCGCGCCGCGGCGGAGAGCATGATTCCGCTGATCTCGGCCGTGGGCCACGAGACCGATATCACGCTGATCGATTTCGCCTCCGACAAGCGCGCGCCGACACCGACGGCTGCCGCAGAAATGGCCGTGCCGGTGCGTGCGGAACTGCTGGTGGAGATCGGCACGTTCGAACGCCGCATGATGCTGTGCTGGCAGCGTGCACAGGACTCGCGCCGCAATGAACTGCGCGCCGCCGCCCGCGCCTTGCCGAATGCGGGCGATCTGCTGGCCATTCCGCGCCAGCGGCTTGACGGCGCGGGTGCATCGCTGCCGCGCGCGCTGCGGGCGAACACGCATGCCCATCATCGACGCTTCGTGGAAGCCAGCTCCGGCCTGACCCTGCGGGTGCTGCGCGGGCAGATCGCCCATGCGACACAGCGGCAGACGGTATGCGGCGAGCGCCTGAAACTCTCTGCCCGCGCGCTGCTGCGGCAGCGCCGCGATCGCTTTGCCAATCTCGAATTGCGCCTCAAGGCCTCCAAGTCCGCCAATGCGCAGGCGCAGCGCAATGCCATCACCCGGAACCGCGAAAGCGCACTGCGTCTCACCGAGCGCGCCCGCCGCGCACTGACCACCCTGCTGCAGCGCCAGCAGGCGCGTGTCGAGGCCTCGAACAAGCTGCTCGCCGCCCTGTCCTATCGCAGTGTGCTCGCACGCGGCTTTGCGCTGGTGCGTGACGAACAGGGTGCGGCGCTGCATGCGGCAGCAAATGTCAGCGCCGGCGCGCGGCTGAGCATCGAGTTCGCCGACGGGCGCGTGGGTGTCACTGCGGACGGCGATCATCCCGCGCCACCGCAGACGACGAAGCCTGCTGCGCCCAAATCGACGACGCCAAAGCGCAAGGCGAAAGTAGATCAGGGCGACCTGTTCTGACGCGCATCAACCGCGCTTTCATTCGCCGCGCCGAAGCCCTATTTATGCTACGAAACAGTGACATCACCGTCCGGACCGACCGGACGATCCAGGAGACCAGCCGTGCTCAATAAATTCGGCCCATCCGGCAATGGCGAAGCCAAGCTGCAATATCTCGACGGCGATTTTCGCGTCGTCGCGCCGGGCACCTATGTAACCTGCGCCATCTCGGGCGAGCGCATTCCGCTGGACGAACTGAAATACTGGAGCGTCGACCGGCAGGAAGCCTATGCCACGCATACGGCGGTGCTGAAGCGGCACTATCCGGAACAGGTGAAGTAAGACGCGGCCGTAGGGTGGATTAGGCGAAGCCGTAATCCACCGTTCTTCGTCACACGCACTCGGCCGGCGGATTACGCTTCGCTAATCCGCCCTACGGCTACACTTCAGCGCCTCGTTCCCGCCTTCGCGCGATTGAGGGTTTCGCGCACCAGAGTGCGCAGCCCGTCTTTATCTTCGACATCAAGCGCCACGGCGAAGCCGATGATGTCAGCCGCAGCCGGCATATCGCGCAGCTTCACCAGGTCTTTCTCCGTGGTCACCAGCACAAGGCCTTCGCTTTGCGCCTCCGCGACCAGCGCGTCGATCTCCGTCGTCGTATACGGATGATGATCCCCGAACGTCTTCTCCACCGCCACATCCACACTTGCGTTGCGCAGCGTGCGGACGAAGCGGCCGGGATCGCCGATGCCTGCAAAAGCCAGCACCCGCTTGCCCTGCAGCGCCTGCATGGAGTCAGCATCCGGCTTCAGTCGTGCCGTAAACACCTTGCCGCCGCGGCCATGCACCAGCGCAGAAACGCCGGTGGCAGCAACGCCGTCGCCGATCACCACCAGAGCGTCGGTGCGCGCGATCTGTCGATCGAGCGGCGCGCGAAGCGGACCGGCCGGAAAGATGCGACCATTGCCGAGGCCACGATTGCCATCGATAACGATCAGCGACAGGTCCTTGGCGATGGCGGGATTCTGGAAACCGTCATCCATCACGATGGCGCTGGCGCCGGTGGAACGCGCCAGCGCGGCGCCAGCGACACGATCACGGGCAACGACGACCGGCACGTCACGCGCCATCATCAACGGCTCGTCGCCGACATCGGCCGCGTTGTGGCGTGACGGCTCGACCTTGACGGGTCCCCGCAACTTGCCACCATGGCCACGGCTTAGCACCACCGGCGTTTCACCGAGGTCGCGCAACAATTTCACCAGCGCCAATGTGGTCGGTGTCTTGCCCGCACCACCGGTATGATAGTTGCCGACGCAGATCACGGGAATGCCGACCGCCGTACCCTGCTGCATCATCCGCGCAGCGGTGATCTCGCCATAAACGGCGCCGAGCGGCATCAGCAGGCGCGACAACAGGCTGCTTTGCTGCTGCCAGAACGCCGGCTCACGCATGATGGCCACCCATCTCGAAGCGCAACTGCATCAGATAGGGTTCGAGCGCATGGAGCGTACGATCGAGCGCACCGCCAAGCCGCGTAACCACCTCGCCCGCCGCATCGACCGACGCCGCGCGTGCAGCCTTGTCGCCGAGCATCTGTGCCAGCAGCTTTACGAGTTGTTCGGACGAATTCGCCTGCCGCGCGCCGCCGGCACCATCGAGCGCGTCATAGACGTCGGTGAAATTGAACACATGCGGCCCATGCACGATGGCCGCGCCGAGCTTCGCAGGCTCGATCGGATTCTGGCCGCCATGCGGGACCAGCGAGCCGCCCATGAACACCACGGGCGTCAGGCGATAGAACAGGCCGAGCTCGCCCATCGTATCGGCGACATAAACATTGGTGCCGGCGCCGGGCAATTCTCCGCGCGAGCGCGTGATGGCGCGAAGACCACTCGCTTGCACCATCCCGGCGATCGCCTCGCCGCGATGGGCATGGCGCGGAACGATGACGGTCAGCAAGGACGGAAAGAAGTTGGTCAGCGCCTTGTGGGTTTCGAGGATGATCTCTTCTTCGCCGGGATGCGTCGATGAGGCCACGACGATCGGCCGGCCGCGTGTTGCCGCCTTCAATGCATCGAGCTTGGCCGCGTCGCCGGGCGGCGCCTGCACGTCGAATTTCAGATTGCCGGTGACCAGCACGCTGCGCGCGCCCAGCGCGCTGAAACGTTCGGCATCGGTATCGGACTGGGCGAGGCAGATCTCGAAACTTCCCAGCAATGCGGAAATCGTCTTCGACAGTTTCTGCCAGCGCGGAAACGAGCGCTGCGACATCCGCGCATTGATCAGCGCCATTGGCAAGCGACGCCTCGCAGCGGACAGGATCAGATTGGGCCAGAGATCGCTTTCGATGAACAGCGCCAGACTGGGATGCCAGTGATCGAGAAAACGCGCGACATAACGCGGCGAGTCGTAGGGGATATATTGATGGATGATATCGGGCGGGAAACGCTTGGCGATGATGGCGGCCGAGGTCACCGTGCCCGAGGTCAGCAGGATGCGCATGTTCGACGCACGCAGCCGTTCGATCAAGGTCGCTGCAGCAAGAACCTCGCCGACGCTCGCACCATGCACCCAGACCAGCGGCCCGGCCGGACGCTCGATATCAGTGATGCCGCGGCGTTCATCGACACGCTCGGGATCTTCCTTGCCGTTGCGCAGCCGGCGCTTGATCAGAAGCGGCACCATCGGCGTCAGCGAGGACGACAGGCGACGATAGGCGCGCAGTGTGATCGGCAAGGTGTCAGGCATGGCGATTGCCGTCCGGACGACCCACGGCTTCATAGGCGCGCCGCGTGGCGTCGTTCAACGTTGTTTCGAGCTGCTGGCGCAGCTCTTCCATCATAGCGCCGTCGGCGTCCGCCGGCACGCTGATCGGCTCGCCGCCGACCAGCACGCCGCGGCCGAATGGCAGATTGATGGTGGTGTGGTCCCAGTTATTGAACTGGTAGAAGCGGCTGGTCGCCATGGCGAAAGGCATGATCGGCCGTCCGCTCTCGCGCGCGAGCATGATGATGCCGAGGCCAGCGATGCGCGAGCGCTTCGGCACGTCGGCCGTCAGCGCCATATTGACGCCGCTCTCCAGCACCCGCACCATTTCCTTGAAGGCGCCGACGCCGCCCTTGCGGTGAAACGCACCACCGTGATCGCCGGAGCCACGCACGGTCGAGATGCCGAGCCGCTCCGCGGCCAGGGCGTTGAACTCGCCGTCGCGATGCTTGGAGATCAGCACCGCGCCGCGATAGTCCTTCTGCTTGATGAAGGGCGTCATCAGATGCTGACCATGCCAGAAGGCAAGGATGACCGGCATCTCCGGCTCGACGATGTCATAGACATCGACGGGATCGAAGGTGAAGGTGTTGGTCTTCCACACAAGGCGCAAAAATTCGGCCGCGAGGAACCCCGCGGCACGTTGCACCCCACTGCTGCGCAGCGTGTTTCGCAGCAGACGTTTCAAGTGGTGGGCTTTGCGTCTTGACCCGGATCGAGCAGCCGATGGAGATGGACGATGAAGTAACGCATATGCGCGTTGTCGACGGTCGACTGCGCCTTGGCCTTCCAGGCCACCAGCGCCGATGCGTAGTTCGGATAGACGCCGACGATATCGACCTGATCGAGGTCCTTGAAGGTGAAACCCTTCAGATCGGTGAGTTCGCCACCGATGACCAGATGAAGCAGTTGCTGTGGTGTGTCGGACATAGGTTCTTCCTGCAGCGGCCGGCTGCGATCAGTTTTATAGAAAATGGTGGTGCGGCTGGTTACGCCCGGTTGGTCCGGAACTGCTCAACGATATGGGCATGACGATCGGCCCCCGCTGCTACCAGCAACCCGTGCGTGACTTCCCGGCGATTGTATAAAATGGGATCGCCCGAAAGCTCGCTCATTCTACCATTCGCTTCGTGCACGATCAAATCCGCAGCCGCCAGATCCCAGTCCTTGCTCTGGCCACCGGCGAAAGCGGCGTCCAGCCGGCCATTGGCGATCCAGCACAACCGCAGGGCAAGCGATCCGATTCGCGGATGCAACTCCAGGTCCTGTCGCGGATGGGTCAGGCGCTCCACCAGAGGTTTGGGACCTGCAACACGGGCGAAATCGAGATCAGTGCCTGCCGTCGCGCGGACCGGCCGACCGTTGCAGGTCGTGCCCTGCCCGCGCTGGCTGAGGAAAAATTCATCTGTGGATGGCGCGTAGACTGCGGCCATGACCGGGCGATGTTCCTCCACCAGTGCGACACAAACGCACCAGTCCTCGCGGCCGGCAAGATAGCTGCGGGTGCCATCGATGGGATCGATGATCCAGGTCCGGCGCTTGCCGAGACGCGCGCTGTCATCGGCACTTTCCTCCGACAGCCAGCCATAATCCGGCGTGGCGCTGCGCAGCCTCTTTTCGATCAGGTCGTTGAGCGCGATGTCGGCTTCCGAGACCGGCGACGATTCGCCCTTGATCCATTTGCGCAGCTCGGTGCGGAACATCGCAAGACCGAGCGCGCCCGCCTCGCGAACGGTCTGCTCCATCAGCGCGAAATCCCGCGCCAGTTTGTCGGATGGTTCAGCGTCCGGCAATCGTCAGTCCCTCGACGCGCACGGTCGGCGCGTTGACGCCGTATTTGAATGTGAGATCGTTCGCCGGGATCAGCGACTTGAACATCTCGAACAGATGACCGGCGATGGTGATCTCGCTCACCGCATAAGTCAGCTTGCCGTTCTCGATCCAGAACCCGCCAGCGCCGCGGCTATAATCACCGGTGACGCCATTGACGCCGGAGCCGATGAGGTCGGTGACGTAAAAGCCTTCCTTGATGTCGGCGATCAGGTCCTCGGGCGAGACGTCGCCGGCTTCCATATGCAGATTGTAGGCGCCCGGCGATGGCGAGGACGACACGCCGCGATGGGCATGGCCGGTCGTCTGCAAGCCAAGCTCGCGCGCGGTGGCGCAATCGAGCAGCCAGGTCGTCAGCACACCCTCATCGATGATTGCGCGCTTCACCGTCGTGACGCCTTCCGCATCAAAGCTCTGCGACCGCAGGCCGCGCACCCGCAGCGGATCGTCGATGATGCGGATATTGCCGTTGAACAGCTGCTTGCCGAGGCTGTCCTTCAGGAAGGTCGTCTTGCGCGCAACGGATGCGCCATTCGCCGCGCCGATGACATGGCCGACCAGCGAATTCGATACGCGCGGATCATAGACCACCGGCACCTTGCAGGTCGCCACCTTGCGCGGATTGGCGCGCGCCACGGTGCGTTCACCGGCGAGCTTGCCGACCGCTGCAGGCGAAGCGAGATCGGAGGCATGCAGCGCCGAGGAGAAATCGTAGTCGCGCTCCATCCTGGTTCCGTCGCCGACGATCGCCGTCATCGACACACCGTGGCTGGAGCGCAGATAGGAACCATGGAAGCCGGTCGACGTCACCAGCACCATGCCGCCGATGCCCGTCGAGGCAGAAGCACCACCGGACTTGGTGACGCCCGCCACCGCCAGCGCCGCTTCTTCGGCTTCGATGGCGCGGCGTTCGAGTTCGCCGACCTCCGGCACGACGGGATCAAGCACATCGAGATCGGGAAAATTCTTCGCCAGCAGTTCGGGATCGGCCAGCCCGACATATTTGTCGTCCGGCGCCACACGCGCCATGGCTACCGCGCGCTCGGCCAGTTGCGCGGCATTGTCCCCGGACATGTCATTTGTGGAAATCACCGCCTGCCGCCGACCGACGAACACGCGCAGGCCGACATCGTCGCCCTCGGAGCGCTCCGACGCTTCTACCTTCCCGTCGCGCACCTCGACGCCATGGGAGACGCCGCGGACCGCGACCGCATCCGCTGCATCAGCGCCCGCACGCCTGGCGGCCTCAACGAGACGCTGCGCCAGATTTGACAATGCGGATTGATCGAGCAGGTCAGAATTGTCGGATCGGGTAACGGTCGCGTTTGGTGAAGAGATCACAAACAAAATCCCTGAATTTGAGGCCATGGCCCGGGCCACGGCGAAGCCCTACAGATGTGCCCGTTTTGCAGGGATTTCAAGCATTTGCCGCGCCGGATGGGGCGAATTTTCACCCTCGCGGCAACGAGTCGTCAAGCATGCTGGTTTGGCTTTCATCAAGCATGCGATCCGGGTCGGATTCTCTTAACCAGCCTTTTTAAGCAGATTCGGGACCCGCTCTGGCAAGCTCCTCCCATCGACCGGAAGCATAATTCCGGCGGGGAGATAAAAAGCCGTGGGGCATCAAACAGCAATCGAGGCATCCGCCTCGCCATCGACCTTGGGATCGAGCAGCCCCGTGCGGCTCGATCCCCATTCACTACCGCTTCGTTTCGAAGCACATGACAACCGCGCCGACGGCAGCGTCCGGCGTGTCGAACTGCATCGCGAGCGTGTCGTCCTGCACCGTGCCATCCGCGGCATGCGCATGGCGATCAATGTTCGCGTCAGCGATTTCATGGGCGTCGCGTTGCGCGGGCTCGATGACGGCAAGATGCTCGTGCTGAAGCATCGCGATCCGTCATTGTCGATCCCGCTGCTCGTGAGCTCGGATGTCGAGGAGATCGAGATGGCCTGGCCGATGTGGAGCGAGATCTTTGCCCTTCCGCAGTTGCCGGAAGAGAAGCCGATCGAACCGGCGCAGCGCCGCCGTCGCCGCAACGCCATCCGTGAGCGTCGGCCAAGGTTCCTGATGCGCCGTCGTGTCGGCGCGCTGCTGAATGAGGCCGGGAGCTACAAGGGCGAATACGAGATTATCGCGCGGGATTGAAGCCCTCTCACTGTCATCGCCCGGCTCGACCGGGCGATCCAGCAGACACCGGCTTCAGCGATAGAGCCGGGCTGCCACCGTTTACTGGATCCCCGCATGCGCGGGGATGACAAGCGCGTCTGTGGAAACGTCAGCGATACACATCACGGCAACCTCAACACCTTGTTCGGATTCATGATCCGCCCCGGATCGATCGCCAGCTTCACCCGCCGCATCAGGTCCATCTCGACCTCCGACGTATAGAGCGGCAGGCGATCCACATGCATGCGGCCGATGCCATGCTCGGCGCTGATGCTGCCGCCACTGGCGACGCTTTCCTGATGCACGATCGTATTGGCCTGATGCGCTGCCGCGTCGCGCATTGCGGCGTCGCCGATGTCATAGGGGAAGATCACGATGACGTGGACATTGCCGTCGCCCACATGGCCGCAATGCGCCACCCGGGCTTTTGGCAGGCTGCTCTCCAGTCGACGTGTCACGCGATCGAGAAATCCCGGCAGTGCCGAGACCGGCACCGAGGTGTCGTTCGACACCGTGAAACCTTCCCGCTTGTTGGATTCCGAAATCGTGTGCCGCAGCTGCCAGATCCGCTCTGCCTTGGCGTGATCGCTGGCAATGACGGCATCGATGATGACGCCATTCTCCAGCGCTGCGCCCAGCGCGATTTCCATGCTCTCCATCGCATTCCAGTCCGGCGCGCTGTCGGCCAGTTCCAGCAGCACATACCACGGCGCCTCGGCTGCCATCGGGCTGCCGCTGGACATGTCGTGACGCAGCACGATCTGCAGTTGGCTCTGCGACATCAGTTCGAATGTCTCGACACGCCTGCCCGTCACCCGCTGCAGGTCGTGCAACAGCGCGATGGCCTGATCGACCCGTTCCATCGCCACCATCGCCGTCGCCGACACGGTGAGCTTCGGATAGAGCTTCAGCACCGCCGCCGTGACGATGCCGAGCGTCCCTTCGGCGCCGACGAACAGCTGTTTGAGATCGTAGCCGGTATTGTCCTTGCGCAGCGCTTTCAGCCCGTTCCAGACCCGACCGTCGGGCAGCACGACTTCCAGCCCGAGCACCTGCTCGCGCATATTGCCATAGCGCAGCACGCCGGTGCCGCCGGCATTGGTCGAGACCAGCCCGCCGATCTCGCAGCTGCCGACACTGCCCAGCAGCACCGGAAACTGCCTGTCATTCTCGTCGGCCAGCGCGCGCAGATCGGCGAGGATGCAGCCCGCCCCCACGGTGATCGCATTGTTGAGCAGATCGAGCTGATGGACCTTGTTCAGCCGCGAGACATTGATGATGACCGCCGTGACGCCATCCGGCACGGTGGCGCCGCCCGTGAGCCCGGTATTGCCGGCCTGCGGCACAATGGCGACACCGTGCTGCACACAGACACGAACGACCGCGGCGACTTCCTCTGTCGTCCCCGGCAGCACCACCGCTACCGCATTCCCGCGGTAGCGCGCACGCCAGTCCTGCTCATAGGGCTCGGCATCCGCTCCGGTGCGCACATATTTGTCGCCGATGATCTCCGCCAATGCGCGAAGACATGCGAGGCGTTCACTCTCCGCTAGCGGCACGCCGAGATCCTTTCAACTGATCTATTCCGTCTTGAGGCCCGCGGCCTGGATGACCGGTCCCCATTTGGCAATCTCGGCTTTGACTTGAGCACCGAGTTCGGCCGGTGTCGATCCCACTGGCTCGCCACTGAGTTCAATGAGACGCTGCCGGACTTCAGGATCGGCGACCGCCTTGCGGAATTCCGCGCTCAGTTTCTCGGTCATCGCTGGCGGCATGCCGGGCGGACCAAAGATCGCATTCCATGTATAGGTCTCGTAGCCGGGCAAACCGGCCTCGGCCACCGTCGGAATATCCGGGAACGAAGCCGATCGGTTCTTGGTGGTGACGGCCAGCGCGCGCGCCGAACCCGCCTTGATGAAAGAGGCCGCGCCGCTGAGCACGTCGAACATCATCGGGATTTGGCCGCCGATGAGATCGTTCATCGCCGGTGCGCCACCACGATAGGGCACGTGTTCCATCTTCACGTCCGCCATGGTCTTCATGAGTTCGCCGGACAGGTTCGGCGGCGTTCCGACGCCCGAGGAGCCGTAGCTGTATTTACCGGGCTCGGCCTTCAG
>NZ_JBIISY010000266.1:0-7872 GCF_044340795.1 Tardiphaga sp.
GATCTATGTCATGGGTGCGACTGGCGGCGGCGCGCAGCGTATCTCGTTCGGCGAAGGCAGCTATTCGACGCCCGTCTGGTCGCCGCGTGGCGACTATATTGCCTTCACCAAGCAGGGCGGTGGCCAATTCTCCATCGGCATCATGAAGCCAGACGGATCGGGCGAGCGTATCCTGACCTCCGGCTATCACAATGAAGGCCCAACCTTCGCTCCCAACGGGCGCGTGGTCATGTTCTTCCGCGAAGTCGGGGGCGGTCCGTCGCTCTATTCGGTCGACGTGTCCGGGCGTAACGAACTCA
Source organism: Tardiphaga sp. (assembly GCF_044340795.1). Taxonomy (GTDB): domain Bacteria; phylum Pseudomonadota; class Alphaproteobacteria; order Rhizobiales; family Xanthobacteraceae; genus Tardiphaga. Next base: position 300 of record NZ_JBIISY010000266.1, read on the forward strand.
AGGTACCAACGCCGGGCTACGCATCGGACCCGGCCTGGTCGCCGCTGTTATCGTAAAGACTTTCTTGCGATAGAGGTATTGATTGCCGGCGTTTACCGGCATTCTTTTTCCACCGCGCTGAATTTGCAGGCAGATTCTCCGTTTATCTGCAGCTGTAAATAGTTCGCTAAGGATGTTCCCTCAGAAAGAGTTCATCAGGACCCGGTACCAATGTGCGCCTGAAATGGACGCGCCAACGCCCGATGCAACTCGCCGATCACAGCCGGACGAATAGCAAGTCAATGTCGCCGTCGATTTACACGGCGCTCGTCGACTCCCTGTTCGAAAATCCGATCCCCATGCTGGCCGGCGCCGTCTGTGCCGGCACTGGCGCTGTCATGACCGCGGTCAAGACCGGCAATCTCCTCTTGTGGCCCTGCGCCGGCCTCATCATTCTCATCGGCGCGCTGCGCGCCTTGCAACTGTCCAGATACGAGAAGCGCGAGACCACGCTGACGCCCGACGAGGCGGCGCATTGGGAGCGCAACTACATGATCGGCGGCTCGCTCTATGCGGCGTCGCTCGGTCTGTGGTGCTGGGTTGTGCTGCTCGGCAGTGATGATCCGGTCGCGCATATGCTCGGCACCGCGGTGACCGTCGCCTATATCGCCGCCGGTGCGGGGCGCACCTATGGGCGCCCGAAGATCGCGCAACTGCAGGTGCTTCTGGCCTGCGGTCCGATGGCGACGGCGCTGATCATCCATGGCAATTTCTACTATATCGGCTTCGCCTTCCTGAACGTGCTGTTCTTCATCGGTCTGCGGCGTATCACGCTGCGCCTGCACGACGTCTATGTGAAGGCCCTGCTGGCGACCGAACGCGTCGGCTCGATTGCCAGCCAGTTCGACACCGCCTTGAACAACATGCCGAATGGCTTGTGCATGTTCGGCCCGGATGGTCGGCTGGCCGTGCTCAACAATCGTTTTGCCGAGATGATGGAGATTACCGGCAATCTCGCGGTTCGCAGCGGCATCACCATGCGGGAGCTGGTTTCGCTGTGCGTCAATGCCGGCACCGTTTCGGCGGCGAGCGGGATGACCATCATCGCTGAAATCGAAAGCTCCAAGGCTGCCGAAATCACCACGCTCGATCATGCGCATGAGGTTGAGCGCGCGCTTTCGTGGAAATTCCAGCCGATGGCCGGCGGCGGCACCGTGGTGCTGCTGGAAGACATCACCGAACGCCGCAATTCGGAAGCCCGCATCAGCCACATGGCGCGCTTCGACGAACTGACGGGCCTGCCGAACCGCATGAGCTTCCGCAACGAGATCGGTCGCATGCTGAAGATGGGCGACAATTCGACGATGTCGGCGCTGCTGTTCGTCGATCTCGATGTGTTCAAGCAGGTCAATGACACGCTCGGGCATCCCTGCGGCGACCAGCTGCTCTGCATGGTGGCGGACCGTCTGCGCGAAATGCTGAGGGCGGAAGATTTCGTGGCGCGCTTCGGCGGTGACGAGTTCGTCGTGTTCCAGCGCAACATCAAGGCCAATCACGACGCGGCCGATCTGGCCATGCGAATCGTGGAACGTCTCAGCGAACGCTACGAGATCGACAATCATCAGGTCGAGATCGGCGCCAGCATCGGCATTGCGCTCACCGAGCCGGGCGTTAGCGCCGACCATCTGCTCAAGAATGCCGACATGGCGCTTTATCGCGCCAAGGCGTCCGGGCGCGGTACGTTCTGCTTCTTCCGCGACGAGATGGCCCAGACGGTCGAGGCGCGCCGCGTCCTCGAACTCGACCTGCGCAAGGCGCTCGCGAACGAGGAATTCGAGATCTACTACCAGCCGCTGGTCAATCTGAAGTCAGGCCGCATCTCGACCTGCGAGGCGCTGCTGCGCTGGAATCATCCGGTGCGCGGCACGGTCTCTCCGGCGGATATCATCCCGATCGCAGAAGACATGGGGCTGATCGTCGATCTTGGTCGGTGGATTTTGCGCAAGGCCTGTATCGAATGCATGACCTGGCCGGATGCGGTCAGCGTCGCCGTGAACTTCTCGTCGCAGCAATTCCATCAGCGCGACGTGCTGAGCGAAGTGCGCTACGCGCTCGAAGTGTCTGGGCTGCCCGCGCATCGCCTCGAAATCGAGATCACCGAGTCGTCCCTGCTGCGCAATACGCAGTGGACCCACGACGCGCTGTCACAGCTCCATGCCGCGGGCTGCCGGATCTCGCTCGACGACTTCGGCACCGGCTATTCGAGCCTCAGCTATCTGCATAACTTCCCCTTGCAGAAAGTGAAGATCGACCGCTCGTTCCTCGAGGGCATCGATACGGATCGTCCGCTGACGCTGCTGCGTGGCGTGGCCCGTCTCAGCGCCGATCTCGGCATGTCCGTGGTGGTCGAGGGGATCGAGACCAATGAACAGCTCGAACTGATCAGCGCCGACGGCACCATCACGGAGGCCCAGGGCTATCTATTCAGCCGTCCGGTGCCCGCCCAGCGCGTCCGCCAGTTGCTCGATGCGTCGCACGGGCGGCGTGAACGCGAGCCGGAGCTGAACGGCGAGACGGCCCGCACCACGGCCTGAAATTCTCCCACTGCTAATAAAACCGTCACGTTTCATCTCATCTGCGGCCGGTTGGTAAAAGGTTAACCAAACTAGCGCAGAACCTTTGACAACTTTTAATAAAGCTTTAACCTTCGGCTTACTCACATACTGATTGCGTTTTGTACGCGTGGAGATGGAATGATGGCTGCGGCCGATCAAGTGACCGATATTTCTCCTCGCCATCAAGACATTCTGGACCGTGTAGATTATCGCCTCGCCGAGACAGAGGCCGAAAAGGAGGCGATCTACAGCCTCCGCTATCGGGCCTATCTGCACGAAGGTGCCATCGAGCCACGGGCCGAGCGTCGCCTGAAGGATCGTTTCGACGATCTGCCGAATTCCTGGACCTTTGGCATCTATATGGATGGCGAACTGGCCAGCTCGCTGCGGATCAGCGTCGGCTCGCCGGACCATCCGGACACGCCGGCGGTGGATGCCTTCGGTGATCTGCTGCGTCCGCAGATCGAAGCCGGCAAGACCATCGTCGATCCCAATCGCTTCGTCGCTGATCCGGCCAACCGCACCAAGTTTCCGGAACTGCCTTATCTGACCGTTCGCCTTGGCTATGTCGCCTGCGCCTATTTCAATGCCGATATCGGCACCGCCACCGTTCGTGCCGAGCACCGTGCTTTTTATCGCCGCGTGTTCCTGCAGACTCCGCTGTGCGAGCCGCGGCCCTATCCGACGCTGGTGAAGCCGCTCTGCCTGATGGCAGCGGATTTCAACATGGTTCGCGAGAAGATCTTCGAGCGTTACCCGTATTTCCGCTCCAGCCAGTTCGAGCGGAGGGCCCTGTTCGAGCGCAAGAGCGAGCCACTCGCGCCCGATCTCCTGACGCCCGAGTTCCAGTTGCTGCAGGCCAACTCGGCGCAGCAGCTCTGAACCAGGCCTGCCGCGGCGTGGGGTGAGACGATCAAACGGCCGCTGCAGCGATGCAGCGGCCGTTTTCCATGGAATCCCGCGGAAAAACAGAGAGATCAACGGCTCGCTTCACCGTCACGCCATATTTGATAAGCATTAACCATGCCGACGCTTTTCGGCAGCCTGTGGCTTTTGATCGGTTTTGGCAACACCTCGTCAAGGTTGACGGAACGTTCGCTTAACCAACGCCCTGTAGACCGATGACAGTTGGTTAAAGCGTGAGCGTGGAGGCTCCGGGAATGATTCAGCAGATGCGTATCCTCCAGGGATTGAAACTGGCTGCCGTGTTGGCTGTGGCGCTCTCGATGGGCGCCTGCGCGAACAAGAACGGCATGGGCGGCGCTGATGGCGCGATGGCTGGTGCAGCTGCTCCGGGCAGCCAGCAGGACTTCGTCGTCAATGTCGGCGATCGCGTCTTCTTCGAAAGCGATCAGACCGAGCTGTCGCCGCAGGCCATGGCTACCCTCGACAAGCAGTCGCAGTGGCTGCAGCAGTACAACCGCTATTCCTTCACCATCGAAGGCCATGCGGACGAGCGCGGTACCCGCGAATACAACATCGCTCTCGGCGCCCGTCGCGCCCAGTCGGTGCGGAGCTATCTCGCCTCGCGTGGGATCGATCCGAGCCGTATGCGCACGATCTCCTACGGCAAGGAACGCCCGGTCGCGGTGTGTAACGACATCTCGTGCTGGTCGCAGAACCGCCGTGCGGTGACCGTGCTGAACGCCGGCGCCTGAGCGTTTGATGTGATATGAGTGGCGGCGTCTGCCTGAACGGGCAGGCGCCGTTTTCGTGTGAGTGGCTATTTGGATTCGGGCGGCTTTGTCGCTGCCTGAAGTCACAATTCCGGCGTAGTGCAGCACTCATCGTTTCCTGCGCCATCGGGGCGCGTTTCAGTCATCGCTCAGGCCAAGATGTCATTCAAATTCCAGTCGCTCGCCGGTGCCGCGCTTTTCGCTTCCATGCTTGTCACGGCATCGCCCGTCTCGGCGCAGTTCTGGGGGCAGCAGCAGGAGCAGCAGCGGCCGCAGACCTATGGTCGGCAGGATGGTGGCGTCGATCCGGAAATGCGGATCGAGCAGTTGGAGGGCCAGCTGCGCAAGCTGACCGGCCAGAACGAGGAACTGCAGTTCCGTAACCGACAGCTCGAAGATCAGCTGCGCCAGTTGCAGGCCGGCGGCGCGCCGCCGGCGGGTGGCGCACGCCCGAATGCCGCCGCTGCCCCTGGACAGCCGGTCCCGCTGCAGGCTCCGCAGGGTGGTTACAATCAGGCGCCGGCTGCACAGCCCGGCTACGGCCAGCAGCCCTACAACCAGCAGGGCAACGCAGCTCCCGCACCGATCGCGCAGGATTCCGCGCCGGCTCCGCGCGGTGGCCGCCGTAACGACGCTTTCGATCCTAATGCCAATCCGAATGCGCCGGGCGTGCCGCGCGCCCTCGGTGGTGGGCAGTTGCCGATGCAGGCCAACGCGCCCGTGGGCGCTCCCGGCGGACGCGAGGTGGGCGAGCCGCTGCCGCTCGGCCAGGGTAGTGCAGCGCAGGGCGGGGGCGCTCCGGCTCTGACCACATTGCCGCCCGGGGCGACGCCGAAGGATGAGTTCGACCTCGGCCTTGGCTACATGCAGCGCCGCGATTATGCGCTGGCGGAAGAGACCATGCGCAATTTTGGCCAGAAATATCCCAACGATCCGATGATTGCGGATTCACAATATTGGCTCGGCGAAAGCTACTTCCAACGCCAGAAGTATCGCGATGCTGCACAGTCGTTCCTCGGTGTCACCAGTAAGTACGATACGTCCGCCAAGGCGCCGGACGCCTTGTTACGCCTCGGCCAGTCGCTGGCCGCGCTGAAGGAAAAGGAAGCCGCCTGCGCCGCTTTCGGCGAGGTCGCGCGCAAATATCCGCGTGCCTCGACCGGCGTGAAGCAGGGCGTGGACCGCGAGCAGAAGCGCAACAAGTGCTAGGCTGGACTGGCCCGGTGCTCTGAGCCGGGGCAAGCCCCGGTTCTGGATGCGCATGGCCGACGACGATCAGTCCCCGATTTCTGCCCAGCAGGCGAAGCAATTGTTCGCCCGTTGGGCGTCTGCGCCGGCTCTTGTTCTGGCCGTTTCGGGCGGACCGGATTCGGTGGCCCTGATGTGGCTCGCCGCACGCTGGCGGCGGGGCCTGAAGCGCGGTCCGGCACTGACGGTCGTCACAGTCGATCACGGCTTGCGTTCGGAGGCGGCAGCCGAGGCCCGTGAGGTGAAACGTCTCGCTGCAACGCTCGACCTGCCACACAGGACCTTGCGCTGGACCGGCGACAAGCCGAAGACGGGACTTCCGGCAGCAGCCCGGGAGGCTCGCTACGCATTGCTTGCCGATGCCGCGCGAAAAGCCGGTGCTGGCCATGTGATGACGGCGCATACGCGCGATGACCAGGCCGAGACTGTCCTGATGCGAATGGCGCGCGGCAGTGGCCTATCCGGCCTGAGCGCCATGGCCGCACAGACCGATCGCGGTGATATCCAGATCGTTCGTCCGCTCCTGCAACTCTCGAAATCGCAGCTGATCGCGACACTCAGGAAGGCCAGGCTGGGCTACGCGGTCGACCCCACCAATACGGACCCGCATTTCACCCGGCCGCGGCTGCGTGCCCTGATGCCCGATCTGGCGTCTGAAGGGATGGATTCACGCAATCTGGCGCGTCTGGCGGCGCGCCTCGCGCGGGCTGATGAGGCGCTTGAACTGATGGCCGATGGCGCCGAGCGCTTTCTCGCTCTGCGCAGCCCGGGCCTTGTGCCAGAGGCCATCGATGCGGTTGCATTTCTGGGGCTGGCCGAGGAAATCCGCGTCCGGTTGCTGTTGCGGATGATCAATGATGTCGGCCACGAGGGGCCGGCAGAACTCGGCAAGGTCGAGACCCTGTCCGTGGCGATGGAACAGGCCATGGCGACGAGGGGAGACGGTATTCTGCTGAAACAAACGCTTGCCGGCGCGGTCATTTCGCTGACCCGCAATCGGCTGAAGATTGCACCGGCACCACCGCGTCGCTCGGTATCGCGCAAAAGACCTTAACCACCTCCGGAAAACCCGACCGTTGTTGCCATGATTTCAACCGGAAAAGCACCTAGATGCGTTAAATAGTCCGTCCCAGTTCCCTTGGCAGCGGCCCCTGTCGCACTTAAATTGCAACCGACTGACCCAGGGTGATCGCCTTGTGGCGATGCAAGGGAAAAGAGCCGCGGTTTTCAGCGGTGACGAAGGAAGATCGATGAACGCGAATCTGCGCAATTTCGCCCTCTGGGTCATTATCGTGCTGCTGCTGCTGGCGCTGTTCACGCTTTTCCAGAATCCCGGTCAGCGCGCCGCCTCGCAGGACATCCCGTTCTCGCAGCTCCTGAGCGATATCGATCAGAACAAGGTGCGCGACGTTGTCATTCAGGGGCCGGAGATCAACGGCACCTACACCAATGGCTCGACCTTCCACACTTACGCCCCGTCTGACCCGACGCTGATCAAGCGCCTGTATGACGCCAAGGTCTCCATCACCGCGAAGGCGCCGGGCGACAATGTGCCGTGGTTCGTCTCGCTGCTCGTTTCATGGTTGCCATTCATCGCGCTGATCGGCGTGTGGATCTTCCTGTCGCGGCAGATGCAGGGCGGTGCCGGCAAGGCGATGGGCTTTGGCAAGTCGCGGGCGAAGATGCTCACGGAGGCGCATGGTCGCGTGACCTTCGAGGACGTCGCAGGCGTCGACGAAGCCAAGCAGGACCTGCAGGAGATCGTCGAATTCCTGCGCGACCCCGGCAAGTTCCAGCGCCTGGGCGGCCGCATTCCGCGCGGCGTGCTACTAGTCGGCCCTCCCGGTACCGGTAAGACCCTGATCGCGCGTGCGGTCGCGGGTGAAGCCAATGTGCCGTTCTTCACCATTTCGGGTTCGGACTTCGTCGAAATGTTCGTCGGCGTCGGCGCTTCCCGCGTGCGTGACATGTTCGAGCAGGCCAAGAAGAACGCGCCCTGCATCATCTTCATTGATGAAATCGATGCGGTTGGTCGGCATCGTGGCGCTGGTCTGG
>NZ_JBIISY010000267.1:0-7825 GCF_044340795.1 Tardiphaga sp.
GTGACGAAATTGCGGGCCTGCTTGAAGTTATGCATCGGCATGATGCCGGGCAGCACCGGAATGTCGATGCCGCGGGCCCGGACCTTGTCGAGATAGCGGAAGTAGAGGTCGTTATCGAAGAAGACCTGGGTGATGGCGCGGGTCGCACCGGCATCGACCTTGGCCTGCAGGGTGTCGATATCGGCGGTGAAATCGGCGCTCTCCGGATGCTTTTCCGGATAGGCGGAGACGGTGACGTCGATATCGGAATAGCGCTTGCGAATGCTGGCAACGAGATCGGCGCAGGTCTGGTATCCGTCCGGATGCGCCACATATTGGGTGCCGATGCCCGTGGTCGGGTCGCCGCGCAATGCCACGATGTGGCGGACGCCGGCCTCGTGATAGCGGGACACGACATCGTCGATTTCGCTTTTCGGCGCTCCCACGCAGGTCAGATGCGCGGCCGGCGTCAGGGTCGTTTCCTTCAGCAGGCGGACGATGGTGGCGTGGGTGCGCTCACGGGTCGAGCCGCCGGCGCCATAGGTCACCGAGACGAAGGACGGGGAGAGGGGGGCCAGGCGCTCGATGGTCTCCCACAAGGTGCGGTCCATCTCCTCGGTCTTCGGCGGGAAGAACTCGAAGGAAATGTTCGGAAGGTTGGGGGTGGCCGGGGTCGTCTCGGTCATCTCGAACTCCACCGCCGCGACTGGCGGCACCGGTTGTTGGGTCGTCACAGGCTGTTTGGCTGCACTGCACAAAATATGCTGATATGCCGGGATAAAATAGCCCATCCGAAGACCATGTAGGGTGGGAAATGGCCCATTATCTTCGTCGCCGATGAGTTTCCGGCGCTCTGTGAAAGGTGCGTGGGCAGGTAAGTGATGCCGATGCGAAGAACCTTATTCCGGATTAATTGTTTGAATTAATGGATAAATAGTCCGTATTGCAGGATGCGTTGCCTTCGCTTCAGGTGTGGGCATAGAGTTAGATTATCCAAAAGTCTTCAATTTTCGCCCATCAGGATTGGCGCCCGGAAGGCCGATGGCCATGCTTGCCGTCCCATCCGGACGCATTAGCCTGCCGGTATGATCCCGCTTTCCATTCTCGACCTGTCGGTCGTCACCACAGGCACGCCGCCGTCGCAGGCGCTGCGCAACAGCATCGACCTTGCCACGCATGCTGACGGACTCGGCTATGTCCGCTACTGGCTGGCCGAGCATCACAATCTCGCTTCCGTCGCGAGCCCCGCGCCGGAAATCATGATCGGCCAGATCGCGGCGGCGACGTCGCGGATCCGCGTCGGCTCGGGCGGCGTGATGCTGCCGAACCATGCGCCGCTGATGGTGGCAGAGCGCTTCAAGATGCTGGAAGCGCTGTTTCCCGGCCGGATCGATCTCGGCCTTGGCCGGGCGCCAGGCACCGATGGCGCGACAGCCTATGCGCTGCGCAACCGGATGGCCGGCCGCGAGGGTGACGATTTTCTGGAGCGGCTGAGCGAATTGCTCTTGTGGGAGACGCGACGCTTCCCCGAAAATCATCCCTATAACAATGTCGTGGCCATGCCGAATGACGTGCCGTTGCCGCCGATCTGGCTGCTCGGCTCCAGCGATTTCAGCTCCGATCTCGCAGCCCAGGTCGGGATGGGTTTTGCCTTTGCCCATCATTTCGCGTCCCACGATGCAGCCGATGCCATGGTGCACTATCGCGCGCGCTTCAAGAGTTCGGCCTGGCTGCAGGCGCCGCAGGCGATCCTTGCGGTCGCGGTGATCTGTGCCGAGACCGATGAGGAAGCCGAGCGGCTGGCCTCATCCGCCGATCTCAATCGCCTGCGGCGCGACCGTGGCGAATACGCGCCGCTGCCAAGCGTCGAGGAAGCGCTGGCTTATCCCTATAGCGATGCGGAGAAGGTGAAGATTACGCGCAATCGCTCGCGGCTGTTCGTCGGCAGTCCGGCGACTGTGAAAGAGAAATTGCAGCCGCTGATCGCGCAATGCCAGCCGGATGAGCTGATGGTCGTCACCGCGATGTTTGACCATGATGCGCGCAAGCAGTCTTACAGTCTGCTGGCAAGGGCATTCGCGTAGCGAAAATCGCGTGATGCGATGTCGGAAAGAGCTCATGGCAATCGTCCTTGAGGCGGCGCCATCAAGAACCAGAGAATGATCCATGCTTTATGCAATCCTCGCTTATCATGTCGAAGACGTCGTCGTGTCGTGGACGACCGATCAGGATACGGCCGTGATGGCCGATCTTCACGAGATCCACGAGCGGCTGACAGCTGATGGCCGGATGGGACCGGCCGCGCGACTCGGCGGCACCAAGGGCGCGTTCACCCTGCGTGGACCGGGCGCCGGCGTGGTCATCGACGGGCCGTTTGCGGAGACCAAGGAGCAGTTGCTGGGGTTCTATGTCGTGGATTGCGACACACGCGACGATGCCATCGCCGTCGCGCGCGATCTGCGGCGGGTGAATCCGTCGGCAGTCTATGAGATCAGGCCGATCCAGCTATTTCTGCCCGGTGCGCCGAAGGAAGCGACGCATAGTCTGGAGGATCACGTCAGGGGCAAATCGTAACGCCGTGATGTAGCCCGGATGGAGCGCAGCGTAATCCGGGGACCGGCGATATGTGGGAGCTCTGATTCCCGGATTTCGCTGCGCTCCATCCGGGCTACAAACTCAGCCCTGCTGCTCGCCAAAGGTCTGGCGGAACGGATGCGCGGGATACACGCCCACGATCCTGAATTCGCGCGAGAAGAATTTCAGCTCTTCCAGTGCGAAGGCCAGATTGCGGTCGTCGGGATGGCCGTCGACATCCGCATAAAACTGCGTGGCGAAGAACTCGCCATCGACCATATAGCTTTCAAGCTTGGTCATGTTGACGCCATTGGTCGCGAAGCCGCCGAGCGCCTTGTAGAGCGCGGCGGGCAGGTTGCGCACGCGGAAGACAAAAGACGTGACCAGCGGCTCCTTGCCCTGCGGCGCCAATTTGGCATCCTTCGAGAGGATGACGAAGCGCGTGGTGTTGTGGCTCTCGTCCTCGACGTCCTCGGCCAGGATATCCAGGCCGTAGATCTCGGCAGCAAGGCGCGGCGCCAGCGCGCCGCAGCTCTTGTCGCCGCGCTCGGCGACGATCCGGGCCGAGCCGGCCGTGTCGGCGGCAACGATCGAGCGGACGCCGAGCTTGCGGATCAGGCGGCGGCACTGGCCGAGCGCGTGAACGTGGCTCTCGATGGTCTTGAGGTCCTCGATCCTGGTGCCGCGCGGGGCCATCAGCTGGTGATGGATCGGCATGAACCATTCGCCGATGATGTGCAGGCCGGACGCCGGCAGCAGATGATGGATGTCGGCAACCCGGCCGGCGATCGAATTCTCGATCGGGATCATGCCGAGATCGGCTTCGCCCGACGAGATCGCCGCCAGCGCATCCTCGAAGGTGGCACAGGGCAGCGCCTCGGCCTGCGGAAACGCCTCGGCGATCGCATTGTGGGAATTGGCGCCGGGCTCGCCCTGGAAGGCGATCTTCATCGGAATGGTCATGGCGGGCCTTGTATCAGTCGGTCAGTTTTTTGCCAGCAGGCGGCGGGCAGTTTCGAGGTCGTGCGGGGTGTCGACGCCGAGCGGGACGGAGTCCACGATGGCGCCGTCGATCCGCATGCCGGCTTCCAGCGCGCGGAGCTGTTCGAGCTTTTCACGCTGCTCCAGGGTGGAGGGGGCAAGCTTGACGAAGCCTTCCAGCGCAGCCCGGCGATAGGCGTACAGCCCGATGTGATGATAGCGCGGGCCATCGCCATAGGGCGCGGTGGCGCGGGTGAAGTAGAGCGCGCGCAACCGGTTCGGGCCGGCGGGCGAGCCGATCAGCTTCACCACATTGGGGTTGGTGTGTTCTTCGTCCTTGCGGATCTCGGCGGCAAGGGTGGCGATATCGACCTTGGGGTCATCCAGCACCCGGACGGCGGCGGCGATGTCGCCGGGCGGAATGGTGGGCAGGTCGCCCTGGACGTTCACGATGGTCTGGACCGTGCCGGTCGAATCGAGCCTGTCCAGTGCCTCGAAAATCCGGTCCGAGCCTGACGGATGGTCCGGCGAGGTCATCACGGCCTCAAAACCGTGGGCGATCACCGCATCGGCGATCTCGGCGGTGTCGGTGGCAATAGCCACACGGCCGATAGCCGCCTCGCTGGCGCGCCGGGCGACATGGACGATCATCGGCAGGCCCGCGATATCCAGCAGCGGCTTGCCGGGCAGGCGGGTCGCAGCCATCCGGGCGGGAATGAGCACGAGGGTACGGGGATCGGTCATGGCTGCTGGGCTTGGTCAGTTGAGATCGCAAAAACGGCTCGAATTCCGTCTGTCGGACCGGGAAAACCATGATGCAGATCAAGGGCAAACCCGGGAGCGCGGCGTTTATAGAGGTTGCCAGAACTAGGGCAAACCGTTATCTCGATTGGACAGGCTCTAAACAGGCCTGGAGACGTGATTCATGGGCGCGTCGAGGCCGTGGGAGCGGCCTTCCAATGACCTAAAACGGGCGTGGGGCTTACGAAATATGGACTCTTTCGAACTCAACAAGATCATGGGCGCCGTGCTCGGCACCTGCCTCCTGCTGATGGCCACGAATTTCACCGCCCAGGCCGTGTTTTCGCCCAAGCACCTGGAGAAGCCCGGCTATGATATCGCCGTGAAGGAAGACACCTCCGGCGGTGGCGCCAAGGCTGCGGCCGCGCCCTCCGAACCCATCGAGAAACTGCTTCAGACCGCCTCCGTCGAAAAGGGCCAGACGGCTGCCAAGAAGTGCGCCTCGTGCCACACCTTCGAGAAGGGCGGCCCGAACCGCGTCGGACCGAACCTCTATGGCGTCATCAATGATCACGTCGGCCAGGGCCGCGGCGGATTCAACTTCTCGGCCGCCATGAAGGCCAAGGGCGGCAGCTGGGGTTTTGAGGAGCTGAACAAGTTCATCGCCAGCCCGAAGACTGCCATCCCTGGCACCGCGATGGGCTTCGCCGGCATCTCCAAGGACAGTGAGCGCGCCGACCTGATCGCCTATCTGGCAACGCTGGCCGACACGCCGGTGCCGCTGCCGACGGCGGCCAAGTAGCATAAACACACCGCGTTTTCGTCACATTCGCGACGTCACGGCCGGGCCACCAAGCCCGGCCGTTGTCGTTTCCGCATTACCAAAGCTTAAGCGGGACGTTTGGCCGCGCCGGGCTAGGATGCAACTGAGGCGATGGGTGGTATCTTGCGGAAAAGCCGGCATAATCGGTCGAACCCTTGCCTCATATGACCGTTCTACTCGCTCCCGGTTCACAGGATTCAGCACATTGACGATTTCCCGACGCCGCCTTCTGAAGACTTCCGCTTTCGCCGCTCTCACCCCCGTGCTCGGCGGGATCGGCAGCCTCCCGGTGAGCGGAGCAGCCTCGGCGCAGCCGGCTGCTGCTGCAGGTGGCGCGGAATGGCGTCATGCCTTGTCGCTGTTCGGCGAGATCAAATATCCGGCCGGCTTCAAGCGCTTCGACTACGTCAATCCGGATGCACCGAAGGCCGGATCGGTTCGTCAGATCGCGCTTGGCACTTTCGACAATTTCAATCTCGTCGTCTCCGGCGTGAAGGGCAATCTCGCCGGCGCCGTCGGCCTGATCTACGAATCGCTGACCACGGCCTCACTGGACGAAGTCTCGACCGAATACGGTCTGCTGGCGGAGTCGGTCAGCCATCCCGAGGACTATTCCTGGGTCGCCTATCGTCTGCGCCCGGAAGCCAGGTGGCATGACGGCAAGCCGGTGACGGCGGATGACGTGATCTTCTCGCTAGAGTCCTTCAAGAAGCATCATCCGTTCTACTCGGCCTATTACAGCCATGTGGTGAAGGCGGAGAAGGTTGGCGAGCGCGAGATCAAGTTCACCTTCGACGCCCCCGGCAATCGCGAATTGCCGCAGATCGTCGGTCAGCTCACGGTGATTCCGAAGCACTGGTGGGAAGGCACGGACGCATCCGGCAAGAAGCGCGACGTCAGCAGCACCACGCTGGAGCCGCCGCTTGGCAGCGCGGCCTATCGCATCAAGGATTTCGCCCCGGGGCGCAATGTCGTTATCGAGCGGGTGAAGGACTATTGGGGCGCCAAGCTAGCCGTGAATATCGGCAAGCACAATTTCAATGAAGTGCGCTACGAGTATTTCCGCGACGGTACCGTCGCGCTCGAAGCTTTCAAGGGCGATCAGGTCGACTGGCGCTCGGAGAACAGTGCCAAGAACTGGGCGACGGCCTACGATTTCCCGGCGGTGAAAGAAAAGCGGGTCATCCTCGAAGAGTTTCCGAACCGCGCAACCGGCGTGATGCAGGGCTTCGCGATGAATATCCGTCGCGACAAGTTCAAGGACGTGCGTGTGCGCCGTGCCCTGAACTACGCCTTCGATTTCGAGGAGATGAACAAGCAGCTCTTCTATGGCACCTATGAGCGGATCTCGAGCTATTTCCATGGCACCGAGCTCGCCTCGTCCGGTCTGCCGGAAGGCAAGGAGCTGGAAATCCTGGAGACCGTCCGTGCCGACGTGCCGCCGGAAGTCTTCACCAAGCCTTACAGCAATCCCGTCAACGGCAATGCCGAGAATGTCCGCAGCAATCTGCGCGAGGCGACGGCCCTGCTCAAGGCGGCCGGCTACGAAATCCGCGACCGCAAGCTCGTCGATGCGAAGACCGGTGCGCCGTTCGAGATCGAGTTGCTGGGGGAAGATCCAAGCTCCGAGCGCATCGCCCTGTTCTTCAAGCCACCACTGGAGCGGCTCGGCATTGGCGTCACCGTGCGAACCATCGATGCCACGCAGTACGAAAACAGGATGCGCAGTTGGGATTTTGATATCGTGGTGACTCAGTGGGGGCAGTCGCTGTCGCCTGGCAATGAGCAGCGGGAATATTGGGGTTCGAAGGCTGCCGATGCGCCCGGTTCGCGCAACGTCGTCGGCATCAAGGATCCGGCCATCGACAAGCTGATCGAACGCGTGATCTTCACCAAGGATCGTGCCGATCTCGTCGCGGCCACCAAGGCGCTGGATCGCGTGCTGCTCTGGAATAACTTCGTCGTCCCGCAATTCACCTACAGCAAGGCACGCACCGCGCGCTGGGATCGTTTCGGTCGCCCAGCCGAACTGCCGAAATACGGCCAGTCCGGCTTCCCGTCCATCTGGTGGTGGGATGCCGAGAAGGCCGCGAAGACGGGCGGACGCTCTTGAGGAGGCTGTCGCGCATGGCGCAGCTCAATCGTCGGCATGTTCTCGGCCTCGGTCTCGGCGCCATCGCCGCATCGCGTTTCAGCCCCGCGCTGGCGCAGGGCGGCAATGACTCGCATGGCATGTCGGCCTTTGGCGATCTGAAATATCCCGCCGACTTTCCTCATTTTGACTACGTGAATGTGAAGGCGCCGAAGGGCGGCGTGTTCTCGACCATTCCATCGGTGAAGGCCTTCAACCAGTCGTTCCAGACGTTCAACTCGCTGAATGCCTATGTGCTGAAGGGCGACGGCGCGCAGGGCATGGGCATGACGTTCACGACGCTGATGACGCGCGCCGCCGACGAGTCCGATGCCATGTATGGCCTCGCGGCGAAGTCCGTGCAGATCTCCGCCGATGGCCTGACCTATCGTTTCACCATGCGCCCGGAAGCGCGCTTCCATGATGGCAGCAAGCTCACGGCGAAGGATGCGGCCTGGTCGCTGACCACGCTGAAGGAAAAAGGCCATCCCATCATCACGCAGCAGATGCGCGATGTGGTGAAGGCGGAGGCCATCGACGACGCCACGCTGGTGGTCACTTTCGCTGAAAAGCGCGGACGCGACGTGCCGTTGTTC
>NZ_JBIISY010000268.1:0-7809 GCF_044340795.1 Tardiphaga sp.
GCTCGCAGTGGTCATCGCCATTGTCGGTTTCGGCCTCACCACCATGATGGCCACCATGGGCTACTGGTTCGACTGGGTGCGCTTCATCGGCGCGGCCTATCTGGTCTGGCTCGGCATCAAGCTGGTGCGCGCGCCCATCGAGGGGATCGATACCGAGACCCCGCCGGCGCCGCCGCGCGGCGGTTTCTTCCTGCAAGGGCTCGCGGTGTTGCTCAGCAATCCGAAGGTGCTGGTGTTCTTCGGCGCCTTCATCCCGCAATTCGTCGATCTCGACCAGAATCACTTTTTGCAGGTGACCATCCTCGGCGCGACCTTCATGGTCGCTGCCGGATTGACCGACGTCGTCTATGCTGTCGCTGCCGGCCGGGCGCGAAAATTCTTTTCGGCCCGGCGCACGCGGCTGCTGTCGCGCATCTCCGGTGGCTTCATGATCGGCGGCGGCGTGTGGCTCGCTTTGACGCGGGCGCGTTGATCAGAGATGTGATGCGCGCGGCGTCACCAGCGTCGCCGCGATCTCGGTCAGGATGCGCACCAGCCGCTCGGCCCATGCGATCTGGCCGCTCTCGTCGGTGATCAGGTCCTGACGGATCTCGATCCCGGTATTCATCAGCCCGCGCTTTTCGCCGTGGACGGGGATCGTGTAGTCGGTGGCGTCCGACACCGCATAGGGCTCGTTGTCGCCGACGACCAGATCGCCTTCGGCGCGCAGATGCTGCAGGAGCTGCGGCGGCAGCGTGCGGTCATGCTGATACAGCGTACCGATATGCCAAGGCCGCTTGATGCCGGCATAGACCGGCGTGAAACTGTGCAGCGACACCAGCACCGTCGGCTGCCCGACCTTGAGCCGTGCGTCGATCACCGCATCGATGCGCCGGTGATATGGATCGAAGAACAGTTCGCGCCGGCGTGCCCTGTCATCTTGCGTGAGGCCGTCATTGCCGGGAATGGTCGTCGCCTCGCTGATCAGCGGGATCGAGCTGACAGCGTCCGGCGGCCGGTTGCAGTCGATCACCAGCCGTGAATAGCGCTGCGCGATCAGATGCGCGTTCATTGCCATCGCCACGCGTTCCGCGACGCCGGCGATGCCGATGTCCCAGGCAATATGCCGGGTCAGCTCGCTGGCGGGCAGGCCGAGATCGCCGAGCATGCGCGGGATGATGCGGCCATAATGATCACTGGTGAACAGGAAGGGCGACGCGCTGTCCGTGTTCAGTTCGAGAACGGGATCGATCTCATCGGGCGCGAGGCGCAGCTCGGATGGGGGCAGGTGGTCCAACGGCATATCTCTTGATTGCCGGCATGGATGCACCGGCCATGATTCCCAGGCTAATATAGCGCGGAAGCAGGGCAATTGAATGCCGCAACGGGTCACGTTATCGCGGTGCCACCTCGGCGCGATCGGCCTGCGGGTTACAGACAGTGCATGAAAGGCGACGATGTCGGATCGTATTTTCGTCTACGGAACCCTGATGCGTGGTTTCGATCATCCGATGTCGAAGCTGCTCGCATCGGGCGCGGATTTCCTCGGCGAAGCCTCGTGCCGCGGCCGGCTCTACATGGTCGCGCATTATCCCGGCCTGCTCCATGCGACGGCCGAGAGTGACATCGTTTATGGCGACCTGTTCCGGATGCGCGATCCCGACAAGCTGCTTGCGGTGCTCGACGACTATGACGGCATCGGCCCCGCGGAAGAGCAGCCGACCCTGTATCTGCGCGAACTGTTGCCGGTGACATCAGGCGATGGCACGGTCACCCAGGCCTGGACCTATATCTACAATCGCCCGGTGATCGAGACGAAACGGATTGTGTCAGGCCGCTTCCTGCAGGGCGGATGAGCGCAGCGTCATCCGCCGGCCGAACGCGCAGTTGAAACTCCGCGGGATGACGGCTCCGCCTAATTCGTCCTGCGATCGCGTGCCGACACTTCCAGCGCGAACAGTGCCAGCGCCAGCAGTGATGCGCCGATGCCGATGATCGCGATCATCGTTGTGCCTCCGCGGGCCACTGCAAAGCCGCTGAAGCCGGAGCCGACCGCGCCGCCGAAAAAGGCGCCGGCAAGAAACAGCGCATTCAGCCGGCTGCGCACATTGCCCGCCAGCGCATAGATGGCGCGTTGTCCGGCCACCACATTGCCCTGGGTGCCGGCGTCGATCAGGATGCCGGCGACCACGAACAGCGTGATGGCGGTGCCGCCGCTGCTGTGTCCGCCGATCCAGGTCAGGACGAAGCTCAGCAACACCAGCGTCATCGCGGTTGCAGTGACGAGGTCACCGCGGCCCTGATCAGCAAGGCGTCCAGCCAGTGGCGCGACCAGCGCGCCGCCGGCGCCGGACAGCAGGAAGGCCGACATGGCGATGTGTCCGAACGAGAAGGGTGGCTCTTCCAGCACCAGCGGCATGGCGGTCCAGAACAGGCTGAACGATCCGTAGAGCAGGCATTGATAGGCCGCGCGTCGCTGCAGCACGCGTGTGGTCAGCGCCAGATTCCACAGCGAGTGGATCAGCGTCGCGTAATTGAGGCTATGCTCCGGCTTGCGCCGCGGCAGCGCGATCATCATCAACACCAGCACGCCGCACATCAGAGCCGCCGACACCACGAACACGGCGCGCCATCCGAGTGAGCCGGCGATCATGGTCGCGAGCGGCCGCGACAGCAGGATGCCGAACAACAGGCCGCTCATCACGGTGCCGACGATCTGCCCGCGCCGTCGTTCCGGCGCGAGATGCGCGACCACTGGCAGGATCATCTGGGTGCCGACGGCAGTAAGGCCGACCAACATCGTCGATGCTATGAACACGCCGGCGCTCGGTGCGGCTGCGGCGATCAACAGGCTGACGATCAGGCTGCTGAGGGTAATCAGGATCAGCGTCTTGTTCTCGACGAGATCGCCGAGCGGCGCGAGGAACAGCAAGCCCAGCACATAGCCGAACATCACCATGGTCAGCATCACGCCGGCATTGGACAGGTCGAGGCCAAAGCTCTCGCTGATCGGTCCGACCAGCGGCTGCGCGTAATAGATATTGGCGACGGTGATGCCGCAGGCGATGGCGAACGCGAGGATCAACCAGCCGCCGGGACCTTGGTCAGGGGCAGCGTGTTCGGCAGGAGCGGACATGGAGACTTTCAGGCGGGCGGGAGCGCCAGACCGATATGGCGCATGCCCGGCCCGCCCGTAAGACGCCATCCTGAATGGGAGCCATGCGGGCCGGACGTTCGTGCGGCTAGACGATCCGCGCCAACCTCACATCCACCTCGCGCTCCACGAACTGCCATTCCTCGCTCTCGCGCAGCATCGCGACCAGTTCTTCGAACCGCTCCGCATGCGCTGGCGCATATTCGAACCAGGTGAGGAAATCGAATGGGCCGCCGAGATCGCGCGAATGGTAGAGCTGGCGCGCGATCGCCGGCAGATATTTCAGGCTGTCGGCGATGTGGCGGGACTTGTCCTCGAAGATGCGACGGCGCTCGTTCTGGCTCATCAGCCACCACGCATTGCTCTTGCGGATCGGGATCAGCGCGGCACAGGTCGCCTCCGGGCGGCCGAGCCCGGCCTGCACCTTGTTGAGCGCGATCTTTTCCAGCCGCTCCACATAGCGGACATGGCTGGCGACGCCGATCAGCCGCCACGAATGGGCGGAAGGCGCCGGCGGCAGCGAGATCGTGTCGGCATGGGTGACGGACACAGCGGGCATGATCGGCAGCGTCTCGCCGCGCACGGGCGCGACGGAGAGCACCCGCCACGTGCCGGTCTGGCCGCCTCGGAAAGTCGTGAACATTCGTCCTGTTAAAAACGGAACTTTGGAGATTTCAAGGGCGCTTTTGGTCAGCGGCCCTGTGAATAACGTGCGCCAGCGCCAATATTGTGCCAATTGGCAACCACCGCCCTATATGCCTAATCCACCATGCGTTTCACGCCCCACTTTCTCGAAGAACTGCGCGCCCGGCTTCCGGTTTCGGAAGTCGTGAGCAAGCGCGTCAAGCTGAAGAAGGCCGGGCGGGAGTGGAAGGGGCTGTCGCCGTTCCAGCAGGAGAAGACGCCGTCCTTCACGGTGAACGACCAGAAGCAGTTCTACCACGACTTCTCCACCGGCAAGCACGGCAACATCTTTGATTTCGTGATGGAGACCGAAGGCGTCTCCTTCGTCGAGGCCGTCGAACGCCTGGCCTCCATGGCCGGCCTGGCCGTGCCCGCCGCCACGCCCGATGCCGCGCGGCAGGAGCAGCGCCGCAGGACGCTGCATGACGTGATGGAGATCGCCGCCAAATTCTTCCAGGACACGCTGACCTCGCGCCACGGCGCGCAGGCGCGCGGCTATCTTGCCGATCGCGGCATCGGCCCGCAGACGCAGCTCCAGTTCCGCATGGGCTATGCGCCGGAGGATCGTTTCGCGCTGAAGGAGCATCTCGGCGCCGCCGGCATTCCCGTCTCCGACATGGTCGAGACCGGCATGCTGATCGGCGGCGACGATATCCCGGTGCCGTATGATCGCTTCCGCGATCGCGTGATGTTTCCCATCAGCGATGCCCGCGGCCGCATCATCGCCTTCGGCGGCCGTGCGCTGAAGAAGGACGTGCCGGCAAAGTATCTCAACTCGCCGGAAACGCCGCTCTTCCACAAGGGCGACAATCTCTACAATTTCCCCATGGCCCGCAAAGCCGCCCATGATGGTGCGCCCATCGTGGTGGTCGAAGGCTATGTGGACGTCATCGCCATGGTCGGCGTCGGCTTTCCCGGCGCCGTCGCCCCGCTCGGCACCGCGCTCACCGAGAACCAGCTGCAGCTGCTGTGGAAGATGGTGGACGAGCCCATCCTCTGCTTCGACGGCGACCGCGCCGGCCAGAAGGCGGCATGGCGCGCGGCCGAGCTGGCGCTGCCGCATCTGAAGCCCGGCAAGAGCCTGCGCTTTGCCCTGCTGCCGGAAGGGCAGGACCCCGACGATCTCGCCCGCTCCGGCGGACGCGGCGCCATCGAGGATGTCATCGCTGCGGCCGGCACGCTGTCGGACCTGATCTGGGCCCGCGAGATCGCGGCCGGCGATTTCACAACGCCCGAGCGCCGCGCGGCGCTGGAGGCGCGGATCGGCGAGATCTCCAACGCCATTCGCGACGATGTCGTGAAGAAATATTACCGGCAGGATCTGGCCGAGCGGCTCTATCGCCAGTTCGGCGGTGGCGCGCGCGGTGGCGGTGGTGGAGGTAACCGGGGCGGGCAGGGCGGCAACTTCCAGCGCGCCCCGCAGCGTCCCTTCGTGCCGCGAATCAGTGGCGGCAATCGTGGCATCTCGCCCACGGCGACCCAGTTGCTCGGCCGCGGACCCTATCAGGCGGTCAGTCCACAGCTTGCGACATCGTCCCTGATGCGCGGCCAGCGCAGCGCCGTGTCGCGACGCGAGGCGCTGATCCTGCAGTCACTGATCAACCACCCCTGGCTGCTGCATGACCGGCTCGAGGAGGTCGCCGCGCTCGAACTGGCGCATCCCGAAATGCACCGCCTGCGTGCAGGCATCATCGCCGCCTTCGCCCACGAGCATCATCATGGCGACGAAGCCGAGCAAAGCGCGGAAATGCGTGAAGACCTGGTAAAGGCCGGATTTTCCGAGCAATTACAGCAGGTTGAGCGGGCGATCACGGTCCAGGCGGTATGGGCATCGCAGCCTGGGGCTGCGCGCGAGGACGTTTTGGCCACCTGGATGCAGCTTGTTGCCTTGCATCGCCAGTACCACTCCTTACTTAGAGAACTGAAGGATGCCGAGCTCGCTCTGGGCGCGGAGGCCAGTGAAACCCACTATGGTTGGCTCCGCGACGTGAAGGCCAGGCTCGCCGAGGTGGACGGGACCGAGGCGCTGATCGAGGGGTTTGGCGAATTGTCAGGCCGCTTCCAGCGCACCCAGTAAGGTCGGCAAAGGCCAGTTTGCTGCGGATTGAAACCGTCCAAAATGCGAAAAGACTCGCCAAATCCAAGGTTTGGCGGCACAAACAGGGTTAATCCGGGCTTAAGCCTTCATCGGCTAGAGCTCGTTCAAACGAGTTAGACAACCGGGTCGGATGGCAGGGTGGCGAGAAGGTAGCGCCGCCCTTTGTGCGTCATTCAGACGTCCACCGACTGGTTACGATGATGAGATGGCGGGGCCATGACACCAGCTGGCATGATTGGCCCCCGGCGTGAGCGCGTTTCAGGAGCATTGAATGGCCACCAAGGCAAAGACGCTGCAGACCAAGGACAAGGAAAAAGACGTGGCAGCTGATGCGCCCGAGAAGGATGCCGCCGAAGCGCCGTCGCCTTTGCTCGATCTGTCCGATGCGGCCGTCAAGAAGATGATCAAGCAGGCCAAGAAGCGCGGCTTCGTGACCTTTGATCAGCTCAATGAAGTGCTGCCTTCCGACCAGACCTCGCCCGAACAGATCGAAGACATCATGTCGATGCTCTCCGAGATGGGCATCAATGTCGCCGAGAACGACGACAGCGATGACGAGGAGAAGCAGGAAGAGGACGACGAGACCGACAACGAACTCGTCGAGGTCACGTCCAAGGCCGTCACCGAAGTCAAGAAGTCCGAGCCCGGCGAGCGCACCGACGATCCCGTGCGCATGTATCTGCGCGAGATGGGCACCGTCGAGCTGTTGTCGCGCGAAGGCGAAATCGCCATCGCCAAGCGCATCGAGGCCGGCCGCGAGGCCATGATCGCGGGCCTCTGCGAAAGCCCGCTGACCTTCCAGGCCATCATCATCTGGCGCGACGAACTCAACGAAGGCAAGATCTTCCTCCGCGACATCATCGATCTCGAAGCCACTTACGCCGGCCCCGAAGGCAAGGGCGGCGTCAATCCGGCGATGATCGCAGGTCCCTCGGGCGATGGTGACAGCGAAGGCGGCGAGACCGCCGTGGCCGCACCGCCATCCGCGCCCGCCCAGGCAACGCCATTCCGCGCGGCGCCCGGCCGTGCGCAGCCCGCGGCCCAGCCGCAGGGCGAGTCGCAGTCGTCGGAAGGCGGCGAAGGCGAGATGGACGACGACGAGTTCGAGAACCAGATGTCGCTTGCCGCCATCGAGGCCGAACTGAAGCCGAAGGTGGTCGAGACCTTCGACAAGATCGCATCCGAATACAAGAAGCTGCGCAAGCTGCAGGAACAGGACATCGCGAACCAGCTGGAAAGCTCGTCGCAGGGTCCGTCGCTGTCGCCGTCGCAGGAGCGCAAGTACAAGAAGCTCAAGGACGAAATCGTCGTCGAGGTGAAGTCGCTGCGCCTCAACCAGGCGCGTATCGATTCACTCGTCGAGCAGCTCTATGACATCAACAAGCGCCTCGTCTCGTTCGAGGGCCGCCTGATGCGCCTCGGCGACAGCCACGGCGTCGGCCGCGAAGACTTCCTGCGCAACTATCAGGGCTCGGAGCTCGATCCGCGCTGGCTCAACCGTGTCTCGAAGCTCTCCGCAAAAGGCTGGAAGAACTTCGTCGCGATCGAGAAGGACCGCATCAAGGAGCTGCGCGGCGAGATCCAGCAGCTGGCAGCACTCACCGGCCTCGAGATCGGCGAATTCCGCAAGATCGTGCACGGCGTGCAGAAGGGCGAGCGCGAAGCGCGCCAGGCCAAGAAGGAAATGGTCGAGGCCAATCTCCGCCTCGTGATCTCCATCGCCAAGAAGTATACCAACCGCGGCCTGCAGTTCCTCGACCTGATCCAGGAAGGCAACATCGGCCTGATGAAGGCGGTCGACAAGTTCGAATATCGCCGCGGCTACAAGTTCTCGACCTACGCCACCTGGTGGATTCGTCAGGCGATCACCCGCTCGATCGCCGACCAGGCGCGC
>NZ_JBIISY010000269.1:0-7778 GCF_044340795.1 Tardiphaga sp.
ATAGAACGGTCCGGTCTCGATCGGCGCCACACAGGGATTGGGGCCATGCTGGGCATCGCCCTGATAGCGGTTATAGGCGCGCGAGCCCTTGCCGAAGGCGGGGTCATGGCCGTTGGCGGCATCGACGTTGAACTGAGTGACGGTGTTCGCGAATGCGTGTGCGTCGAAGCCGGCATTTTTCGCGAGTTCTTCCAGCGAGGCTCCCTTGATGAGATAGCCGGACGTGAGATAGTGGCCAATCGGCATCGGAAACGGCGGAACGGCGCCAAGGCCATACTGCCGCAGTGCACGGTGGTCGCAGACGAGCCACGCAGCCATCTCGTCGCCCGGTCTGGTCGCGCGCATCATCTCCTGGACGAAGGCATGATAGGAGTTGCCTTCATTGGCGAAGCGCGTGCCGTCGCGCAGCACGGCGATCACGCCGGGTTTGGCTCGATCGATGAAATGCGGCATCACGCCCTTGCTGCCATCCTTGCGGGTGGTGACGGAGACCGGCACCCACGCCGCGGCATTCGGCAGCGAATCCTCGACACGGCCGCCAGCGGATTCGGCGAGACGCAGTCCGTCACCGGTATTGCCGGTGGGGCCGGGCGAGTAGTGTTCGCGGCCGGTCGGGGCATGCGGGAACATCGCCTTGCGGCGCTCGACGTCATGCGGAAAGCCGCCGCAGGCGAGCACGACACCGCGTCGTGCGATGACGCGGACACGCTTGCCGTCGCGCTCGACGATGGCACCGCGCACATGGCCGTTCTCGACGACCAGCTCGCGCACCGGCGCGGACAGCCAGAGCGGGATCTTCAGATCGAAGGCTGATTTGGCGAGGCGGCCGGCAAGCGCATTGCCATTAGTCAGCGTCATGCCGCGGCCGTGGCCGAGCACATCCTTCAGATGCTTGGACAGCCGCTTCGCTACGTAGATCGCCGAGGTGAGCGATTTCGTGGCACGCATGAAATGGATGATGTCCTTGCCGGAGCCGAGCATGATGCCGAACACCGTGAGTTCGGGCAGCGGGGCGCCGATATGCTTGATGTTGTCGCCGAGCTCCCGCCCATCGAATGGGCGGGCCACCATCGAACGGCCGCCCTGGGTGCCACCCGGCGCTTCGGCGTCATAATCCGGGAAGGTCAATGGCATGTCGAAACGCACGGCGGTCTGCGTGGTGAAGAAGTCGATCGCCTCAGGTCCTGCAGTCAGGAAGGCATCGACGCGCGCGGCATCAAAACTGTTGCCGGCCTCATGGCGCAGATAGGTGCGCGCCTGGTCGGGGCTTTCTTGGATGCCCCATGCTTTTGCGAGCGACGTGCCGGGCACCCACAGCCAGCCGCCGGAGCGGGCGGTGGTGCCGCCGAAGCGCGGCTCCTTCTCGACGATGAGGACGTCGAGCCCGCCATGCCGCGCGGTGATCGCCGCCGACATGCCGGAACAGCCGGAGCCCGCGACCAGCACGTCGCATTCGTGGGTTTCAATCGCGGTTGCTGGATCGCTGGCCATGGTCACCTCACTTCTTCAGCAGCGGGCATTTCGATTCCGAGACGGGGCGATAGGCATCCTCGCCCTTCACCGTCTTGACGATGTCGAGATAGTCCCACGGCTCCTTGGACTCCGAGGGCTTCTTGACCTTGGCGAGATACATGTCGCGGATCACGCGGCCGTCCTCGCGCAGCTTGCCGCCATGGACGAAGGTGTCCTCGATGGGCAGCTCGCGCATCTTCGCCATCACCTTGGCGGGATCGTCGGTGCCGGCGGCCTTGATGGCCTTGAGATAGTGCAGCACCGAGCCATAGACGCCGGTCTGGATCATCGTCGGCATCACGTTCGTCTTGGCGAAAAACTTCTTCGACCAGGCACGGGTCTTGTCGTTCATGTTCCAGTAGGAGGCTGTCGTGAGATAAGTGCCCTGAGCGGCTTCGAGGCCGATGGCGTGGACGTCGGTGTCGAACATCAGGAGGCCGACCAGTTTCTGGCCTCCCTTGACGAGGCCGAACTCGCCGGATTGCTTGATGGAATTGTCGGTGTCCTGGCCGGCATTGGCGAAAGCGACGACATTGGCCTTCGAGTTCTGCGCCTGCAATGCGAAGGACGAGAAGTCAGCGGTGTTGGTGGGGTGGCGTACGCCGCCGACCACGGTCCCACCGCTCGCCTTGATGAAGCGCGTGGCGTCGTTTTCGAGCTGACTGCCGAAGGCATAGTCGGCCGTGATGAAATACCAGGACTTGCCGCCTTCGGCGATCACGGCGGAGGCCGTCACTTTCGACAATGCATAGGTGTCGTAGGCGAACTGCACGGTGTTCGGGCTGCAAAGGTCGTCAGTGAGTGCGCTGGAGCCGGGGCCGGACAGCAGGGCGATCCTGTTGCGCTCGCGGGCAAGGTTGTGGACTGCGATGGCGATGGCGGAGTTCGGGATATCGACGACGGCATCGACCTTGCCGTTGTCGAACCAGTTGCGCGCGATCTGCACGCCGACATCGGATTTCATCTGGTGGTCGGCGCTGATGATCTCGATGGGCTTGCCGAGCACGGTCTTGCCGAATTCCTCCACCGCCATCTTCGCAGCTTCGACAGATCCCGGGCCGCTATTGTCTCGGCCCCAGCTCGACAGGTCGGTGAGGACGCCGATGCGGACGACATCGTCGGAAACCTGCGCAAGGGATGGGGTGGAAAGGACGGTGGTCGAAAGCGCGAGCGCAGTGGCCCACGCCAGCACGTGGCGCGTCATCTGTTTCTCTCCCGAAAGTGGCCCGTCTGCCGGGGCCGTTTTGCTTGGCCGTCTGTTTTTAAGGGAGGTTAGATATTGGCGAATTTATCTGTCAATGGCGAATTTGGTATATCGCAGCGCAATGAGACCGCGACATATATGCGCGTTGTTCGCTGGGGTCGCCGGAGCTGAAACGTATCGGGGAGCGCAGTTACTGGCGCCGCTGCGCCGCATTCACCGCGACGGCTGCAGCCGCCGTGCGGTTTTCGACGCCGAGTTTCGCGTAGATCTGCTCGAGATGTTTGTCCACCGTGCGTGGTGAGAGGCCGAGGATCTGGGCGATGTCGCGGTTGCTCTTTCCCTTGCTGAGCCAGGACAGCACCTCGCCTTCACGGGTGGTGAGGCCAAGCTCCTTGCTGAATTCGGCAGGGGCAGCCGTACCGCTATCCTTGGCGAGGCGGAGCAGGAATTCGTCGGCGCCGGCCTTGCCCATGTAGTTGAGGCGCAGCAGATCGTTGGCGGGGAACGGCGCGGAAGGTGCCGGCTTGGTGCCGGATTTCTGCATCTGCTCCAGCCACTGCAGCATGGCTGGCGGCAACAGCAACGTGTCATCGATGCCGGCAATCAGGTGGTCGTTCAGCAGCTTCTGCGCTTGCGGCGTCGCCCACAGCACTTCGCCACTTCTATTGACAGCGAGCAGGAAGCGACCGGAGACGTCGAGCGCCGCGCGGGCGCTCTGCGTCAAGCGGGCATTGGCGAGATGGACGCGGATGCGTGCCAGCATTTCCTCGATGACAATCGGCTTGGTCACGTAATCGACGCCGCCGCCCTCCAGGCCACGGACGATATGGGCGGTTTCGGAAAGGCCGGTCATGAAGATGACCGGCACGTCGACCAGGCCGGCATCGCGCTTCAGGCGGCGGCAGGTCTCAAAGCCGTCGATTCCGGGCATCACGGCATCGAGCAACACGATGTCGGGCGTGATCTGCTCGACGATGCGCATGGCGCCGGCGCCGTCGAGGGCGACCATCACGGTCATGCCGGCGCCATCGAGCGCATCGGTGAGGAGGCGCAGCGTCTCGGGGCTGTCATCCACCACCAATGCGACGTCGCGCTTCTTCGATTCAGCTGTCATGCGTCTGCAACGTTTTCAGTGTGGCCATGTATTGGTCGAGGTCGAAGCGGTCGATCAGCATGCGCATCTGGGCGACGAAGGCAGCGTGTTCGGGATGAGCGACGCCGACTTCATCGAGCTTCAGCTGGATGGCGCGGATATGGCCCATCTGGCCGAGATTGATGAGTTCGTCCACATGACGCGCGGGCGGCGCTGTTCCGTCCGGTGTCCAATGGGCTGATTTGACATCTTCGTCGGGCTCGTAGCGCCACTCGATCTTGAGCAGCTGGCCGATCGTCTCCAGCAGGCGTGGCAGTTCGATCGGCTTCATCAGGTAGCCATCGTGGAATGGCTGCGCGAGCGGCGCGCCATGGGCTTCCAGTGCGCTGGCGGACACCATCAGGATGCGCGCCTGATGGTGTCCGGCGGCGCGCAGAGCCTCTGCGACGGTCCAGCCATCCATGCCGGCCATGGAGATATCGAGCAGGAACAGGTCAGGCCGGCAATGCTGGGCCAGGCTGAGGCAGGCCGGGCCATCCGGCGCGCTGAGCAGGATGAAGCCGAGCGGGGCCAGCACCTGGCGCAGCAGGTCGCGCTGGGTCGGATCGTCATCGGTGACGAGGATGGTTTTGCGTGGGCCGTGATAGCCAAGGATCGGCGCGTCGATGGGCGCGGTGCGGGTCGGGTTGTTGACCTCCGACAACAGCATTTTCACGCGGAAGGTCGCGCCCTGGCCGACTTCGCTGGAGACACGGATGTCGCCGCCCATCACGCCAGCCAGCAGTTTGGAGATGGTCAGGCCGAGGCCGGTGCCGCTATGCGGCTGTGCCGCGCCAAGGGCACCGCGTTCGAACGGGGCAAAGATCAGTTCGAGATCGTCAGGACGGATGCCAGGGCCGGTATCGATGATCTCGAATTCGGCCACCGGGCTGCGATAGTGGATCACGAAGGTCACGCTGCCGTCCTGCGTGAACTTGATGGCGTTGGAGATCAGGTTGATGAGGATCTGCCGCAGCCGCTTCTCGTCGGCATAGACCACGGCCGGGAGCACCGGTGGCCGGCGGAAGACGAATTCGATCCCCTTGGCGGCTGCCTGCAGCCGGAACATGCCGACCAGCTGGTCGAGGAAGTCGGTGAGGCGCACCTCGTCGCGCGACAGATAGAGCCGGCCGGCCTCGATCTTGGAGATGTCGAGAATACCGTCGATCAAACCGGAGAGATGATCGGCGCTGCGCTTGACCACGCGGACCTGTTCGCGCGGGCGCGTGTCCAGGCTGTCGTCCTGTTCGAGCAACTGGGCATAGCCTGATATGGCGTTGAGAGGGGAGCGCAGTTCGTGGCTGAGGCCGACCACATACCGGCTCTTGGCGAGATTGGCGGACTCCGCCACTTCCTTGGCGCGCTGCAGCTCCGCGTCGGTGCGCTTGTGGGCGTCGATCTCCTGCATCAGCAGTGCGGTTTGGCGTTTCGTCTCGGCTTCGGCAGCGCGGCGGCTCTGCTTGGCGAGCACGAACAGCCAGGCGATGACGCCGATGATGATGGCGAGGGCGAAAAACACCTTCCACAACACGTCCGAGACGGTCGTGCTGTCCTCCGGCGATGTGGCCGATGTCTGCAGATAGATCAGCGCCAGCGTGAGACCGACGAGACCGGCCGCCATCACGAAGACGCCGAGATAATGCCCGAGTTGCGAATTCAGGCGGGCGAGGATCGGCGCAGGCAGCAGCCTGCCGAAGGCAGCGGACATCTGCGCGTCGATCCGTGCATGCGGTTTGCAGAGATCATGGCAGCGCGCATCGAGCGAGCAGCACAGCGAGCAGATCGGTCCGGCATAGGCCGGGCAGTGCGCCATGTCCTCGGGCTCGAATGTATGCTCGCAAATACAGCACTGGATCGCGGCGGCCGTCTGCCAGGCGCGCTTCGGCTTGCGGGCGATGTAGTATTTGCCGCGTGTTGCGAAGGCGATGATCGGTGCGGTGACGAGCGCCGTGGCGAGGGCGACGAACGGCGACAGCGCTTTCGCCGTCGGGCCGAACAGGCCATAGAAGGCGCTGACCGACATCACTGTGGCCGCGAGCATGGCGCCCACGCCGACCGGGTTGATGTCGTAGAGATGGGCACGCTTGAACTCGACGTGCCTCGGTCGCAGGCCGAGCGGCTTGTTGATGATCAGATCGGCGACCAATGCGCCCACCCAGGCAATGGCGACGTTGGAATAGAGCGCCAGCGTGGACTCCAACGCCTTGTAGACGCCGATCTCCATCAACAGCAGCGCCACCAGCACGTTGAATACCAGCCAGACCACGCGGCCGGGATGGTTGTGCGTCAGGCGGGAGAAGAAATTCGACCAGGCGATGGAGCCCGCATAAGCGTTGGTGACGTTGATCTTGAGCTGCGACAGGATCACGAAGGCGCCGGTCAGTGCCAGCGCGAGATCCGGATGCGACAGCACATAGCGGAACGCTTCCAGATACATGTAAGCGGGCTCGGCTGCGTGTTCCTTGGAGACGCCATGGGTGAGCGCGAAATAAGCGAGGAATGAGCCGGCGAGCAGCTTGATCGCGCCGACAATGATCCAGCCGGGGCCGGCGCAGATCAGGGCAAGCCACCACGACAACCGGGTGCGGCCCTGTTCGCGCGGCAGGAAGCGCAGGAAGTCGACCTGTTCGCCGATTTGCGCCACCAGCGAGAACATCACGGAAGCCGCGGTGCCGAACAGCAGGAGGTCGAGATGGCCGGCAGGGCTGCCGTGGTCGCCGGGAAACCTGATCCAGTCGGTAAAACTGTCGCGGCTGGCATAGGCGATGGCGACGAAGGGCAGCAGGTTCAGCACCACCCAGACCGGCTGCGTCCAGAGCTGGAAGCGGCTGATTAGCGTGATGCCGTGGGTGACCAGCGGGATGATCACCACAGCGGAGATCAGATAGCCGATGGGGCGGGGGATGCCGAAGCACATCTCCAGCGCCACCGCCATGATGACGGCCTCGATGGCGAAGAAGATGAAAGTGAAGGACGCGTAGATCAGCGAAGTGATGGTGGAGCCGATATAGCCGAAGCCGGCGCCGCGGGTGAGGAGATCGATATCGATGCCGTATTTGGCGGCGTGATAAGCGATCGGCAGGCCGCAGCAGAAGATGATGAGGCTGACGACGAGAATGGCGGCGGCCGCATTGGTGACGCCGTAATTGATGGTGATGGTGCCGCCGATGGCTTCGAGGGCGAGGAACGAGATGGCGCCAAGGGCCGTGTTGGCTACACGGGCGGAAGACCAGCGGCGTGCGCTCTTCGCGGTGAAGCGGAGGGCGTAGTCCTCAAGGGTCTGGTTGGCGACCCATTGATTGTACTGGCGCCTGACACGGTCGATCCGCTGCCGCCCTGCCACTCCTCACTCCTGACCCCAACGCGACTACGCATATTTGCGTGATAACAAAACCTACGTCGGCATTTTGCGGTGCAGTATACGCAATCCCACGTATCCGGGTAGCGCCGAAGTTCAGCAACACTTGCCTCACCAATAAGCGTTCCAAACCAGTGGGGAAGTGATGTCAGACGAGAAAAAACCGGGACTGCACTCGCCTTTGCGGCGAAAACTGCTGATGGGCATGGCAGCACTGCCGGCCATGTCGATGTTTCCGCGCACATCTTTTGCGCAGGCGCCGGCCACAGCGGCCGTCAACACCACCGGCCTCGCCGTCACCGATACCGAAGTCACCGTCGGCATCCTGCACTCGGTCACCGGCACCATGGCGATCTCGGAAACCGGCTCGGTGCAGGCCGAGAAACTGGCCATCGAGCAGATCAATGCCATGGGCGGCGTGCTCGGCCGCAAGATCAAGTTCATCCAGGAAGACGGCGCCTCGGACTGGCCGACCTTCGCCGAAAAGGCCAAGAAGCTGCTCGTAAACGACAAGGTCGCGGCCATCATGGGCTGCTGGACCTCGGCCTCGCGCAAGGCCGTGCTGCCCGTGA
>NZ_JBIISY010000040.1:0-35589 GCF_044340795.1 Tardiphaga sp.
TGAGGCGAAGAACCTCTCGGCTTTGCGCTCCAGCCATGTCTTCGGAGATTATGGATCCCGGCGTTCGCCGGGATGACAGGGGAGTATGGGGTTGGCTCTGTCGCTCGCCTTGCGTTCGGCGCTGTGATGCCGCACAGAACCCCGGCAATGACCGTCGAACATATCAAGCAAAGCAGTCCCGCGATGCGTGATCCGGACGCACCGGCCGCGATCGATGTCGCGCATCTGGTGAAGGTCTACAAGACCAACCGAGCGGTGGACGACATTTCGTTCTCAATCGCACGCGGCAGCATCACCGGACTGCTCGGCGGCAATGGCGCCGGCAAGACCACGACCATCGCCATGATCATGGGACTGGTGCTGCCGACCTCGGGCAAGGTGTCAGTGCTCGGTCATGCGATGCCGGAGCAGGCTGCTGATGTCCTCGGCCGGATGAATTTCGAGAGTCCCTATGTCGATATGCCGATGCGGCTGACCGTGCGGCAGAACCTCACCGTGTTCGGCAAGCTCTATGCGGTGCGGAACCTGCGCGAGCGCATCGCGCAACTGGCCTCTGATCTCGACCTCACCGATTTCATCGATCGCGCCAGCGGCAAGTTGTCCGCGGGGCAGAAGACGCGCGTGGCGCTGGCCAAGGCGCTGATCAACGAGCCGGAGCTCCTGTTGCTCGACGAGCCGACGGCCTCGCTCGATCCCGATACGGCCGACTGGATCCGTGGCCATCTGGAAAAATACTGCCGCGGCCACAACGCGACGATCCTGCTCGCCTCACACAATATGCTGGAGGTGGAGCGGCTATGCGATCGCGTGATCATCATGAAAAAGGGCCGCGTCGAGGACGATGACAGTCCGGCCGGCATCCTGCAGCGCTACAATCGCACCACGCTCGAAGACGTGTTCCTCGATGTCGCGCGCGGTCGTGACCGGGAGGCGGCGCAATGAACCTTGTCGAGCAGATGCGCGGCCTCGCCATGCATCGCATCAATGCGATGGTCCTGCGCTATTGGTATCTGCTGCGTTCGTCATGGCCGCGGATGCTGGAGCTGATCTACTGGCCGGCACTGCAGATCATCACCTGGGGCTTCCTGCAGAGCTATATCTCGCAGAATGCCGGCTTCTTCGCGCAAGCGGGCGGCACGCTGATCGGCGCCGTCATCCTGTGGGACATCCTGTTTCGCGGCCAGCTCGGCTTCTCCATCTCGTTCCTTGAGGAGATGTGGGCGCGGAACCTCGGCAATCTCATGATGAGCCCGCTCAAGCCCATCGAGTTCCTGATGGCGCTGATGATCATGAGCCTGGTGAGACTTGCCATCGGCATCATCCCGATGGTCATTCTCGCGGCAGTGTTCTTCCACTTCAATCTGTTGAACTTCGGCCTGCCGCTGATCGTGTTCTTCTGCAATCTGATTTTCACCAGCTGGTCACTGGGGATCTTCGTGTCGGGACTGGTGCTGCGCAACGGGCTCGGTGCCGAGAGCATCGTCTGGACGCTGATGTTCGGACTGATGCCGCTGGTCTGCGTCTATTATCCGGTGTCGGTGCTCCCTGGCTGGCTGCAGCCCGTCGCCTGGTGCCTGCCGCCGACCTATGTGTTCGAGGGCATGCGGGCACTGTTGTTCGATCAGGTATTTCGTGGCGACCTGATGCTGGGCGCGCTGGCGATCAATGCGGTGCTATTCGCCGTGTCATTTGCGTCGTTCCTGTTGCTGCTCAACAGCGCCAAGCGCGCGGGATCGCTGATCTCGGGCGGGGAGTGAGGCCTATCCTGTAGGGTGGGCACGCTTCGCTTTGCCCAGGCCTATCCTGTAGGGTGGGCACGCTTCGCTTTGCCCACCCTACGGCCGCCTCACCAAGAGGGGCGGATTCAACCATTTGCTCATGGGAAAAAGGGCGATTTTACCTTGTTCCCGCCCTGCCAATGGAATGCGCGCATTGACGCTTTCTAAGTCAGTCTCCACTATAGTGCGCTGCAACAACGTGATGAACGTATGTGAGGACAGATGCCGATAGGTGAATTTGGCCGGCCGCCGGAGCTGCCGACAGAGACCGCGCCCGGTATGACCGCGCCGATGTACTGGATGTATGAGATGGCCTACGCGTCTCTCAGTCCGGCGCGCGCGATGTCCGACGCCACCCGGATGATCCTGCAGAACCCGCTCAATCCGTTCGCCCAGACGGATCTGGCCAAGCAGATCACCGCCGGCTGCGAATTGTTCGAGCGCACCACGCGCCGCTACGGCAAGCCGGAATGGGGTCTTCATGACACCGAGGTGAATGGTGTCCGTACGCCGGTCGAGGTCCGCTCGGTGTGGGAAAAACCATTTTGCCGTCTTTTGTATTTCGACCGCAAGCACCCCCGCCCCCTCCGCGCGCCGCAGCCGCGCGTGCTGATCGTGGCGCCGATGTCCGGCCACTACGCCACGCTGCTGCGCGGTACCGTGGAAGCCTTCCTCCCGACCCATGAGGTCTACATCACCGACTGGTCAGATGCGCGCCAGGTGCCGCTCGCAGCCGGCCGCTTCGATCTCGACGACTACATCGACTATGTGATCGAGATGTTCCACGTGCTCGGCGGCAACGTCCATGTGCTCGCGGTGTGCCAGCCGGCAGTGCCGGTGCTCGCAGCCGTGTCGGTGATGGAAGCCGAGAACGATCCCTATGTGCCGACATCGATGACGCTGATGGGCGGGCCCATCGATACGCGCAAGAACCCGACCGCGGTGAACGATCTCGCAGCCGAAAAGGGCATCGACTGGTTCCGCAACAATGTCATCACCAAGGTGCCGTTCCCGCATCCGGGCGTGATGCGCGACGTCTATCCGGGCTTCCTGCAGCTGAACGGCTTCATCAGCATGAATCTCGACCGCCACATGGACGCGCACAAGAAGCTGTTCGAGAATCTGGTGAAGGGCGACGGCGATCTTGTCGACAAGCATCGCGAATTCTACGACGAATATCTCGCGGTAATGGACCTGACGGCGGATTATTACCTGCAGACCGTCGAGACCGTGTTCATCAAGCACGCGCTGCCGAATGGCGAGATGCTCCATCGCGGCAAGCTCGTCGATCCCTCGAAGATCGTGAACGTCGCGCTGATGACGGTGGAGGGCGAAAAGGACGACATCTCCGGTCTCGGGCAGACCGAAGCGACGCATACACTCTGCACATCGATCCCCGATGATCGTCGTGTGCATTACGTGCAGCCCGGTGTCGGCCACTATGGCGTCTTCAATGGATCGCGATTCAAGTCGGAGATCGTGCCGCGCATCTGCGATTTCCATGCAAGCGCAACGCATGCACGTCGCAAAGCTGCTGCTGCTGAGTGATTCATTTTCGCATCGTCGCGCATGAGTGCGCGACGATGCGAAAGCAGCGTTTGAATCCGACGTTCAACGCGCGTCCGGTTGTATCTTTATTCGGTTAAACCCTTGAAAAATTAGCGGTAAACCGGATTTTTCACCTATCCTCAAGGGGTGGTGCGCGATTCAATCCTAAACTCGATTCTTGGCCGTATTTTTGAATCAAGATTCGTGTTTCCAGCTACATTCCGTAGGGGACAAATCACCCCAAGACCCATTATCTTGGGCAAATGATTTGTTTTTGCGCCGAGCCGTTTTCATGGCGGCGGTTATGGCAGTCTCCGGTCGACCTTCTGACGACCGGAACTCCTGACATGGCCTTTCGCGCACTACTTTATCGCCGTCCCACGGAACCAGACACCATTGCGGTCAAGCACGGCTCGCAAATCTTCGCCATCCGGCTGCGCAGGCACCGCCGCGCGACGAGATATACACTCCGGATTCATCCAAGCGATCGCGAAGCCATCCTGACCATGCCGCCGCGCGGCACCCTGGTCGATGCGAAGGACTTCGCGCAACGTCACGGCGCGTGGATTGCTGCGCGTCTTGGTCGTTTGCCGAAGGCGGCTCCTTTTCAACATGGCACCGTCGTGCCGCTGCGCGGCGTCGATCATAAGATCGTTCACCGTTCCGGTCGCGGAACCGTGTGGACGGAAGTGCGCGACAGCGGCGAGAAGATCATCTGTGTCGCCGGCGATGTCGAGCACATCGATCGACGTGTCCACGATTTCCTCAAGCGTGAGGCGAAGGCTGATCTTGCCAAGTCGTCGGCGAAATATGCCGCGCAGCTGGGCGTCAAGGTGAAGCGCATCCAGATCCGCGACCAGTCGAGCCGCTGGGGCTCGTGCACGACGGAAGGTTCGCTGTCATTCTCCTGGCGTCTGATCCTGGCGCCGGCCTTCGTGCTGGATTATCTCGCCGCGCATGAAGTGGGGCATCTGGTGGAGATGAACCACTCGCCAAAGTTCTGGCGGCTGGTAGGGAAAATCTGTCCGGCCACCGAGCGGGCCAAGAAGTGGCTCGATACGCATGGCAACGACCTGCATCGGTTCGGGGTGAGCGAGTAAAACTCCCTGTCATCCCGGCGAACGCCGGGATCCATAGCCTCCGAGTTCAAAGTTGAAGCTCTGTTTTGTCGGGCTTCACATCACAACCTCTTCTTCGGAGGTTATGGGTCCCGGCGTTCGCCGGGACGACAAGGGAGAGAGCGGCGGCGCCTCTACCGCCCGAACAAGCGCTCCGACAACCATCCATCGATCCCGCCGCTCGCCTCCGGCCGCACATTCTGCTGCTGCGGGCGCGGCCGCTGCTGTGCGGGATAGTTCGCCTGTGTCGGCGGCGCATCGTTGGGCTGCTGGCGATAGCCGTTATAGACCGGCGCGCTCGGCACATAGCCGCGCTCGGGCGGCAGGTCGCGCTGTTGCGGCGGCGGTGGCTGCTGGGGCGCCGTCGAGCCCGGCAAAATGCTCGAGAGCGCCTGGCCGATCGGATTGGTGCTGAAGGCGCTCGATGGCGCGAGACCCGGCACCGGCTCGGGCTGCAGGCCCTGATGGGCGACCTTCATGAAGCGCGACCAGATATCGACGGGCAGTCCGCCGCCGGTGGCTTTCTTCGTGGGCGAATTGTCGTCATTGCCGAGCCAGACGCCGGTGATCAGCTGCGAGGTGTAGCCGATGAACCAGGCATCGCGGAAATCCTGGCTGGTTCCGGTCTTGCCGGCGGCGAACCAGCCCGGCAGCTCCGCCTTCTTGGCGCTGCCATTGACCAGCGTCTGCTGCATCATCGTGTTCATGGCGGCGACGGCGCGGGCGTCGATCACGGCGCTCGGCGTCGCATTGCGGCGGGCATAGAGCGTCTTCTTGCCTTCGACGGTGCGGATGCGGGTCACCACATAGGGCGCGGCGGCATAGCCGCCATTGGCGAAGGGCGCATAGGCGCCGACCAGCTCCATCATCGACACTTCCGACGTGCCGAGCGCGATAGAGGCATTGGCTTCGAGTTTCGACGAGATGCCCATGCGATGCGCGGTGCGCACCACGCTGGCCGGGCTGACTTCGAGGCCGAGCCTGACAGCGACCGTGTTCAGCGACATCGACAGCGCCTGGGTCAGGGTGACCGAGCCGAAATATTCGTGGGTGTAGTTCTCCGGCCGCCAGCCCTTGATGTCCAAGGGGGCGTCCTGCCGGATCGTCTCCGGCGTCATGCCGGATTCGATGGCCGTGAGATAGACGAAGGGCTTGAAGCTCGAGCCTGGCTGCCGCTTGGCGGTGACGGCGCGGTTGAACTGGCTCTCGGCATAATTGCGGCCGCCGACCATGGCGCGCACCGCGCCAGTCGGCGTCATCGCCACCAGCGCGCCCTGGGTCACGTTGAACTTGACGCTCTTGGCGGCCAGTTCGTCGATGATGGTGCCTTCGGCAAAGCTCTGCAGCTTGGGATCGATGGTGGTCTCGACGACGATGCTCTCGTCGACCTGGCCGACGAGATCGTCGAGCACTTCGCCGATCCAGTCGGCGACGTAGTTCACGGTGCCGGCGCCGACCGGCTTCACATTGTATTGCGGCGCGCCGGTCGAGCCCCTGGCCTGGGCGGCGGTGATGAATTCGGCATCCTGCATCGCCGCCAGCACGATCTTCGCACGGGCTTCGGCGCCTTCGGGATTGCGGTTCGGAGCGAGGCGCGACGGCGACTTGACGAGGCCGGCCAGCATGGCGGCTTCGGCGATGGTGACGTTCTTGGCGCTCTTGCCGAAATATTTCTGCGCAGCGGCTTCGACGCCATAGGCGCCGGAGCCGAAATAGACGCGGTTGAGATAGAGTTCGAGGATCTGGTTCTTCGAGTGCTTGCGCTCCAGCCAGAAGGCGAGCTCCACCTCCTGCAGCTTGCGCTGCATGGTGCGCTCCTGGGTCAGGAACAGGTTTTTCGCGAGCTGCTGGGTCAGCGTCGAGCCGCCCTGCGACACGCCGCGATGCATCAGGTTGGCCGCCGCGGCGCGTGCGATGCCGATGGGATCGACGCCCCAATGCGAATAGAAGCGGCGGTCCTCGATGGCGATGAAGGCTTTCGGCAGATAGGGCGGCAGATTCTTCAGCGAAACATTGTCGCCGGCCTGTTCGCCGCGGGTGGTCAGCACCGTGCCGTCGATGCCGACGATCTGGATGGTGGGCGGGCGCTTTGGAATTTCCAGCGACTGGATCGGCGGCAGATGCGCGCCGACATAGACGATGGCGCCGCCGATCAGGATCGCAGCCCACAGGCCAAGCACGGCGCCCCAGTAGAACATCCGCTTGATGCTGCGGCCGAAGCCGCCGCGGCTCTTGCTGCGCGCCTTGCTGGAGCTGCGTCCCTTGCGTGGTTTTTCACTGGGCTCGCGCTTCGGTGCCTTCTTCGGCCGCTCTTCGTCACCGCCGCCAGGTACGCGATCGGCCTGCGTGAGTCGCAAATCGGACAATGCCGCAGAGATGCCGAAAGTCGGCTCCTTGCGCCCACCGCCTTTTTTCTTGCCCCACGCCATACGCAAACACCACGCTCCGTTACCGGTCAGCGTATCGGCAGCGGTTTAAGGTGCCGTAAAGCGAAGATTAACGCATTGGAAACGGAGTTCCATCTCGTGCGTTACATTTATGCGGCGATGAGCGCCGTGCATCGAACGAACTGATTGATCCCGCATGCGGAATTCGGTGAAT
This sequence comes from Tardiphaga sp., assembly GCF_044340795.1. Classification (GTDB taxonomy): domain Bacteria; phylum Pseudomonadota; class Alphaproteobacteria; order Rhizobiales; family Xanthobacteraceae; genus Tardiphaga. The sequence goes on from NZ_JBIISY010000040.1 coordinate 7,046, forward strand.
GTAGGTGAGGCGCAGATGTGGTGCGCGCGGGGAGAGGCGTTCGAGTGACGTTGCAATCAGCGGGTGACGGCAAGCTTCCCTCCGCGGTGATCGATCCGCAGCGGCTCGCCGTGCTGCGCAGCTATCAAATGCTCGACACGGCCCCGGAGCCGGAATTCGACGATATCGTCATGCTTGCCCGCCAGATCTGCGACGCGCCGATGGCATTGATCTCGCTGGTGGACGCCGATCGGCAATGGTTCAAGGCCGCCAATGGCCTTGATATCTGCGAGAGCGAAATCGAGACGTCGGTCTGCGCCCATGCGCTGACGGTGCCCGAGACGCTCAACATTCCCGACCTCACGCTGGACGAGCGCACGAAGAACAATCCCCATGTCACCGGCGAGCCGCATCTGCGCTTCTATGCCGGTGCGCCGCTGATCGCGGCAGAAGGCGTCGCCATTGGCACGGTGTGCGTTGTCGATACCGCGCCACGGCCCGGCGGCCTCCGCCCCGATCAGCTCAATGCGCTGGAAGCACTGGCGCGGCAGGTGATGACACAGTTCGAACTACGGCGTGATCTGGTCCGCGCATATGGGCAATCTCGCAGCCATGCCGCCACGCCTTTGGTGCTGGCCGGCGATCGCGTTGGCGATCTCGAGGCGCGCTACTACACACTGTTCAATTCGCTCGATGCCGGATTCTGCGTCGTCGAACTCGCTTTCGATGCGGACGGTGCGCCGAGCGATTACAAATTCGTCGAGATCAATGCGGCCTTCGAGGGCCAGACCGGCCTGCACGATGCGGCCGGCAAATGGATGCGTGATCTCGCACCCAAGCACGAGCAGCACTGGTTCGATCTCTACGGCAAGGTTGCACTCACCGGCCAGTCGGTGCGGTTCGAGCAGCGCGCCGAACAGCTCGGCGATCGCTGGTACGACGTTCATGCCTTCCGCATCGGCGCGCCCGAGGCGCGCCAGGTGGCGATCCTGTTCAATGATATCACGACGCGCCGTCACACCGATCAGCAGATGCAGCTCATCAATGCGGAGCTTGGCCATCGCATGAACAATGCGATGGCGCTGGTGCAGGCGATGGCATCGCAGACGCTGCGTGGAATCAAGGAGCGTGACGCGGTGGATGCCTTCGAGCGCCGGCTCGATGCGCTCAGCCGCGCACATAGTATCTTGCAGCAGCACAGCTGGACGTCAGCGGGATTGCGCGAAGTGATCGCAGGAGTCCTTGCGGCGCATGCAGATCCGTCGCGCGCCAAACTCGACGGGCCGGACATCGCGCTGGATCCAAAGGCTGCGCTGTCGCTGTCGATGCTGCTGCACGAGCTGGCGACCAATGCGGTAAAGTACGGCGCGTTGGGCAATCATGATGGCCATGTCGCCGTGTCGTGGACGACGGAGAACGGCACGCTGGTGTTGGACTGGCACGAGATCGGAGGCCCTGAAACGAAGGCGCCATCGCGAAAAGGGCTGGGGACGCGGCTGATCGATCTCGGCATCGCCGGAAGCGGTGATGTGGTCAAGAGCTACGAGCCAGGAGGTTTTCGCGCGACGTTTAGGGCGCCACTGGAGAAAGTGGAAAAGGGCGCTTAAACCCTCCCTTTAGGGCTACTCACCGCTTTGGGGTGGGAGAGTCCATTGGCGCCGGGACTCGCCTGTCGTCCCGGCGAACGCCGGGACCCATAACCTCCGAAAGCGTGATGAGCAGAAACCGCCACCACGTGCGCGCCTCGACCAGTTCGACGCAGTGTATGGATCCCGGCGTTCGCCGGGATGACGTGGAGATTTGGTCTACTCCAATCCCTGCACCACCGCCGGCTTGTCACCCGTGGGCGCTGGCGTGTCCGGCTTCGCTTCGACCACAGGCGGTGCCACCGTCGGCGGCGCTTCTGCTGCGGCAGGAGGTGTCGGCGCAGCAGCGGGCGCTTCCGGTGTCACTGCTTCCGCCGGCTTCGTCTCCGTCACGGCCGATTGCTGCACCGGCGCTGGTGCCGGCACGGCAGCCGGTTCAGCCGGCTTCTCCGCGATCGGCTTGTCGATCACCGGCGGCTTTTCCACGGCCACAGGCTTTGCCGGTGTCGCGACGGCCTTCACCGGCGGGGCCTTTGGCAGTGGCACGGTGGCGGTCTGGTTCGCCACTTTCTGCTTGGGTGCCGGGGCTGCGGCCGGAGGCGTGCTGCCGGCAGTGCCCGCGGCCTTCGGATCGAACGGCGGCCGGCGATATTGCGGCAGTTCCGGCAAGGCGGATTGCGGGCCGTAGCGCGCCACGACTTCCTCATTCATCCGCTCGCCCATCTGATAGGCTGGCATGAAGCGCAGGATGCGGCCGGTGCGAGCATCGATCACCATCCGCCCGTCCTCGCCGCGGCGATCGACGGCCGCCACGGTGTAGACGAGCCCGCGTTGCTGTGGCGCGCCGAGGGGCGAAAAGCCGGCTTCGCGGATGACGGCATAGATTTCGTGCGGCGGCAGGACCGACGGCGCGTAGCCTTCGACGTAACGCGGCGCGCCGCCGTAAGACGGACCGGGCACGTGAATGCGCGGCGGCGGCATCGACGCATAAGGTCCGGGTTCCTCGAAATCCGACACCCGCACGTCGCCCCGCATCGGCGGCAGGACCTGAGCCTGCACAGCCGTCGCCAGCATGAGGCCAGCCGCGGTCAGACAACCCACAGTGAATTTCATTGCACGCTCCATCGACGCCCCCGCGCCCGGAGATAAATAAAGGCTCGATTCCGAGCCCGAATTGACTTCTGTCAGCGCCTCGCGAAGTTCCCCGCCTCAGGCGTTAACGGACAGGCGCAACCTCGCTGCGGATTTCGGCAGGGAAAGGGCCGGATCGCGGCACCTTTTGGCTGTCCGTGGCGGTTTGGTAACACCTTGTCACAAGCGTTTTGCCATGCGCTGTTGCATTGCGACGGCGGACTCCCTTGCGCTTGTGTGCTAGATAAAAGTTTGGCAAGGTGATGGTTAGGACAGCATCACTGTCGCAATTTTTTGTGGCAGAACCCGCATTGGGTCTGCGACAAAACCAGGCGCTCCGGTTAAGGAGGCGCCTGTAAGGCAGGATATGGGGCCGGCCACCGGGGACGGAGGGCAGCCACCAGTCTGAATTCTGAAAACCAGGCTCGCAAGGCGCGCGAGCGGTAGCCCAAGAGGGTTCCGCGAGCGTCAAAGGTGCGCCGACAAGGGTGGCAGAGCCCCGACATGGGGGCTGAGAGGACGAAGATGAGCGGATCAGAGCACGAGCGCCAATTGATCGAAACCGGCACGCATGCGGCGGCCCCGGCTATCAAATCGGCTCACGTGAAAGATTCGGCCATCAAACCTGAACTGCACACCTATCGTCCGCCGGCGCTGGGCATGTACGACCCGTCGCAGGAAAAGGACGCCTGCGGTGTCGGTTTCATCGCCAATATAAAGGGTGTTAAGTCGCATCAGATCGTCTCTGATGCCATCAACATTCTCTGCAATCTCGAGCACCGCGGCGCCACCGGCGCAGATCCGCGCTTCGGCGACGGCGCTGGCATTCTCGTGCAGATCCCGCACAAGTTCTTCAGCCGCAAGGCCACGGAGCTCGGCTTCGAGCTGCCGGAGCCCGGCCAGTATGCCGTTGGCGCGCTGTTCATGCCGCGCGATGTGCCGTGGCGGAAGGTGCTGCAGGGCATCATCGCCGACCAGATCAAGGCCGAAGGCCTGAAGCTCTTGGGCTGGCGCGAAGTGCCGACCGACAATGCCTCGCTCGGCGAAAGCGTGAAGCCGACCGAGCCGTCGAACATGCAGGTGTTCATCGGTATCGGCAAAGCCAAGATCGCTGATCCCAGCGACTTCGAGCGCCGTCTCTATATCCTGCGCAAGTCAATCTCGCAGGCGATCTATTCGCGCCGTGAGCGCGGCCTGTCGGGCTATTACTGCTGCTCGCTGTCGTGCCGCACGGTCATCTACAAGGGCATGTTCCTGGCCGACCAGCTCGGCAGCTATTATGCCGACCTGCACGAAGCGGATTTCGAATCCGCACTCGCTCTCGTGCATCAGCGCTTCTCGACCAATACTTTCCCGACCTGGTCGCTGGCGCATCCGTTCCGCATGGTTGCGCATAACGGCGAAATCAACACGCTGCGCGGCAACACCAACTGGATGGCCGCTCGCCAGGCTTCGGTGGAGTCGGACCTGTTCGGCAAGGATATCAGCCGGTTGTGGCCGATCTCCTATGAAGGCCAGTCGGACACCGCCTGTTTCGACAACGCGCTCGAATTCCTCGTGCAGGGCGGTTACTCGCTCGCGCATGCGGTCATGATGATGATTCCGGAAGCGTGGGCCGGCAATCCGCTGATGGATGAGCAGCGCCGCGCCTTCTACGAATATCACGCCGCGCTGATGGAGCCGTGGGACGGTCCCGCCGCGCTCGCCTTCACCGACGGCCGCCAGATTGGTGCCACGCTGGACCGTAACGGCCTGCGTCCGGCCCGCTATCTCGTCACCAAGGACGATCGCATCGTCATGGCGTCGGAAATGGGCGTTCTCGACATTCCGGAAGAGAACATCATCACCAAGTGGCGCCTGCAGCCCGGCAAGATGCTGCTGGTCGATCTTGAAGAGGGTCGCCTGATCCCGGACGAAGAGATCAAGGCCGAACTCGCCGCCAGCCATCCTTATGCGCAGTGGCTGCAGAACACCCAGATGCGCCTGGAAACGCTGCCCGACGCGCCGTCGACGGGCCAGCGCTCAAACCTGCCGCTGCTCGCGCGCCAGCAGGCTTTTGGCTACACCCAGGAAGACATCACCATTCTGATGACGCCGATGGCGTCGCAGGGCGAGGAAGCTGCCGGCTCTATGGGCACCGACACGCCGATCTCGGCCCTGTCGAACAAGCCGAAGCCGCTCTACACCTATTTCAAGCAGAACTTCGCGCAGGTCACCAACCCGCCGATCGATCCGATCCGTGAGGAGCTCGTCATGAGCCTCGTCTCGATCATCGGTCCGCGGCCGAACCTGCTCGACCATGAAGGCGTCGCCACCACCAAGCGTCTCGAAGTCCGTCAGCCGATCCTGACCGACCAGGATCTCGAGAAGATCCGCTCGATCTCGGACGTGGCCGACTCGCACTTCGTGTCGCGCACCCTCGACACCACCTTCCATGCCGGTCTCGGCGCGGCGGGCATGGAGCAGGTGCTGGACGAACTCTGCGCGCGTGCCGAAGGCGCGGTGCGCGAGGGCGTCAACATCATCATCCTGTCGGACCGCATGGCCGGCTCGGATCGTATCCCGATCCCGGCACTGCTGGCCTGCGCCGCCGTGCATCACCACCTGATCCGCACCGGCCTGCGTACCTCGGTGGGCCTCGTCGTCGAATCCGGCGAGCCGCGCGAAGTGCATCACTTCGCCTGTCTCGCAGGCTATGGCGCCGAAGCGATCAACCCGTATCTGGCCTTCGAATCCATCATCGCGATGAAGGACCGGCTACCGGCCAAGCTCGACGACTATGAAATCGTCAAGCGCTACATCAAGTCGATCGGCAAGGGCCTGCTGAAGGTGATGTCCAAGATGGGCATCTCCACCTACCAGTCCTATTGTGGCGCGCAGATTTTCGACGCGGTCGGCCTGCGCACCGAATTCATCAACAAGTACTTCGCCGGCACCCACGGCAAGATTGAAGGCGTCGGTCTGCCGGAGATCGCCGAGGAAACCGTGCGTCGCCACAACGAGGCGTTCGGCGAGATCCAGATCTTCAAGAACGCGCTCGATATCGGCGGTGAATACGCCTATCGCAGCCGTGGTGAAGATCACGCCTGGAGCGCCGAGACTGTCGCTACGCTGCAGCATGCGGCGCGCGGCAATTCGCAGGAGCGCTACCGCGCTTTCGCGAAGATGCTCAACGACCAGGCCGAGCGCCTGCTGACCCTGCGCGGCCTGTTCAAGATCAAGACCGCCGAGGACGAGAAGCGCAAGCCTGTTCCTCTCGAGGAAGTCGAGTCGGCGGCCGAGATCGTCAAGCGTTTCGCCACCGGCGCCATGTCCTATGGCTCGATCTCGCGCGAGGCGCATACCACGCTCGCCATCGCCATGAACCGGATCGGTGGCAAGTCGAATACCGGTGAAGGCGGCGAAGAGTCGGATCGCTTCAAGCCGATGCCGAATGGCGACAGCATGCGCTCTGCCATCAAGCAGATCGCGTCTGGCCGCTTCGGCGTGACGACGGAATATCTCGTCAATTCGGACATGATGCAGATCAAGATGGCGCAGGGCGCGAAGCCCGGCGAAGGCGGTCAGCTGCCCGGCCACAAGGTCGATGCGACGATCGCCGCCGTGCGCCACTCGACCCCGGGCGTCGGCCTGATCTCGCCGCCGCCGCATCACGACATCTATTCGATCGAAGACATCGCGCAGCTGATCTATGACCTGAAGAACGTCAATCCGACGGGCCAGGTCTCGGTGAAGCTGGTGTCGGAAATCGGCGTCGGCACGGTCGCCGCGGGCGTCGCCAAGGCGCGTGCGGATCACGTGACCATCGCCGGCTTCGAAGGCGGCACCGGCGCGTCGCCGCTGACCTCGATCAAGCATGCGGGTTCGCCGTGGGAAATCGGCCTCGCCGAAACCCACCAGACGCTGGTGCGTGAACGCCTGCGCTCGCGCATCGTCGTCCAGGTCGATGGTGGCTTCCGCACCGGCCGCGACGTCGTCATCGGTGCGCTGCTGGGTGCCGACGAGTTCGGCTTTGCGACGGCTCCGCTGATCGCGGCGGGCTGCATCATGATGCGCAAGTGCCATCTCAACACCTGCCCGGTCGGCGTCGCCACCCAGGATCCGGTGCTGCGCAAGCGCTTCACCGGCCAGCCCGAGCACGTGATCAACTACTTCTTCTTCGTCGCCGAGGAAGTCCGCGAGATCATGGCCCAACTCGGCTATCGCACCTTCGACGAAATGGTCGGCCAGGTGCAGATGCTCGACCAGTCGGCCCTCGTGTCGCACTGGAAGGCCAAGGGTCTGGACTTCTCGAAGCTGTTCGTGCGCCAGCCCGAACTGCCCGGCCAGAAGATCTATCACTCGGAAGAGCAGAACCATCACCTGGAGAAGGTGCTGGACCGCGAGCTCATCGCCAACGCTCAGCCGGCGCTCGACCGCGGCGCGCCGGTGAAGTTCGATGCCAAGATCAACTCCACCAACCGTTCGGCCGGCGCCATGCTGGCGGGCGCGGTGGCGAAGATTTACGGCCATGCCGGCCTGCCCGAGGACACCATCAAGGTGTCGCTGAAGGGCACTGCCGGTCAGGCCTTCGGCGCCTGGCTGTGCAACGGCATCACCTTCGATCTCGAAGGCGAAGGCAACGACTATGTCGGCAAGGGCCTGTCGGGCGGCAAGATCATCGTCCGTCCGCCCGCGCATTCGGGCATCGTGCCGGAAGAGTCCATCATCGTCGGCAATACCGTGATGTATGGCGCGATCGAGGGCGAATGCTACTTCCGCGGCGTCGCCGGCGAACGTTTTGCCGTGCGTAACTCCGGTGCGGTGGCTGTCGTCGAAGGTGCCGGCGATCACTGCTGCGAATACATGACCGGCGGCATCGTCGTGGTGCTCGGCAAGACCGGCCGTAACTTCGCGGCCGGCATGTCCGGCGGCATCGCCTATGTCCTCGACGAGGCCGGCGATTTCGAGAAGCTGTGCAACATGGCGATGGTGGAGCTCGAACCGGTCCTCTCCGAGGAACTGGTCGCGCAGAACACCTATCACCACACCGGCGATCTCGAAGCCCATGGCAAGGTGGACGTGTTCGCCAACCTGCTGGAATCGGACATCGAGCGTCTGCACATCCTGATCTCGCGCCACGCCAAATATGCGGGCTCGAAGAAGGCGCAGATGATCCTCGCCGACTGGAAGGCCTGGCTGCCGAAGTTCCGCAAGGTCATGCCGGTCGAATATCGCCGCGCGCTCAAAGAGCTGAAAGCGAAAGCCGCCGACGCCGAACCGCAGATCGCGATCGGCGCGTAAGGCGAAAGAATAAACTCGCCGTCATTGCGAGCGCAGCGAAGCAATCCAGAGCCACACGGACGAAAGAACTGGATTGCTTCGTCGCTAACGCTCCTCGCAATGACGAATGGCTAGAGACGGGTTAGAGGCAGTAAGTCACGATGGGCAAGATCACCGGTTTTCTCGAAATCGAACGTCACGATCGCAAGTATGCGCCGGTCGCGGAGCGGCTGAAGCACTACAAGGAATTCGTGATTCCGCTCGGCGACAAGGACACGCAGAGCCAGGCCGCGCGCTGCATGAATTGCGGCATTCCCTATTGCCACGGCACAGGCTCGGTGCAGCCCGGCACGCCCGGCTGCCCGGTCAACAACCAGATCCCGGACTGGAATGATCTGGTTTACGCCGGCAACTGGGAAGAGGCCTCGCGCAACCTGCATTCCACCAACAACTTCCCGGAATTCACCGGCCGCATCTGCCCGGCGCCGTGCGAAGCGTCCTGCACGCTGAACATCGACGACAATCCGGTGACCATCAAGACGATCGAATGCGCCATCGTCGACAAGGCCTGGGACAATGGCTGGCTGAAGCCGCAGGTCGCCACTGAAAAGACCGGCCACAAGGTCGCCGTGATCGGCGCCGGCCCGGCCGGCATGGCCTGCGCGCAGCAGCTCGCCCGCGCCGGCCACGAAGTCCATGTCTATGAGAAATTCGCCAAGGCCGGCGGCCTGATGCGCTACGGCATTCCCGACTTCAAGATGGAAAAGACCGTGATCGACCGTCGCGTCGAGCAGATGGTCGGCGAAGGCGTCGTCTTCCACTACAACACGCCGGTGGGCGGCACGGCTCCGAATGCCGTCGATCCCGTCGAGCTCGCCAAGACCTATGACGCCATCGCGCTCACCGGCGGCGCCGAGCATGGCCGCGATCTGCCGATCCCGGGCCGTGAGCTCGACGGCATCCATTTCGCGATGGATTTCCTGCCGCAGCAGAACCGTCGCGTCGGCAACGAGCCGCTCGGCGACGTCAAGGACATCCTGGCCGGCGGCAAGCATGTGGTCGTCATCGGCGGCGGCGATACCGGTTCGGACTGTATCGGCACCTCGCTCCGTCAGGGCGCGCTCTCGGTGACCCAGCTCGAAATCATGCCGGCGCCGCCGGAAAAGGAAAACAAGGGTCTCACCTGGCCGAACTGGCCGCTGAAGATGCGCACCTCGTCGAGCCAGGCGGAAGGCGCGGAGCGTGAGTTCGCGGTGCTGACCCAGAGCTTCGAAGGCAAGGACGGCAAGGTCACGCAGCTGAATTGCGTGCGCGTCGACGACAAGTTCAAGCCGATCCCGGGCTCCGAATTCGCCCTCAAGGCCGATCTCGTCCTGCTCGCCATGGGCTTCGTGCATCCCGTGCACGAAGGCATGCTGAAGACCCTCGGCGTCGAGCTCGATCAGCGCGGCAATGTGCAGGCCGGTCTCAACGATTTCGCGACCTCGCTGCCGAAGGTGTATTCGGCCGGCGACATGCGCCGCGGCCAGTCGCTGGTGGTCTGGGCGATTCGCGAAGGCCGTCTCTGTGCGCGCTCGATCGATACGGCGCTGATGGGCACGACGACGCTGCCGCGCTAAAGCGCGAACCTTCTGACGATAAGAAAGAGCCTCGATACGCAAGTATCGAGGCTCTTTGCTTTCATGGTCACAAACTGGGAGGGCTAAGCGACCGCCTGAAACCGCACCTCGTCATTGTTCAGAAAACAGGTCTTGCTGAACAAGGTCAGGTCGAGGGCATTCGGCAACCGGATATCTGCGAGATCGGGGCAGGATTTCATAGCGGGATCGTAGGATCGGTCGATCTGCGAAATGAAAACGAAGATCAGCCCCTTGGTACGTGCAAAGGCTTGCAGCATACGGACCTGTACCATCAATTCCGGCGTCTCGCGCTTCTGGTCGAGTATCTGCAGATAGTCGATCACAACCAGCATCCCGGAAGGCGCGTCGGCTAGTCGGGCTACTATATGCTCGGCGCTGATGGTGTCGGAACGATCGATCTCGAAGAGGGCAGCGAAATCTGCCGGATCGATACCAATGGCATGGAAGCGATCCAGCACATCCTTCTCGGTGTATTCGAGCGTGAAGAACGTCGCGGGATGGCCGGCCTTCATGGCCTGCACCGCAAGTTCGAGACTCATCAGCGTCTTGCCATGTCCAGGCCGGGCGCCGACAAGAACGAGATCGCCGGGGGCAAGCCGTGGGAACAGCTTTTCTGCAGGCGTCGTTGCTTCGTATTTTGCGGCGAGCAGGCTCCAACTCGGAAAACCTTCAATGGCCGCAATCGTATCAAGAGCCTGATGTAGCGGAATCTTTTGACGGCGGGATAGAGCACGTGCGTTACGCTTAAGATGATAGATCGGCGCAGAGAGCTTCATCGCGAAAACCTCCTGATGCGAGCCATGATCGCAATCCCTCCTTATGCGGTGCTCGAACAGTCGGTTTGGATGTCAGCTACCCCGCATGAATGATGCTTTCCCAAGGGAGGGAGGAGGCGCGGGCCACGCCAGAATTGAAGTCTAGCCCAAGAAGCGATGAAACCGGAAGCGGAATGCGAGGCCGGAAACGTCGCAAGCATGGAAAAGAGCCTCGATGCGGCTGCATCGAGGCTCTTTTGATTCAGATGGCCAAAGCGCTCCGACCCACCTAGCGGCGCTGGATCGCTTTGCCTTCGGCGAGGTCCTTACTTCTTCATCGCCGTCTTGTTCGCAGGCGCTGTGACACCAGCCGCCTGCAAGATCAGGTTCGCAACCTGCCGGGCATGCGACACCATGATGAGATGGCCGCCATCGATTTCGACGGTGGTGGCGTTCATGCGCTTGGCGAGGAAGCGCTCGAGGTCGGGGTTGATGGTGCGGTCCTGCTTGGCGACAGCGTAGAAGGACGGCTTGTCGTGCCAGGCGGCCGCGGTGGTGCGGCCGGCAAAGATGCTCGCAGCGGTCTCTCCCTGTTCGGCGAACAGCACTTTTGCCTTCGTCGGTTCGACGGCATTGGCGAAGTCTTTCAGGAAAGCCTGCTCGGACAGCAAGGTGTAGCCGTCATGCGTCTGGATGCCGGCGCGGACCGGGCCAGTAGGGAACTTGCCGGACAGCGCGACGAAATCCTCATCGGCATCGGGCGCGCGCGCAGCCACATAAACCAGCGAGGAGACCTTGGGATCGTTGCCGACATCGCTGACGACGGTGCCGCCCCAGGAATGACCGACCAGCACGGTGGGGCCGTCCTGCAGGGCCAGCGCACGCTTCGCAGCGGCATTGGAATCAGCGAGGGAAGACAACGGGTTCTGAACCGCGGTGACGCGCAGTCCAGCCTTCTGCAGCAGCGGGATCACCTCGCCCCAGCTCGATCCATCGGCCCAGGCGCCGTGGATCAGCACGACATTCCTAGCTTTGACGGGGGCCGTCTGGGCATTGGCAGTCGTGGCGGTGAAAATGGCGGTCAAGGCGCTCATGGCGAGCGCAGTCAGTATCCGGATGGGGGTCATCGCATGAACTCCTGATGGCTTGCGATCGTGGGGCTGCAATGCCGGAGGTTCGATACGGGGCGCGCAGGCGTTACGTCGGAAGCGATCACGGCTGATCACAGGAATGCGAGGACAGTGCGTGCGTACAAACAGAAACGCCCCGGATTTCTCCGGGGCGCTCTGCGCACACAACTACACTACTACTGTACTTGGTCGCCGTTACGCGGCGACTTTCTCCGCCGAGCCGTCGACCACCTTCGGTGCGCTGACGGCGCCGGTGGAAATCGGAATGCTGCGCGGCTTCGCAGCTTCGGGAATCTCGCGCACGAGGTCCACGTGGAGCAGGCCGTTCTCGAGCGAGGCATTCTTCACCTGCACGAAGTCGGCGAGCTGGAAGGCGCGCTCGAAGGCCCGGGCGGCGATGCCGCGATAGAGCACTTCAGCCTTGTTGCCGTTCTCGTTGGCAGCCTTTTCGCCCTTGATCGTCAGCGTATTTTCCTTCGCGACGATGGTGAGTTCGTTCTGCGCAAAGCCGGAAACGGCGACGCTAATACGGTAGTCGTTCTCGCCGAGGCGTTCGATATTGTAGGGCGGATAGCCCGACGCGGTTTCAGCCGTGGTCTGGTCCAGCAAATTGAACAGGCGGTCGAAGCCGACGGTGGAACGATAGAACGGGGTGAGATCATAGGTACGCATAGGGTAGTCCTCCATTGAGCGACTTTAGTCGCCGACACGGCAGCGACTGTTGCAATAACCCGCCCGCCAATCGGGCCGGGCTTTCGTCACATGCAGCCTAGAGAGGCCTGCATGAAGGTGATATGGGAGGGGTGTTGCGGCCTGCAAGGGGAGGCGAAAGAATCTCGCCGGCGCCTTTCAGGCTCTTGAAAACCAGCCTTTTTCACCTAGCCGGTCCCGCATGACGCTCGTCTCGATCCCCGCCAATCCGGTCCCCGAAGGCGCCACGTCCGGCACGATCAAGACACCTGACGGGGTCGAACTGCGGTTTGCGCGCTGGGCGCCGCCGGCCGGCCACAAGGGCACGGTCTGCGTCTTCACCGGCCGCGGCGAGTTCATCGAGAAGTATTTCGAGACCGTGCGCGATCTGCGCGATCGCGGCTTTGCGGTGGCGATGATCGACTGGCGCGGCCAGGGCCATTCGGCGCGGCGCCTGCGCGATGCGCGCAAGGGCTATGTGCGCAATTTTTCGGATTTCGAGATCGATGTCGAAGCCTTCGTGCAGCAGGTGGTGATGCCGGATTGTCCGCCGCCTTATTACGCATTGGCCCATTCCATGGGAGGCGCAGTGATGCTGCGCGTCGCGCATGCCGGCAAGCGCTGGTTTGATCGCATGGTGCTGTCGGCGCCGATGATCGATCTGCCCGGCCGCGCCACCTCGCTGCCGGCGCGGTTGCTGCTGCGCTTCATGCGCTGGACCGGGCAGGGCGGCAACTACGTTCCGGGCGGCAATGGCGATCTGGTCGGGTCAACATCGTTTCCGAACAACAAGCTGACATCGGATCCCGTTCGCTATGCGCGCAATGCGGCGATCCTGCAGGAAGATCCGACCCTCGGCATTGGTGCGCCGACCATTGCCTGGGCGGATACGGCGATCCGCGCCATGCACGGATTTCGCGCGACGCGCTATCCGGTCGATATCCGCCAGCCGATCCTGATGCTGGCGGCAAGCCACGATCAGGTGGTGTCGACGCCGGCGATCGAGGAATTTGCGTATCACCTGCGGGCGGGTTCGCATCTCGTCATCGCGGGGGCGCAGCACGAGATCTTGCAGGAGCAGGATCGTTACCGGCAGCAATTCTGGGCGGCGTTCGATGCGTTCGTGCCGGGGACGCCTTCGTTCAGGTGAGTCTCGTTTGGCATCGCCCGCGAAAGCGGGTGATCCAGTAGACACCGGCGGCGGCGTTTACTGGATCGCCCGGTCGGGCCGGGCGACGACAGACGGAGTGAGAGGGAAGACTATTCATGCTCGGCATTCACGATATCTGGCTGTTCGTTCTCTCCGGCCTGCTGCTCAACATCACGCCCGGGCCGGATACGGCCTATATCATCGGCCGCAGCGTGCAGATCGGATGGCGTGGCGGTGTGGCCGCAGCGTTGGGAATCTGTGCCGGCTGTCTCGTCCATGTCTTCGCCGCAGCGATCGGTCTGTCGGCATTGCTGGCAGCCTCATCCACGGCCTTCACCGTCGTGAAATGGATCGGCGCTGCCTATCTGCTCTATAGCGGCATTCAGATGCTGCGCTGGAAGGCGCCGGAGAATCTGCTGGCGTCGTCGGTCGAGAAGCCGGCAATCAGGCTCAGCCAGGTGTTCTGGCAGGGCGCGCTCACCAATGCGCTGAACCCGAAGGTCGCGCTGTTCTTCCTCGCCTTCCTGCCGCAATTCGTCGATGCCGATGCGCCTCACAAGGCACTGGCGTTCATGGTGCTGGGCCTGATGTTCATCGGCACCGGGGGCGCATGGTGCCTGCTCGTCGCCGTGTTCGCGGCGCGCGCCGCGCGGCGCGTGCGCCAGTCGGGCAAGGGGCTGGTCTGGATCAACCGTGCGCTGGGCGGCGTGTTCATCTATCTCGGCATTCGCGTGGCGTTGCTCGAAGCCAAATAGCGCCGAGGCCGTAGGATGGGTTGAGCGCAGCGAAAACCCATCATCTCATGCGCTGGTGGTGATGGGGTTTCGCGAAGACGCTCAACCCATCCTACGCGACCTCACTTCATCACAGCGAGCGTTGCACTCACCGCGAGATAAATCCCGAGCAGGAGCATCGCGATCAGGAACCAGCGGCGGAATTGCTCCGGCGCCATCCGGTCGCGCACCGCCTGGCCGAGGAACATGCCGGCGAAAGCGGTGATCATGGCGACGACGCCCGGCACGGCGGTCGCGGCATTGAGCAGGCCGGCACTGGTGAGATTGAACGCCTGCGCCACCGTGGCCACGGTGAAATAGAGGCCGAGCGCCTGCACCAGTTCGTTCTTCTCCATGCCGATCGACTGCATGAAGGGCATCGACGGAATGACCTGCACGCCCGTGGCCGCGGACACGACGCCGGTGATCGCACCGACGATGCCGCCAACCCATTTCTCGTCCCTTGGCGCAGTCCTGAACTGGAATTTGACCAGCGTGACCACGGCATAGATCACCAGCAGCACGCCAAGAACGATGGCGCCGTATTTGGCGTAAGGCCCTGTCATCAGGCTGCCGCTGAACCAGATCGCGATCGCCGTGGTGATCAGCAGTGGCCAGAGCCGGCGGATGATGTCGCGCAGATAAGGGCCGGCAAAGGTCTGCCAGATGTTGGTGACGATGGCCGGCACGATGACGATGGTCAGTGCCTGCACCGGGGTCATGGTGGTGGCGAGCAGGCCCATCGAGACAGTGGGCAGGCCGAGGCCGATGACGCCTTTGACGAAGCCTGCGAGTGCGAAGACGGCGGCGATGAGGATGAGCATGGTGTCGATCATGGTGCGACACATTGACCGATCCCGGCGATGGGCACAATCTGGAGGATACGGAGAATGCCTTCGGTCAGGGCGAAGGCTGGAGGACGCGATGCATTTCGATCTGGTCGATCTCAGGCTGTTCGTCGCGGTCGCCGAGGCGCGCAGCATTACCGGCGGCGCGGCGACGGCGAATCTGGCGCTGGCCTCTGCAAGCGCGCGCATTCAGGGGCTGGAAGCGGCGGTCGGTGTCGCGCTGCTCAAGCGCGGGCGGCGCGGCGTCACGCTGACGGCGGCAGGGGAAAGCCTGCTCGGCCATGCCCGGGTGGTGCTGCATGATGTGGAGGCGCTGCGCAGCGATTTGGCGGCCTATGCCACCGGCACCAAGGCCAGCATCGTGCTGCTGGCCAATACCGTCGGACTGTCCGAGCATCTGCCGAAGGCGCTGGCCGCATTCCTGCGCGAGCATCCACAGGTCAGCCTCGAGGCGGAAGAGCGCGAGAGTGCCGATATAGCGCAGGCGATCGCCGCAGGGAGCGCCGATCTCGGCTTTGCTGCCGAGCATACGCTGCCGGAGACGCTCGACCGCTTCATCTTCAGCGAGGATCGTCTGGTCCTGGTGACGGCGCAACGCAACGATCTGGCGTCACGCCGGTCGATCGATTTTCGCGATGTTGTCGATCGCGATTTCATCGGCTTGACCAATGCGACGGCGTTGCAGAACCACATCGGCAAATATGCGGCCCGGCTGGGCGCACGGCTGCGCTATCGCGCCCAGATGCGCGATTTCGACGCCATGTGCCAGATGGCGGCGGCCCATGTGGGCATCGCCATCGTGCCGGAAGTGGCGGCGCGGCGCTGTGCGCGATCGATGCCGATCACGCTGGTGCGGATCAGGGATACCTGGGCCAATCGCAAGCTGGCGATCTGTTTTCGCGATCTGAAGGTGATGTCGCGTCCGGCACAGCAGCTGGTGGAGCATTTGCGGGCGGCGGCGCGGCCGTAGCCCGGATGGAGCGCAGCGTAATCCGGGGACCGGCGTTTCAATTGCTCTGCTGGCCCCGCATTACGCTTCGCTCCATGCGGGCTACATCTCACCCGTTCAGCAGCTTCATCGCCGCTGCGTGCACGCGCGGGTCGCCGGCGGCGATGATCTTGCCGCCGTTCTGCGCCGGCTTGCCGTCCCAGGTCGTCACCACGCCGCCCGCGCCGGTGACGATGGGAATGAGGGCGGCGATGTCATAGGGCTTCAGGTCGGTCTCGATGACCAGATCGAGATGGCCACCGGCCAGCATGCAGTAGGAGTAGCAATCGCCGCCATAGCGGGACAGGCGGACATGCTTCTCGACGCCCTGGAAGATGGCGCGATCGGCCTCGTTCATCAGCAACGGGCTGGTGGTGAACAGCACGGCCTTTTCCAGCGAGTCGCAGCGGCGCACGGCGAGTTTGCGGCCGGTGCCACCTGCGCCCTGATAGCGCGCCGAGCCGTTGTCGCCGGAAAAGCGCTCGCCGATATAGGGCTGGTGCATCATGCCGTAGACCGGCGTGCCCTTGTGCAGCAGCGCGATCAGCGTGCCCCAGGTCGGAAAGCCGGAGATGAAGGATTTGGTGCCGTCGATGGGATCGAGCACCCAGACATAGTCGGCATCCTCGTGCTCGATGCCGAATTCCTCGCCGACGATGCCATGTTGCGGGAAGCTCTGCTTGATCAGGCGACGCATCACGGCCTCGGCGCCGCGGTCGGCTTCGGTGACCGGATCGAAATCACCGGCCTTCTTGTTGTCGATGCTCAGCGAGGTCCGGAAGTAGGGAAGGATGGTCTCACCGGACGCTGTGGCGAGGCGGCCGATAAAGGCGGTGAAATCGATGACCGTCACGGCAGGATCCTTTACGGCGGAGAGATGTTGGCTGGTTGGCACAACCTATATCGTGGCTTGGGTCGGGCTGCATATGAGGCCGACGCATTTGCCCACCGCTCTCGGTTTTGCGCAGACTGCGCAACTGACTTTCTGCGCACTCTGCGCAGTTTGAATCCGATCAGATTTGTGAGCCCAAGAACTGGAATTTGCCATTAGAAATGAATTTATGTTCATTTTTAAGATGTGTCAAAATGGCTGACGTTTTTCCAAGTGTCTGTTTTTGTTCAATTTAATTATGACGATTATGTTCTGCCCGTCCAAAAGCCTTGCATTTTTTGCATGAGAAAAAGCCCGAAAACTCTTGCACTTCGAGGGCTGGGGATGCATATTGTTGCGGTGCGGTAGCGCCTCGCGCTATCGCTGCCCTCCTTGGGCGTTTCCTCCCTAGACTTGGGCCGCTTGCTTTCGCAAGTGGCCCTTTTTTCTTGTCTATGGGGTTTTGCAAGGTAAGCGGCGGTCGGCCGCGGCATTCCAGATTTCTGCTTTCAACAACCCGTATCGTCGACAGCCACGACGACGACTGTCATGCGGCGATGTTTCGCTGGCCGCATGAGGGCAACAAAGTCAAGCGGGCCGCGCTCGCTGAGAACGAGGCGACGCGCCAGGCGCGGTGGTTACTTCTGCATCAACTTGTTGTCGATCTCGGTGAACTTCCCATTGAGGTTCGTGCCGAGCCCGTTGACCACAGCAATGATGGCCAGAGAAATGCCCGCAGCGATCAGACCGTATTCGATCGCGGTCGCGCCCGACTCATCTGCAATGAACGACTTCAAGAGTTTCTTCATTTCAAAATCCCCTGCCAATGTTGATCGCAGCTTGGTGCTGCGTGGGAGGAGTTAGCGATATAAAACCTAAGGTTGCGTGAATCGGCGCGGTAAAAGAGTGGGGTATCGCGGTATTTTTGTATCTTGCTGCGGGCAAATCGGTCTGCGCCCCGCCGAGAACTACTCGGCGGCCGTCTGGAATGGGCCAAGCAGCCCGAGCGGGATGTCGATCAGGGCATCGGCGAGAACGGTGAAGTCCTCGGCGATCCGGTCGAAGCGGGCGGTCCGCTCGCGTTTGCGCTCATCCATATAGATCGACCGGTTCAGCTCGATCTGGACCGCATGCAGGCCGCTGGCGGGATTGCCGTAATGTTCGGTGATGAAACCGCCGGCATAGGGCTTGTTGCGGCCGATCGAATAGCCGAGCCGCTGATAGGTGTCCTCGACCACATCGGTCAGAAGCCCGGCGCAGCTAGTGCCGTAGCGATCACCGATCACCACGTCGGGCCGGCGCGGCTCCTCGCGGGCGATGCCGATGGACGGCATCGAATGGCAATCGACCAGGATGGCCGTGCCGAAGGTCTGATACGCCTTGTTGATCAGGCGGCGCAGGGCGCGGTGATAGGGTTTGTAGAGGCTCTCGATGCGGGTGAGGGCGTCGTCCACATTGAGCCGCTCGCGATAGATCTCCTGGCCATCGCCGACCACGCGCGGAATGGTGCCGAGGCCACCGGCGACGCGCATGGAGCGTGTATTGGCGAAGCTGGGGAGCCGGCCCGTGAACATCCGCGGATCGAGCTCATAGGGCTCGCGATTGACGTCCACATAGGAGCGCGGGAAATGCACCCGCACCACCGGAAAGCCGCGGTTGGCCAGCCCGCCGATCAATTCGTCCATGAACGAATCCTCGGAGCGGCGCAGGGCGGCGATATCGATTCGCGACGCGCCGAGAAACGCGGCGGGATAGACGGTGCCGGAATGGGGCGAGTTGAAAATGATCGGCGCCCGCCATTCGGGCGGCTCGGCAATCTCGAAGGGGGGCGACAGCTCACCGTCAAACTGGGTCATCGTCGCATTTCGTCCCTGCAGGCACGTTTTTCTGGAGCACCAGTCTGGCAGAAAACCGGCGATTTGCGAGGTGTCATTGTCGGGAAAATGGCGTGATCCCGCCGCAGGTCGCCAGCGCGGGGTGCGGGCCGGGTGCGGAATGGCTGTGAATGCGGGGTTTTGTTGCTCTGGATCGCAATCTGGCGCACCATAATGAAACGCTTATCCACATGCCCGCCACGCAAACTTCACCCGAAATTTACCAACCCTCGGGCTTAGTAGGCGCCACGGTTTCCTCACTCGGGTTTGACGTCTCAACGCCATGCACAAGATCCTTCTCGCCGAAGACGACAACGACATGCGCCGGTTCCTGGTGAAGGCACTGGAAAACGCCGGCTTTTCCGTGTCGCACCACGACAACGGGATGTCAGCCTATCAGAGGCTGCGCGAAGAACCCTTTGAAATGCTTCTAACGGATATCGTGATGCCGGAAATGGATGGCATCGAACTGGCCCGCCGCGCCAGTGAGCTCGATCCGGACATCAAGATCATGTTCATCACCGGATTCGCCGCTGTGGCGCTGAATTCGGACTCCGAGGCGCCCAAGAATGCCAAGGTTCTGGCCAAGCCCGTGCACCTGCGCGAATTGGTCAGCGAAGTGAACAAGATGCTCGCGGCCTGAGGGCTGACGATTTCTGCAAAACAGGCAAGGATTTACGCTTCGGCGTCCTTGCCTGACCCGATCGGACCCGTTATAGGGTCCGCATTACCCGTCACGACCGGTTCTTAGGGCGCGTAGCTCAGCGGGAGAGCACTTCCTTGACATGGAAGGGGTCACAGGTTCGATCCCTGTCGCGCCCACCATCTGGCCTCCGGTCCACCAGACAACACGATCTCCACCCAGCAGCAGTCGATTTTTCTCCCATGCAGGGGAGAATGGATGTTCTGTTCCCTTATCGGTCGTTTTCACATGGCAAGTCGGCTATAGCTGTTCTGTCATAAAGTGTTCGACCGGAAGCTATGGCAACGAAGTCCCGGCCCGTTATCGGCGTCATCGGCAACGCCTATCGCATCGAGAACCGGTTTTCCGTCCAGGCGGCCGGAGAAAACAATCTTCGCGCGGTGGCGGAAGTGGCCGGCGCCTTGCCGATGATGTTCGCCGGCACACCCGACATTACGGATGTCGGTGAAGTCCTCGATCTGGTCGATGGTATCCTGCTCACCGGCGCCCGCGCCAACGTGCATCCCACCCGATTCGGCATGCAGGCCTGTATCCGCCATGAGCCCTATGACAACGGGCGGGACGACGTGGCGCTGGCCATGGTCGAGGCCTGCGTCGCGCGCGGGGTCCCGATCTTCGGCATCTGCCGTGGACTGCAGGAGATGAATGTCGCGTTCGGCGGCACGCTGCATCCCGAAATCCGCGAACTGCCCGGCCGCATGAATCACCGCATGCCGCGGCTGGAGAATGGTGAAATCCATCCTGACCCGGCGGTGGTGTTTGCCGATCGACATGACGTGCACCTCACCAGCAACGGCACCTTTGCAAATCTGCTCGGCCGCGAGACCATCACGGTCAACTCCCTGCACGGGCAGGGGATTGAAATTCCCGGTCAGCGCGTGGTGATCGAAGGGATCGCCGAGGACGGCACGGTCGAGGCCATCCGCATCGCGGACGCGCCCGGCTTCGCGCTCGGGGTGCAGTGGCACGCTGAATATGACCCGCAGATCAATCCGATCAATCGCGCGCTCTTCCTGGCTTTTGGCGAGGCTGTCGCAGCGCAAAAGCAGCGCCGGACCATCGGTGTCGCGGCGCCGGCCTGATTGTGTAGCAATATCGTCGTCCTGCGACGATCCGCCTGTTCCTGTTCTCCATCTTTCGTAGGATGCGCGCGAACCAATCGACCCTTTTAAACGTATCACTTCGGCGCTCTTCCGGCATTTGCCGGAGGGGGCATTTGCGTTTGGCCCCGTTTGTGCAAGCATGACGGGCGGACAGGCTGGCGTGCTCGGCAGGAGCGCCGCCGGTGTGAGACCGGAATGAGGAGAGGGACTATGAAACGACTTTTTCTGTTGGGGACCGTGGTCGCTGCCGCCTTTGCAGGCCAGGCGAGCGCGCAGGAGCTGACCGGCACGCTCAAGAAGATCAAGGACACCGGCGCCATCACCATCGGCTTCCGTGATTCCTCGGTGCCGTTCTCCTATCTCGATGACAATCAGAAGCCTGTCGGCTTCGCCATGGACATCTGCTACAAGATCGTCGAGGCGGTGAAGAAAGAGCTGAAGAACGACAAGATCGAGGTGAAGCTCAATCCGGTCACTTCGGCCACGCGCATTCCGCTGATCGCCAACGGCACCGTCGATCTCGAATGCGGCTCCACCACGAACAATGTGGATCGCCAGAAGCAGGTCGGCTTCACCAACACCCACTTCCTCACGGCTAGCCGTTTCGTCTCGAAGAAGACCGCCAAGCTCGAGAAGATCGATGATCTGAAGGGCAAGACCGTCGTGTCGACCTCCGGCACCACCAACATCAAGCAGCTCACCGAAGCGAATGCCGCGCGCAGCCTCGGCATCAATATCGTGCCGGCCAAGGATCACGCCGAGGCTTTCCTGATGGTCGAGACCGACCGCGCAGCAGCCTTCGTGATGGATGACATCCTGCTCGCCTCGTTGGCCGCCGGCGCACGTGATCCGAATGCCTATGTGATCTCGAAGGATGCTTTCTCGAAGCCCGAGCCCTACGGCATCATGCTGCGCAAGGGCGACGACGCGTTCAAGAAGGTTGCGGATGCGGCCACCGCCGAACTCTACAAGAGCCCGGAAGGCGCCAAGCTGTATGAGAAGTGGTTCACCCAGAAGATCCCGCCCAAGGGTCTGAACCTCAACGTCCCGATGGGCCCGGAACAGACCAAGGCGTTTGCCAAGCCGTCGGATTCGCCGGACCCGGACGCGTATCTCTAAGCGACACTCATGTTCATCTCTCCCCGCTTCGCACGAAGCGGGGAGAGGGACACAATGGCCCGGCCATTGCATGGTTTTGGACTGAGACGCGTTTGGGGGACGATGCGTGAACTATAACTGGAACTGGGGCATCTTCTGGGATCAGACGCCCGATGCGACCGGCACTTATTTCGCCTCCCTGATGAGCGGCCTCCAGGTCACCATCCTGCTGGCGCTGGTCGCCTGGATCATCGCTTTCGTCCTTGGCTCCGTGATCGGCATCATGCGCACATTGCCGTCGCGCTGGCCGGTGATGATCGGCAATGCCTATATCGAACTCTTCCGTAACATCCCGCTGCTGGTGCAGCTGTTCATCTGGTTCTTCGTCGTTCCGGAGTTGCTGCCGGGCGAATTCGGCATCTGGGTGAAGCAGCTCCGCAACGGACCCTTCATCGCCGCGATGCTCGGGCTTGGCTTCTACATGTCCTCGCGCGTCGCAGGCCAGGTGACGGCCGGGATCAATGCTCTGCCGAAGGGCCAGCGGATGGCCGGCACGGCGATCGGCCTGACCACGTGGCAGACCTATCGCTACATCCTGCTGCCGCTCGCCTATCGCATCATCTTCCCGCCGCTGACGTCGGAATTCCTGAACACGATCAAGAATACCGCGCCGGCATTGACCATCGGCGTGCTCGAGCTCACCGCGCAGGCGCGCTCGATGCAGGAATTCTCGTTCCAGGTGTTCGAGGCCTTCACCGCCGCTGCGGGCATCTATCTGTTGCTGAGCGCCGTCGTCACGATCGGCATGCGCATGATCGAGAAACGGCTGGTCATCCCCGGCTTCAATGTGGGGAAATAAGTGATGTTCAGCACATTCGATTTCGACGTCATCTGGCGCAGCTTTCCCTACCTCTTCTATCAAGGCATGGTCTTCACCCTGACGCTGACGGCCATCGCGACTTTCTTCGGCCTGATCCTCGGCACGATCATCGCCATGATGCGGCTGTCGTCGAATGCCGTGGTCTCCGGCATCGCGGCCAGCTACGTCAATCTCATGCGCTCGCTGCCGCTGGTGCTGGTGATCTTCCTGTTCTACTTCCTCAGCCCCTATATCGGGCAGTGGATCATCCGCGCCGACCAGCCGGTGCAGGTCGGCGCCTATACGTCGACCATCATCACCTTCACCTTGTTCGAGGCGGCCTACTTCGCCGAGATCATGCGTGCCGGCATCCAGTCGGTACCGCGGGGGCAGGTCATGGCCGGCTATGCGATCGGCCTCAATTATCGTGGCGTGATGCGCTACGTCACGCTGCCGCAGGCGTTCCGCAACATGCTGCCGGTGATCTTCACCCAGACCATCGTGCTGTTTCAGGACACCTCGCTAGTCTATGTGCTGTCGATCACCGACTTCCTCGGCGCCGCCGCCAAGGTGGCGCAGCGCGATGGTCGCCTGACCGAAATGTATCTGTTCGCAGCGGTGGTCTATTTCGTCATCAGCTTCACCGCCTCCTTCTTCGTGAAGCGCTTGCAAAAGCGCATCAGCATCATCCGCTAATCAAGACGGTCGATCCCCATGCCCATGATTTCCATCGACAATGTCAGCAAGTGGTACAATCCGCAGTTTCAGGTGCTGAAGAACTGCACGACCAAGGTCGAGAAAGGCGAGGTCGTCGTCGTCTGCGGCCCGTCCGGCTCGGGAAAGTCCACGCTGATCAAGACCGTGAATGCGCTCGAGCCGGTGCAGGAAGGCACCATCACGGTCGACGGCCTCAATGTCACGACGATGAAGCGGGATCTGCCGAAGCTGCGCTCGCGCGTCGGCATGGTGTTTCAGCACTTCGAGCTGTTTCCGCATCTGAAGATCGTGGAGAATCTCTGCCTCGGCCAGACCATCGTGCTTGGTCGCAAGGAAGAGGCTGCGCGCAAGAAGGCGATGGCCATGCTGGAGCGCGTCGGCCTCACGGCGCATGCGGAGAAGTATCCCGGCCAGCTCTCCGGCGGCCAGCAGCAGCGCGTCGCCATTGCGCGGGCGCTGGTGATGGACCCGATCTGCATGCTGTTCGACGAGCCGACCTCGGCGCTCGATCCCGAGATGATCAACGAGGTGCTCGACGTCATGGTCGAACTCGCCAAGGAAGGCATGACCATGATGGTGGTGACCCATGAAATGGGCTTCGCCAAGAAGGTCGCCAACCGCGTCATCTTCATGGATGCGGGCGAGATCGTCGAGGACGCGCAGAAGGACGACTTCTTCGGCCATCCGCGCAGCGACCGTGCGCAGCTATTCCTGTCGAAGATTCTCTCGCACTGACGCCTGCAATTTCAGCGCGTTGCTGCATTACATTTGTGCAGCGCGGTGGATGCTACCTGACCCGACAATTAACGATTGTGTCAGGAATGCAGTGGTACTCCTGAACCCGCGAGAACAGGCCCGCGCGGTTCGCGGCTGATCCCAAGACCACTCAGGTCGTCGTCCTCGCGGGCAGCACATGTCGTTGCTGCCTCACGATTTCCGTCGTTTAGCGTCTGTTGGGGCGTGCCGCCTTCAGCCGTGCAGGCTTTGTCTGCGCGCGGGCTGGCGCGTGCCGTTCCGGGAAGTGGGGGGCATGGTGAAGATCAATCGCGTCGGCAACAAACTCGGTTTGGCCGGCTTGATAGGCATCCTGTTATCCATCGGCGTCGTCGCCAATCAGATGCATACCGAGACGGAAGTCTCCGACGTCAATCATCGGGCCGATGTGCAGCAGCAGATCGCCGATGGCACGCGCGAGGCGGATGCGCTGATGCGCAGCATGCAGACGGCCAGCCAGAGCCTGCGCATCGCGATCACGACTCCCGACATGGACAAGAGTGTCGCCGAAATCAAGGCGGCGAAAGCGGCCCAGGACAAGATCCTGGACGCAAACATCGCCGCGGCGCGTCGACAGGAAAACCGGGACAATTTCGCGAGGATCAAGGCGCTGACAGCGTCCTATGTCTCGGCCGCCGACGAACTCGCTGGTCTGCAGAAGAAGCTGCTCGATCTTTACCGCACGCGCAATGTCGCCGTGCTCGACTGGAACAGGCATCTCGAACAGATGCGCCTGACCACGGCGGTGAACCAGGCGCCGAACTGGGGTGATGTCGATAACCAGCTCAAGATCGCCGACGGTGCCATCAGCGCCGTTCAAGCCGCTGCCTGGCGCTATGCGTCGCTGAACGAGATCGTTCAGAAAGGGCTGATCGTCACCAAGGCCAAGGCGCTGAACGATGCGCTGGCCAAGGCCAGCGTTGCCGAGGATAGCGAGCTGGTGCAGAACGGCCTGACCCAGCTTAGCGCCGACATGCGGAAATTCATGACGGCGACCGACGAGGCCATCCAGGTCAACGACCAGAAGACCGACATCGTTCGCAAGAAGCTCACACCGGCGGCAACGTCCGCCGGCGAGCTGGTGGCCGTGGCTGTGACGAATGCAGGCAAGGCCGTGACCGAAGCCCGCAATCAGGCGGCTGCAACCATGGAGCGCTCGGGCCAGATCAATCTCGCGCTCGGTGTCGCGGTGGTCGCTGTGCTGGTCGGATCGATGGTGTTCAGCTTCTTCGGCGTCGCCCGGCCGATGACCCGTCTCAATGCCGCCATGGGCCGGATGGCGGGAGGCGATCTGGATGTCGTCATCCCCGGTGCCCGGCGCGGTGATGAAATCGGCGATATCGCCAAGACCGTCTCGGTGATCCGCGACAATGCCGAACGCAAGGCGCGGGACGAGGCCAACGCGCGCGTCGATCAGGACAATGAGGCGGCAGCAGCGCGCCGGCGCGAGATGGCAAATCTGGCCGATGGCTTCGAGCGGGCCGTTGGCAACATCGTCGATAACGTTTCTACGGCCTCGTCGCAGCTGGAGCAATCGGCGGGCGGACTGACGGCAACGGCCGAGCAGGCCAAGGAGCTCACCGTGGCGGTCGCCAACGCGTCCGACGAGGCATCGGGGAACGTCCAGGCGGTGGCCTCGTCGACCGAGGAGATGTCGTCCTCGATCAACGAGATCAGCCGGCAGGTGCAGGAGTCCGCCGGGATCGCCAATTCGGCGGTGGATCAGGCGCACCGGACCAATGAGCGCGTTGCCGAACTGGCCAAGGCGGCCGCGCGTATCGGCGATGTGGTCGAGCTGATCAACACCATCGCCAGCCAGACCAATCTCCTGGCCCTCAATGCGACCATCGAAGCGGCACGCGCCGGCGATGCCGGGCGCGGCTTTGCGGTCGTCGCCGCCGAGGTCAAGGCGCTCGCGCAGCAGACTGCCAGCGCGACCAGCGAGATCTCCCAGCAGATCTCCGGCATCCAGGCCGCGACCCGGGAATCGGTGAATGCCATTGCCGAAATCGGCGACACCATCGGCAGGATGTCCGAGATCGCCTCGACCATCGCCTCCGCCGTCGAGGAGCAGGGCGCAGCGACCCAGGAGATTGCGCGCAATGTCCAGCAGGCCGCCCACGGCACTATGCAGGTGAGCGCCAATATCGCCGACGTCCAGCGTGGCGCGACTGCGACGGGCTCGGCCTCGTCACAGGTTCTCTCCGCTGCGCAGTCGCTATCCAGCGAAAGCGGACGGCTCAAACGCGAAGTCGGTAAATTCCTGGACTCGGTCCGGGCCGCCTAACATGTCGTCGATCCAGTAAGGAATGCCAGCCATGTCACTGCTCAATCTCCGCATTCGCGGCCGCCTCTATGGCGGCTTCGGCGCTCTGGTTCTGTTCGGGCTGGCGAGCTCGGGCTTCGCTGTCTGGCAGATGACGGAAGTCGGGACGCGGGTCGCCTCCATGACCCAGCTGTCGAGCAACACCATCCGCGCGGCCGAAGTGGCTTCGGAACTGCAGGCGGTGCGCGGCGCCATCCTGCGCTACTCGTTCGATCAGGATGAAGCGTCGATTGCCGATGCCGACAGGCGATTGGCCAGTCTGGCGGCAAGCGTCGATACGGTGATGAAAGCGAGCCGCTCGGAAGAGCGCCGCACGGCGTATCAGGCGATCGCGAAGGATGTTGCCGAGGTGACGAAGCAGCGGCAGGCGCTTGGCGAAGCCGTCAAGCAGGTGGTCGCGGGGCGCGAAGTCCTGCAGGAGGCCGGCGACAAGCTCTCCTCCAGCCTGCGCAAGCTCACGATCAGCACGCGCAACACGACTTATGGCCAGGGATCGACCAAGCTCGAGGCGGACACGCTGATGGTCCAGATCGCCAACTGGCGGTTCTTCTCCAGCCGTGACGACAAGCACATCGAAGCGTTCAAGGACCAGGCCCGGATTGCCGAGCAGCAGATCGGCGAAATGGAAAAGATGCAGATGCCGCCGACGCTGGCTGCGCTGTTCGGCACTATCCGCACCAATCTGAAGAGCTACGCGGCGCTGTTCGAAAAAGCTGCCGCCAGCATGCAGGCATCGGACGCGATCTTCAACAAGTCGATCAGCCCGCTCATCGTCAATGCGATCGCCAGGGTCGAGGTCGTCAAGACAGGGATCCAGCAAGCCCAGCTGCAGACGGTCGCTGCGACGAATGACCAGATTTCGACGACCACCACATTGCAGACGGTCGTCGCGGCCGTCTCGACGGTGATCGGCCTGGTCATCGCCTTCCTGATCGCGCGTGGCATCATCGGGCCACTGTCCGGCCTCACCGCGAGCATGAAGCGCCTCGCCGATGGCGATTTCGGCGTGGTGCTGCCCGGCCTCGGTCGCAAGGACGAGGTCGGCGACATGGCGCGTGCCGTCGAAGGCTTCAAGGTGAAGGCCGAGGAAAAGGCGCGCATCGAGGCGGAAGCCAAGCTCACCCAGGATCAGCAGGCAGCGTTGCAGCGCCGTCGCGACATGGTCCGCCTGGCCGATGATTTCGAATCTGCGGTCGGCCAGATCGTCGAGGCAGTCTCTTCTGCGTCGAACGAGCTGGAAGGCTCTGCCGGCATGCTGACATCGACGGCGGAGCGGTCGCAGGAACTGACCACGATGGTTGCTGCGGCGTCCGAGGAAGCGTCGACCAATGTGCAGTCGGTGGCCTCGTCGACGGAAGAAATGACATCCTCCATCAATGAGATCAGCCGACAGGTTCAGGAATCGTCGCGCATTGCCAGCGCGGCGGTCGACCAGGCGCAGAAGACCAATGATCGCGTAGGTGAATTGTCGCGCGCGGCCGGTCGGATCGGGGCGGTGGTCGAACTGATCAACACCATCGCCGGCCAGACCAACCTTCTGGCGCTCAATGCGACCATTGAAGCGGCGCGCGCCGGCGATGCCGGCCGTGGTTTCGCAGTCGTGGCGGCCGAGGTGAAGGCGCTGGCGGAACAGACCGCCAAGGCCACCGGCGAGATCAGCGCGCAGATCGCCAGCATCCAGACAGCCACGGACGAATCCGTCTCGGCGATCCAGGAGATCGGCACCACCATTGGCCAGATGTCGGAAATCGCGTCCACCATCGCTTCGGCGGTCGAGCAGCAGGGCGCGGCCACGCAGGAAATCTCCCGCAACGTCCAGCAGGCGGCGCATGGTACGCGTGAAGTTTCGTCGAACATTGTCGACGTCCAGCGTGGTGCCAGCGAGACCGGGACGGCGTCCTCCCAGGTGCTGTCGGCAGCACGGTCGCTGTCGTCTGAAAGCGGTCGTCTGAAGCAGCAGGTCGGCCGCTTCCTCGATACCGTGCGCGCAGCCTGATTTTCGTACGATCCAGCACAAGGCCGGCGCTTCAGCGCCGGCCTTTCTGATTCTCGTGGCAACCAAAAGCGGGACGGCGCGCCCGTGGCATAGCTACGATTGCACCGCTTTTTTAACCTTCTGCAGTCATGGTTGCTGTCGAGGGCACTGAATCCGATTCCAGTCTGCGCAGGTCTGGTCGGCGGTCAGATCCACCCCTCGCGGAAACCAAGAAAATCCAGTTTCATTACGTCGTTCAGCCAACGGTCGAAAACCGAGGGACAGGATAGTTATGCTCGCCAGCTTCTCCAT
>NZ_JBIISY010000270.1:0-7715 GCF_044340795.1 Tardiphaga sp.
AGCTGGAAATTGACCACGTCGAAATGAGGATTGTAGACGAGCAGGACCGTTGAGTCTTCGCCGCGCTGGATGATGCCGGACTCCTGCGAGCGCCCGTCGAGCAGCATGCCGAAGCATTTGGCATTGTCGTCGTCCCATTGATCCTGGCCCATCTCGTTGCCGGTCGGGTCGAGCCAGGTGACGCCCTTGACGTCAAGGTTGGGGTTGAACGTCCCCGCCACGAATCGACCACGCGAAAGGACCGGATAAGCTTTCCGCACGGCGATGAGTTTTCGCGTGAACTCTCGCAGATCCTGGCCGCGGGACCCGATGTCGAGCCAATCTAGCCAGGTGATCTCGTTGTCCTGGGCATAGGCGTTGTTGTTGCCCTTCTGCGTATGGCCGGACTCGTCGCCGGCCAGCAGCATCGGTGTTCCGCGTGACAGCAAGACGGTAGCCAGCAGATTGCGCTTCTGGCGTTCGCGAAGCGCCTGGATCTCTGGATCGTCGGTCGGCCCTTCGGTGCCGTGATTCCACGAATGGTTGTTGGAATGACCGTCGCGGTTATCCTCTCCGTTGGCCTCGTTGTGCTTGTCGTTGTAGGAGACGAGATCGTTCAGATTGAAGCCGTCATGGGCGGTGATGAAATTGACCGTCGCCCAGGTCTTGCGGCCTCGCTTGTTGAACAGATCGCCCGAGCCTGAAATCCGCTTGGCGAGCTCCGGAACCATGCCTGGATCGCCCTTCCAGAAACTGCGGACGGCATCACGAAACTTGTCGTTCCATTCGGCCCATCCGGGTGGGAATTGACCGACCTGATAGCCGCCGGGCCCGATATCCCATGGTTCGGCAATCAGCTTCAGGCCCGCCAGCGTCGGATCCTGTCGGCAGGCATCGAGGAAGCCCCCGCCTTCGTCAAAGCCGTGCGGTTCGCGGGCGAGGATGGTGGCGAGGTCGAAGCGGAAACCGTCGACCTGCATCTCGTTGGCCCAGTAGCGCAGCGAGTCGGCCACGAGCTGGATAACGCGTTGATGCGACATGTTGACGGTGTTGCCGGTGCCGGTATCGTTTATATAGTAGCGCCGCTCATTCGGCATCAGGCGGTAGTAATTCGCGTTGTCGATGCCCTTCAGCGACAGCGTCGGCCCCAGTTCGTTGCCTTCGGCCGTGTGATTGTAGACGACGTCGAGAATGACCTCGAGCCCGGCGGCATGGAACTGGTTCACCATCGCCTTGAACTCAGACGGGCTGCGCGTGTGCATGTAACGGGGCTCGGGCGCGAAGAACGCCAAAGAATTATAGCCCCAATAATTGTGAAGGCCTTTCTCCACGAGGTAGCTATCATCGACGAACGCATGAATCGGGAGAAGCTCGATGCTCGTCACACCTAGGGACTTCAGATAATCGCGGATATGGGGATGGGATAGCCCCGCAAATGTGCCCCTCTCCGGCCCGGGCACAAGAAGATGGAGCTTGGTGAAGCCCTTCACGTGCATTTCATAAAATATGGTGCGGTCCCACGGAATGTCGGGCTTGCGCGACGCCCCCCAGGTGAATGCCGGATCGATCACACGGCACTTCTGCATCAGCGGAGCGCTGTGCTGTTGTCGAATGAGCGATCCTTGTCAGGATGGCCAAACCGGTAGCCGAACAGCTGCGGGCCCCATTTCAACTCGCCGATGAGTTGTTTGGCGTAGGGATCGATCAGCAGCTTGTTCGGATTGAAGCGGTGACCGGCCTCGGGTTCGAACGGGCCATGGACCCGATAGCCATAGACGGTCCCAGGGCGTGCATTAGGGAGATAACCGTGCCACACCTCGTCCGTATATTCCGGCAGCTCGATCCGTTCGAGCTCGCGTTCGCCGCGGTCGTCGAACAGACACAATTCCACCCGGGTGGCGTGGGCAGAGAACAGGGCAAAGCTGACGCCCAGTCCGTCCCATGTGGCGCCGAGCGGAAACGGCCTGCCGACCCGGACCGACGAACGCTTTAGGCGTTGCGCAAATTGCGTCAGCGATTGATTGGTCTGACGAGTCGTCATGTTGCCCCCGCATAATGTGGCGAAGCAACGTTCGGCCAGGGACTTACGTTCCTACCGCGCCGGTCGGCGAACATAACATATCGTCACACTAGGCGCGCCGATAT
This sequence comes from Tardiphaga sp., assembly GCF_044340795.1. Taxonomy (GTDB): domain Bacteria; phylum Pseudomonadota; class Alphaproteobacteria; order Rhizobiales; family Xanthobacteraceae; genus Tardiphaga. The sequence goes on from NZ_JBIISY010000270.1 coordinate 2,125, forward strand.
TTCAGTCGCTCTAACCGGATGGCTCATTGCCTTCGTCACAGGGACTTTAGCTCCACGACAAAGCAAAGACTCACTCATCGATCAACTTCGCCGAAAACGATATCGAGCGATCCGAGGATCGCGGATACGTCTGGAAGAAGATGGCCTCGACAGAGATAGTCCATGGCCGCGAGATGAGCGAAACCGGGCGCCCGTGCATGACATTTGTACGGCTTATTTGACCCGTCCGACACCAGAAAGACGCCGAATTCTCCTTTAGGCGCCTCGACAGCGACATAGACCTCGCCCGCAGGCACGTGGAATCCTTCGGTATAGAGCTTGAAGTGGTGGATCAGGGCTTCCATGGACCGCTTCATCTCTGCACGTCGCGGCGGCACGATTTTATTATCCTGAAGCATGATCTCCCCGCCGCCATCCGATGACCTGAGCCGTGCAATGCACTGCTTCATGATACCCACGGACTGGCGCATCTCCTCCATCCGGATCAGATAGCGATCAAAGCAGTCGCCGTTCTTCCCGATGGGTATGTCGAAGTCGAGTTCGGCGTAGCATTCGTAGGGCTGCGACTTGCGAAGGTCCCAGGCTGCTCCGGAACCGCGAACCATCACGCCGGAGAAACCGCGCTTCCAGGCCTCATCAAGCGAGATTACGCCGATATCAACGTTTCTACCCTTGAAGATGCGGTTATTGGTCAAGAGCCCGTCCAGGTCTTCAAGGACATTCAGGAACGGGTCGCACCAAGCATCGATGTCGTCGATCAACTGGTTTGGCAGATCCTGATGCACGCCGCCCGGTCGGAAGTAGTTCGCGTGCATACGGCTTCCGGAAGCTCGTTCATAGAAGACCATCAGTTTCTCACGCTCCTCGAAACCCCACAACGGCGGAGTGAGCGCTCCGACGTCCATCGCCTGTGTCGTGACGTTGAGGAGATGCGAAAGGATTCTGCTGATCTCGAGATAAAGAACCCGGATCAATTGAGCACGGTATGGCGGCGTGATGGCAAGGAGCTTCTCGATTGCAAGGCAGAACGCGTGCTCCTGGCTCATCGGCGCGACGTAGTCCAGACGATCGAAGTACGGGATCGCCTGCAGGTATGTCTTTGCTTCGATGAGCTTTTCGGTGCCGCGGTGAAGAAGACCGATGTGGGGATCGACGCGCGTGACGACCTCTCCGTCCAATTCGAGGATCAATCGAAGGACACCGTGAGCGGCCGGGTGCTGCGGACCAAAGTTGATCGTGAACGTGCGAGGATTCTGTTCGACCGGCATCTGGATCCTTGATGTGTCTCGCGAACAATATGCAGACGTTCTACCTCGAAATATTTCTTGTCTGCCCGCTGCGCGACATACGACGCCAATGGCAAAAGAATAGTGGCATCGTAGGAACAGGGCGGGAAACTACGACTTCCGTGACTACCCAATCACGGAGTTTCCCATGCATCGAACGATTATCGCTTCGGCGTTCATCATCACTTGCGGCATCTCGCTGCCCGCTCACGCGGCTCCAGCTTATCCCTTCTGCCAGCGTACCACCGTTACCGGAGGAACGCCGGACTGCTCGTTCACATCCTACAATCAATGCCAGGCATCGATCAGTGGTGTCGGCGGTGACTGCATCCGCAATCCGCGGTTTGCGTATGGGGCGATGTCATCGGACCGTCGCCAGGGAAAACGTTGGAAGCGCCAAGCTCATTAATCCACCCATCCTGCCCACGAGCGACGACCCCGGAGTGGAAACGTCGCGCATCCAAGGAACGCCAATGTATTATTTCGACAAACGACTCCAGTATCCCGTAGAAGTCGCGAGCCCCGATCCGATCTTTGCCCGACAGCTCCAGCAAGCCATCGGCGGCGTGGAAGGTGAAATTCGCGTCTGCCTGCAATACTTCTTCCAAGCGTGGGGCGCACGAGGCCCGGCCAAGTATCGCGACGTTCTGCTCAACACCGCGACCGAAGAGATCAGTCACATTGAGATGCTTGCGACAGCCGTCGCGCTGAATCTGGAAGACGCTCCAGCGACCCTTCAGGAAAGTGCCGCGACCGCAAATCCCATTGTCGGTGCCGTACTCGGCGGCGAACGCCCTCGGCACATTGTCGAAGGCATGCTTCATCGTCACGTCCTGTCAACCGGCATGGCCGCTTTCCCCGCCAACTGTGACGGCGTGCCCTTCGACTGTTCTCACGTCTATGCCAGCGGCAATATTGCCGCCGACATGTATGCGAACGTTGCGGCTGAAAGCACGGGTCGTACCCTCGCCGTTCGTCTCTTCAATGCAACGGCCGACGAAGGCATGCAGAAAATGCTCAGCTATCTAATTGCGCGGGACACGATGCACCAGCAGCAGTGGCTTGCCGTCATCGAAGAGCTTGGCGGCACGGCGGCGTTGCCAATCCCGAACTCCTTCGATCGAACAAAAGAAGCGCAGGAGTTTGCTTATATGTTCATGGGTACCGAGAGGAACGGCATGCCCGTCGCGCCCGGCGCCTATTCAGAAGGACCCAGCCCCGATGGCAAGGGCACCTTCGAATTCCGCGCGTTCGAACCGCTCGGACAAGAACCTGTGCTGGGTCCGGCACGACCGGATTCTGCGGCACAGGCCGAACAGATGGCGGAGCCCCCGGTGACAAACGCGATCACCTGACGACGATGCGGCTCTCGGAAAACGAGAGCCGCATTCCTTTCGTACGTGCAGCCGCGGTCGAAGGCAAGCTGCTTTGCGGATCGTATCGACGCCCAGGTGGACGCCTCAGATTGCAATCGGTTTCAACGGAAGGAGACGGCATTCTGACGACCCGGCTGCTCGCTTTGTCGTTTTTCCGAGTCCATGCAGCCCCGGCTGATCTCCGATCATGCTCCTATAGCACGGCATCCAGCGGCCACCCCGACCATTGGCGGATCACGCCGCTCACTCAGCCCGCCCACGTTATTTAACGCGCTCGGTTGCTCCGCCTGGATCGTAGCGCGTCTCCGCAATTGGCTCGGACGGAGAGGATTGTTGCGGTGCAGGACCGAGCCATCGCGACTGAACGCGCGTCATTCTCGCGCTAATTGAGCCGGCCCACCTTTCCGTCTAGGCCGGCGCCCTTCAATAATCGAACTTCTCCGATGCCTGCGCGTCTTATGCCGAGCGGGAGATCAACCGCGTTACTGCTTTCACTCAGCGGAGACCGACATGCTCACAAATGAACAGCTCGAAACCCTCCATGAGATCGAGACCGCCGTGGCATTCGACGATGTAGCCAAAACGGCGGATCTTGTGATGGAAGGCTACGTGGAGAAGAACGGCGATCTTTTCCAGCTCACGGCGAAGGGCGAAAAGGCCTTGCCGGACAACGGCTGCGCGCTGTCTCCCGGATAGATCGTCCGGGCGCACCTGTGCACGAGCAAGCTCATGGCGAATTCGGGCATCTGCATTGTGTCACCCCGGGCGGCTCCGCGACGCGCGCGCACGCTCCTCGCTTTCATGGCTATCTTCGCCATTGGACTGTCGGTTGCGTGGATTGTTTCCGCCCCTGGGCCAGCATTTGACGAAGACGATGCTCGTTTCGCCGGAGTTGGAGACGCAACACGCGGCGCCCTTATATTCGCCGCGGCAGATTGCGCGTCCTGCCACGCACGGCCGGGTCAGTCCAACCGGTTGGCGTTGGGTGGCGGACTCGCACTGGCTTCACCTTTCGGCACCTTCCGCATACCCAATATTTCACCGGACCCAAATGATGGCATCGGCACCTGGCGCACTGTCGATGTCGCCAACGCGCTGGTCAGCGGCGTGTCGCCTCGCGGCGATCACTATTATCCCGCCTTCCCCTATACGAGCTATGCGGGAATGACGCCCGTAGATATCCGCGATCTCGCAGCCTATCTGCGCACTTTGCCACCTGTGTCCGGAAAAGCGCCGCCGCACGATATCGCCTCCCTGTTCAAGGTGCGCCGCGCAATCGGGATCTGGAAAGTACTGTTCTTCAAGCCGCAGGGCACGGTGCCTCCGCCGACCGGCGATCCGTCGCGTGATCGGGGCGCTTATCTGGTCGAGGCTTTGGCCCATTGTGCGGAATGCCACTCGACACGAAACGTGTTCGGCGCGATCAAGCCGGATGCCCGTTATGCCGGAGGGCCAGATCCAGAAGGAGTGGGATTTACGCCAAACATTACCCCGGCGCGTATCGGCGTCTGGTCCGAGCGCGATATCGCCGAACTGCTCGAGACCGGCATGACGCCCGACCACGGTCGCATCGGCTCGTCGATGCTCGACGTGGTCACCAATACGGCCATGCTGCCGCAGGCCGACCGCAACGCCATGGCCGCCTTCATTAAATCGCTGCCGCCGCGGCCGACGCCCAAGCCCTGATCATTTGAGGTAGAGATAGGCCGCCACGTCCCGCGCCTCGGCTTCGGAAATGCCGGTTTCCGGCATGGCTGAGCCGGGATGCAGCGTCGTCGGCCTGACGATCCATTCGACGAGATTGCCCGCATTGTTCGGAAGGGAACCGGCGATGAACACGCGCTGGCGAAATCGGGCGAGTGGCGGGCCGGTCAGGCCGTCGGCGCCAGATATGCCCGGGATCTGGTGGCAACCGGCGCAACCATAACGCCGCAGCAACGGCGGCGCCTTCCGTGCGTCGCCGCCCGTGAGCGATCGTGCGATGTCTTCGTCCTGCGCCCGGGTGCTTTGAACTGTGAGAAAGACACCGCCCGCGACAGCGACCAATGCTACGATCGCTACCATCCATATCCATCGATTGCGCGCATGGCTAGGCATGATCGATCGCCGTCCCGCCGCGGCTCGACTGGTGAATCCACAAGGCCGCCATCGCCAGCGCGGCTCCCGCATAGACCGTGCCAGCGGGAATCCACATCACCACTCCGGCGAGTTGCTGATCTTCCAGCGAGGTCATACCCCAGTCCGCCGCGGACTGGGTCTGCGCGACATACAGCACGCGCGGCGCCAGCGTCATGAGGACGCCGAGCACCGCCGTATGCATCATGGTGACGAACAGGTGCCAAGTGGCGACGCCGCGGCCGCTGCGCCACAGCACCGCCCACCAAAACAACACTGCCGTCGCGAAGAAACTGAGATGCTGTAACCGATGCAGCATGGCGTTGGTGACCGCGGCGTCGAACAGCGTCGGCACATGCCAGCCCCAGATCGCGATCGCATGCAGCAGGGTTGCCGTCGATCCATCGGTCAGCCAGCGCCACGCCGAGCGCGCGGCAGGCGCTGCCAGGAGAGGCTTGAGGCGCGCGTTTACTTGACGCGGCAATCCCCATAGGACCAGAGCGAGCGGCCTCGCTGCCACCAGCAACGGCGCAGACACGGCCATCAGGATTTCGTGCTCGATCATATGGAAGGTGAACAGGCGCTCGCCGAGCCAATGCAGCGGTGACAGCAGCGCGGCACAGAGCGAGGCCCATCCGACAAGGCCGAGAACACCCCGCCTTGCAATCGCGAACGCGTTTCGGCAACGGCGCAAGATCGCGCCGAGCCCCGACGCATAGAGCGCGCCGAACAAGGCCAGCGGCGTGACGATCCACAGATCGAACGTCCAGCCCGGCGTCGGCTGGTCACCGCCATGCGCCAATGCCGCAGTGGC
>NZ_JBIISY010000271.1:0-7710 GCF_044340795.1 Tardiphaga sp.
ACAGGTTCACGAAGACGCGGCGTATCGTTACGAGGCGCATCTTCGGCTCGGCTACGAGCGTTGGAAGAAGAGCCAGGAAGAGTGGGTGAAGTCGGGCAAAAAGCCGCTTCTCTTCGTTATGTGCGAGAATACGGACGCGGCCGACCAGATCGCGCGGCGGCTCAACAACGATCCGGTATTTAAGGCGCTGAACCAAAAGACCATCAACCTTCATACGAACCTTAAGGGCAAGATCAAGACGATCAAGCAGGAAGGAAAGAAGGTCGAGATTTTTGTCGAGGACGAAAAGGCAATCTCTGACGACGACCTCAAGGCAATCCGGCGCATCAGTCGCGAGCTTGACACGAACGAGAGCCCCTATAGCTGCATCGTCTCGGTCCTCATGTTGCGCGAAGGCTGGGACGTCAGGAACGTGACCACGATCGTTCCCCTCCGCCCTTATAGTTCTGGCGCGAACATCCTGCCCGAGCAGACCTTGGGCCGTGGTCTTCGCCGCATGACGCCTCCGGGGCAGGCGAACGAGCTAGTAACTGTCATCGAGCATCCGGCGTTCGCGAGCCTTTATGAACAAGAGCTCGAACAGGAAGGATTACCACTGGAGGTGATCGCCGCGGAGGATGTGCCGGCGACAACGGTCACGATATTTCCCGACCAATCGAAGGATTTTGACAAGCTCGACATCCTGTTGCCCGCGCTCACGGCGGCACATGAGATCCAACCCAAGCTTGAAGGGTTGGCGATCGAGCATGTCCGCGAGAAGTTTCGTCCGTTGAAGGCTCTGCCGCTCGGGAATAAAGGGGAGACCGAACTCAAATATGAGGGGCGGCACCTCATAACCAACGAAGTCGTCGAGGAGATGAAGGTGAGTTTGCCGCTTCTCCAAAACGGCCTGACAGCTATTTCATTCTATATCCGCGAGCTTGAAGCTGCCTGCAAGGTCCAAAGCGCTCACGCGTTGCTCGCACCGCTTCTCCAGACATTTCTTGCTGAAATGCTATTTGGAGAGAAAGTGTCGTTAGTTGACAAGCGGCTATCTGCCCGTCTCGCCGATCAGGACGTGCGTGAGCATATCCGTGCCGTTTTCATTCCCCTGATCCGTGAGCGGACGATTACAACCGAGAAGCGGCGTGTTGCAGGCGCAGCAGAATCCCTGCGCCACTGGAAGCCCTTTCAGGCATCCTTTTCGGCTGAACGGCCTGTCTTGAAGGCGGCGCATACGCTCTTTAATCTCGTTCCGTGCAACCGCTCTCTTGAAGTAGCGCTCACAAACTTCGCAGATGTGAGCCCAGACATAACCTCGTTCGCCAAGAATGCAGGACCCCAGGCCGTTCGCATAGATTATTTGACGGCGGACCAAAGGCTTGCCTTTTACACTCCGGATTTCTTCGTCCGATCGACGGATGGAAAGCTCTATCTCGTCGAAACAAAAGGACGGCAGGATCGAGATGTATCCCGGAAAGCGATTGCCGCAGTGGCGTGGTGCAAGGCCGCTTCGCGGTCGAAGGCTGACTGGGAATACGTCTTTATCCCCCAAAACGTTATGGAGGGGCTTACCAGCAACCAGTTCGCCGATTTGGTACGGGCCTGTGCGCCGGCACTTCAGAATCTGCTGAGTGAAACGAGCAGCGCGCCGGAGCTCCCGCTGTTCGCCGGTAGGGCGGATGGGGATGCAGGAATGTTTTTTGGCAAGGAAGCGCTGACCAAGCTCACCCCGCGTGCCAAGAAAGCGGCTGAGGAAGCGCTGGAGATTTACCGGTATCTTGAGAAGAAGACGGATGTGACGAGCTTGGCGCCCGTCTTCACGGTCCTTTTGGGTTCGGTCGATGAAGCGGCCAAGACCTTCATACTGAAGCTCTTGCAGCCGTTGTTGCCTGCCAACAAGGCGGATCAGCAGAGGTGGTTCGAGCCTGATTTCACCGATGTGCCGCATAGGGAGTTGCGGCACTTTCAGAACATGGCAGCATCCCTCAAGCGAGCACTCGTGTTTGGTTCCGTTCATTCCGCTATCGGACTTACCCGGTCATGCCTGGATCACGCTGTACAGGGCGTGCCGCCGATCGGAGGTGTATTTGCTTCCGTAAGGAAGGTATTCTCCGTTCCGGGCGCCTCCGATCATTTGAAGCGGGTGAGCGACTTGAATGAATTCCGGAATACCTATGTGGCCCATCACGAGAAGCCACTGACAGACCGCTCCGTGACCGAGCAGCACCTCCGTGAATGGGTCGAGACTCTCGGTATGCTCAAACTCTGATCAGCGTGCCGTTGCAGGCCAACACCGTGCGCATAACTGACGCCAGAGTTTCGGTACAGCAGGATCAGGCGTACCGAGAGGAAGGAGGCATCCGCTTTCGGGACAGTGATAGCGACGCCGGCATAAAATGACGGCGGGGCCCGAAAGCGAGTGCAGTCGCGAGAGCGGTTAACAAGGCACCCGTGCGACGGGCAGTGATAACGGTGCCGCGAAGCGGCAGCCCTTCGTGCGAGTGCCTCCGGCGAGTGACACCGCCAATTTTCTGCACTGACCACCTAAGTGGCATTAGGTTACATATCACTCACGCGAAGCCCCACCCATGGAGCAGCTAATGCGTTTGCCGCAGCCCACCCACTTGAATTACTCGTCTCTGACTGCCGACATCGAGCGGGGCCGGATCAAAATCCCGCAATTGCCGAGGCGCACGGCGTGGTATTTCCCGGATCTCGGCTCCAGCGTTCAGTCCCATTCCGAGAGATTGATGTCGACGGGACGGACCTCGACACCATGTTGGCAGGCGTCTCGCACCAGTTTCGCGGGCGCATAAAAGCCCATGGACTGGGCATTGAGGATTGCTGCGAGAAACGCATCGGGATGATGGCACTTCATCCAGCTCGAGGCGTAGGCGATGAGCGCGAAGCTGGCGGCGCGGGATTCCGGGAAGCCGTAGCTTCCAAAACCTTCAAGTTGCTTGAACGTACGTTCGGCAAATTCACGGGTATACCCGCAATAGAGAGCACAAGCAGCCAATGCTGCAAGGTGTTTTGGGCATCCGTCTGCGCCAAAGCTCCGGCGGAAACGGGCTCTATTCGCTTCGCTCACCGAGCCGCCTTCGGCGTCTCGGCCCTTCGGGTAACGATCGCCGTGCCCCGCGCTATCGCGCATTTCTTTCGGGAGGGGACACCCCCCGCCGGAAGAACACAACTTTGATTAAGGAGCACTCATCGGAGGGCCGAAGCACCCAGAAGCTTTGCCTTCAGGCCATCGAATTCTGCTTGGGATATCGCGCCTCGGACTAGGAGGCCGTGAAGGCGTTCCAGCTCATGGGAGAGGATAGTTGCGGCAACGGTGGTGGATCGACGACTTGGATCTTTTTTGACGTCGTTGATGAAGAGATTGAGGTCGGATTCTCCGCCGCTGCTGGCGGAGCCGTCACGGTGAGCTGCGCGCCTGGCCGCAACCTTACTCGGTTCAGAATAAGAAATGCGAAACCGCCCCAATTTCAGCTGTGGTTGGCGCTGATGGAACGATCCGTCTTTGCTACTCGCTAACTTGTTGCGCAAATGTGCGATAGCAATGTTTATCGATGGTTCAAGCCAATTGTTTCATACAACGACTTATGCATGAGTTTTGGCTCAGAGATGGTTCTTTCTTCCATATGGATCGCTCGCAAGACCCAGGCGGCATCAACTCGTTGGAAATCTACGATGAAAGGCCGATGTTTTACGGCATATTCTGCATCTTCCGGATCGTGCGCATCTACAAAACAGAACACTGAGATGCCCTTCGATACCGATTGATCGGTTACAAAGCACGAATATCCGGCGCTTTCTGCTGTCGATAGAAAGTGATCGATCGATGATATGTCGCGCGTTCCGGCTTGTAACAAGACGCGCATGCGGTCATTGGTTTGGAGCAGTGTTTGATAGGAGCCGTAGCTGGTAAACGGATGGTCGATGAAATTCTCATATTCTAGGACGCTGAGTTCCTTCTCCTCCACATTGACGCTTTTGAGGTAGACCTCGCTGTCGCCTGCCTTTCCGTGGAATTCGAAGGAAATGCGGCGCGATCCAATGTATGCAGGACATGAGGAGAAGATCGCGATATCGGCGGTCGCGACCTGGATCGCTTGCTTGCGCCAAGTGCAGGTGCGAGTTGGAAAGTGCCGTTCCCAGAGTGCGCGGTCACCGATATCTATCGGCTGCGTTCGCGGAGCCCACGCCTTGATCGAATAGAAGCTCCGGAAGGCATGCTCGGCTGCCGTATCACTCGTCAGATCCTCAGCAAGCGCTGTTGATGCCGATATCAGCAAAAGGAAGGCGGCCGCCGAATTCTGGAAAAATCTCGTCGTGCTTCGCATATCGTCGTCCTTCACCGGCCAGATTGAGTGAGGTACGCGTCGACCTGCGCGGTGTATTGAGAGTAAAAATTCACAACGAAGAAATTAGGATTTCCGATAGCGATCTGCCGGTTTCGTTGCGCTGCACCCGTCAATACTAACGCGCTAACCCCGCCAACAATCGGCGATTCGAGTGCGACGTCGATGTTACGATCTTTCAAGAGGCGGCGACGCGCGAAGGTCAGGGTATAGTCATCGACCTTAATCTCGACGTTGCTGCCAGAGCTGAGGGCGACGGACACATTGTTTGCAGTCAGTATTGGGCCGCAAAGAAAAGTGGCTAGAGGCACGCCGCCTAGGCCGTCTTGTACGATTGCATCTCTGATTTCGGCAGGCACGCGCTTCTTTGACAGAAGCAGATCGCATTTGGCATTGCCGCGAGCCGATTCTAGCTTGCCCAATCGACTTTGAATCTCTTGGAAGTAGGAGTTCTGGTCGCGGAAGGATAAGTTCGGGAGACGAAAATTATTGTTGGTGGCGAGATTCCGTAATTTTTCGCGCGTCTCGTCACTATCGGGAAGTTCTTGGATTTCGCGAATGAGGCCGGGCAACTGTTTTGCAGAATCTTCGTCCTGGCGCCGTTCAGCGTTTTCTTGATCGGCTACCTTCATAAGTTGGAACCGTCTTTCACAGTTGCTCCGTACGGCCAGGCGGACGGACATGTCGCGGTTTGAACTCCAGATGGTTCGACAGAAGGAGCGTAGCTCGTCCTGCGTGTCGTAGGCTTCGACCTTCGCGAGCAAAGTGGCTTCAGTCCCGGTTGGCGCTGGAACGTTCGCGGCTCCAGAGCCCCGTTGAGCAGGCTGCGGTGTGGCGTCTTGCTCCCGTGACCGGGATTGTACTGCTGTACCCTGCGACAGCTGTGCCGCAGGGACAATATTGCGACTTTCTACGCCGCTGGCAGACATCGCATTTTGTAGCTTTGTCAGACCTTCCAGACGTTGGAGATACACGAGCTGGCTTCGGGGATTTTGGCCGGCCTGTGCCGCACAGTCGGAAACCTTCCGACGAAGGCGGTCGAACGTCAGCGCGTCCCAATCGCGGAACGGTATGCCAAATGGTTGGCCCTCGATCGACCAGGATTGTCGCGCGATTTCAGATTGGCCGACCTGCGAGCAGGTGAGATTGGCGATGTCGTGGCTCGATGCGGTGACCGACGTCGCCGGGATCAACAGACCTGCGGCGGCCACCCAAACCAATTTCATGAGAATCCCCCTATCGGAGCCGTTCGCGCTCGGAATCGAGGGCGCGGGCTCAAGCTGTATTGAATGTGAATTTGGCGGCTCGGAGCTCGGATGCATGTCACATGACCCGCAGCACGATGGACACGATGAACGATGCCACCCACACGAAGCCGTAGGTCGGCGCCTGACGAAGGTTTTGCGCGCGTAAAAAGAGGTACACGGGAGCCAAGAGCAGAGCGAACAATGTCATCCAGCCGGAGCTGTAACCGGCGCGCTTGAGCTGCTCTGCGTCGACAAGGCAAAGCGTCGCGTTGGCGACGAGCGGAATGAGCCAGCTGAGCGGGGATAGAAATGCCTCGTAGAATGTGTCGTTCGCTGGATGGCTATCCCGGTAACCGAGGATTGCCACTTCGACGAACAAATATACGATCGGTGCAAAGGCGAGCGCCCAGACCCAGCCATTGTTCACATGGCTCGCATCGATAGGCGGCGGGATGTCCTTCAGTTCGGCGCCTATCTCGGTGGTGCGCAGCGGCTGCCAAGCTGACTGCCCCTTCTGCCAGATCAAGGTCTCGCCATCGATTGTCTGGGCTGCCAGCAATTCGCGCAACCTTTCGGCGGGCACAGGGCCCTTGCGATCACCACCCTGCGTATAAAACCAAGCGTCTTCGCTTGTTGTCGTGTCGGTCATTTCACGCCCCAGTTTGCCCGCGTTGATGGGCTCTCAACTGCCCTAGTTGAGATTCATCCATCGGCCGCCGATCTTTCGCGCCAGCTTGGCGCGAATTGTTGAAATAGGGACATTATAGTGCGTGTTTTAATGGGCCGCAAAGCCGTTTGTTCTGTCTATGAAGGCAACGGCTCTTGTGGCTTGGAATTTGAGGCGACTGCGGGTGATACGCGGCGTCTCTCAGGAGGCATTGGCCGTGGACGCGGGAGTCGATCGCTCCTATGTGGGACGGATCGAGCGCGGGGTCGAGAATCCCACTGTCGAAACGCTAGACCGTCTTGCTGTCGCTTTGGAGGTAGCCGTTAGTGAAATGCTGGTGGCCCCTAAGAAGGATGAGAAGCCTCCTGCGACCCTTAGGAAGGGGCGCAAGAAAAAGTGAGATTAATGGAGTTCCTTGGAGGTGATGTCCGGCCCGTACCCACTGGTGCTGTTATAGGCCATAGTCCGGATACCTCCTTCCGGCCTTACTAAATAAGTCGCCCGAATCGCTAGCATGAAGCCGTACGGCGCGATTAGAGGGCCGACAGCAATTCAGACGGCGTAGAGAACGACCGGCTATTACCATCGGACCTCCAGCGATCGCTTGGCGCCCGGATTCATCACGACGATGGAGCCGAGGCCACCGCGGAGCCCCTGTGCTCGAAGCCGAAGGGAGCGCGAACGCTACGCCGCGGACGCTCCCTTCCGCATCTTCGCTGTGAAGGACGCAAACCATTCGTTGACTTCAAGCAAAGATCGACCGATCAGGTTCAACAAGCGTTGCATGGGAATGTGAACTGGATGCGCCCAGAGGAAATGGAATTGAGGCTCAGTTATTTGGACGAGCAACTCGAGACAGGTGGAATCAGTCTTGGTGATTTCCTTCAGGGACTGTACGACCTGATTGGAGGCGTTCTTCGAACGGGAGATGACGACCTTATCTCGGGATTAGCAATTCATCTGCAACCCACCAAGCCATGGGAAGCGAGCCGTTGATCAGATGAACGGACAGCAATGCACTCCTATTTCGAGGTCCCGAGCAACCCAGGAAGGCGGCTGTTTCCTCGCATCGCCGTACGCAAAGCTGCCTTAGTGATCGAATTGTGACGGATCGCATAGCCATCAGGTTCGGTAGCCGATCATTTGATGGGGCGACCTTTCTGCAGCGGAAGTTCGCCAAACTGCGCGAATTTGAGATGAGGCTTGGGCTTAGGTGGCACTTGTCTGTTACGCTGCAGATAGGAAGTGCAGCGGGTCTCGGTTCCGATCGTTGAAAACAGCTGCGGTGAGCGGCCCGCCGAAGACCGCCCCGGTGTCGAGATTTAGTCGATTGGGATGTATCTCGGGCAAACGAGAGGCGGTAGGAACGTGGCCATGAACGACCAGTCGGCCGAAGTCTTTGGTGGAGGAGAGAAAAGGTTTCTTGATCCAGAGACGGTCGAAATCG
>NZ_JBIISY010000041.1:0-35192 GCF_044340795.1 Tardiphaga sp.
CACACCGACGGAGCCGGTGACGCGTGCAATCCCGGCATCGCTGCGCAGTGTGCGGCCTGATCCATCCTTCATCACCCATCTGATCGCGACGGCCGAGCAGGTGCCGCAGACGCGGACGTTACGGCGCGCTGAGATCGTGGATGTGGAAGCGGCGTATCGGAAGGCGGCCGGTGTTTATGGAAGCGCAACGGCTCCCCGCATGACGCGCGTGGCGTAGTCTTTTCCCTCCCCCGAGCGAAGCGAATGGGGAGGGTGGATCGAACGCGAAGCGTTCGAGACGGGTGGGGTCTCTCCCACGCGACGTCAGAGTTTGTGGAGACACCCCACCCGTCACGATGCTCGCTGAACGCTCGCAGTCGTGCCACCTACGACGGACGAATTCGTCCGTCGGACCCCGCTGCGCGGCTACGCCGCTTGGGGGAGGGAGAAGACTCAGCTCTTCGGCTTTTCCGGTGTCCCACCATCCGGCTGCAGATCCGGCGAGGTGATCTGCGGCGACGTATGCGCGACGACCTCCGGCGCGACCGGCTTGGTGTCGAGCTTTGGTTCGATCTTCGAGTCGAGCTTAGGCTCGATCCGCTCGGGCTTCGGCTCGGCTTTTTCCGTCAGCACGGATTCGGCGACCGACGTGGCCGGCGGCACCGGCGCTGCCGGCGCAGGCGCCGGTGTGACGGCCGCCGGGACAGGAGCAGCAGCAGGGGCGGGCGCAGGTGTCGGCGCGACGGGTGCCGGGTGATATTGCGGGGCTGGCTCGGCATAGACAGGGGCCGCGACACGGCGCGGGCGACGGGCGCGCAGCGATATGCCGGTGAGGAAATCCACCAGCGCCACCAGCGTGATGGTGAGGAAGGTGGCATTGCCGAATTTCGGCAGCATCAGGAATTCATAGGCGGCGCCGGCAAAGACCAGCAGCGACAGGAAATGGTCGGTGAAATATTTCGACGCCGGGCGCGCAGCGCGCATCACTTCCAGCAGCAGCAGCAGGATCGACAGCGAGACCAGCATGTCCTTCAGCGAGATATGCAGAAGGTCCTGCGACGGCAGCGTGACTGAGAAGAGAGGGACGGGACCTGCCAGCGACAGGTCGGGCATCAGGAAAACGATGATGTTGCAGATCGCCACCGGAATCAGCAGCAGCGGAAAACCGATCATCGGGAGAGCCTTCTTCGCGCGAGAAAAACGAAACGCATGATGACGATGCGGGCGCATCATCCGGGAACTTGCGTTAGCGTTAGTGTTGAAGCGAATTCGGGCGGAAGTACAGTTCAGAAATGAACTTATGGTGCGACACGCATGCTTCGAGAAAGCATCGCGCCCGCTGCCGCTTCGCGCGGGCTCAGCTGCAACCCTGGCTGGACGCGGGGGCGGGACGTCGGCGCAAAAGAAAAACCCCGCCGAAGCGAGGTTTGGTCGTCGTATCGGGACGTCGGAGGCGCGGCCACCTGAGCGGCCCGTCTGCCAGCCTGAAATCAGGCGTCCTTCTTAACCTTGAGAACCTGACGGCCCTTATACATGCCGGTCTTCAGGTCGAGGTGGTGCGGACGGCGCAGTTCGCCGGAGTCCTTGTCCTCAACGTAAGCGGTGCTCTTGATCGCGTCAGCCGAACGACGCATGCCACGCCGCGACGGCGATGTTTTTCTTCTCGGAACGGCCATAGGAGTATTCCTTGCAACTTCTCTTGCCAGAAGGTCTGGGCGGTGTTTTCGATCGGTGCCCGGTTCCGGGCGGCCAGCACAAAGCGCGCGGGCAAAATCGCTGATAAGGCCGGGCTTATAACGGATGCGTGACGCCATGGCTAGGGCGGCGCAGGCGGAATCTTCGGGGAAATTTGCGGCTTCAGCCGCCCCAGCAGCGCCCCAGTTCCGACGATTGCGCCCGGGCGACATAACGCGAGGCCAGCCGCCGCACCCCCGGTCCCGGGCTTTTAGCACTTCTGGTCACCGGATTGGGGAGAATCGCGGCCAGAAGTGCGGCTTCCCGGGCGGAAATGCTGGAAACGGAGCGCCCGAAAGCGAACTGGGAACCGGCCTCGGCGCCGAATTGGCCGGTGGGGCCCATTTCGGCGATGTTCAGATAGAGTTCCAGAATCCGCTGCTTGCTGAGCACCATGTCGATCCACATGGCCAGCGGGATCTCCATCCCCTTGCGGATGAAGCTGCGGCCCGGCCACAGGAACAGGTTCTTGGCCACCTGCTGGGTGATGGTGGACCCGCCGCCACCGGATTCGCCGTCCTGGGCATCCTCGATGGCGGTCTGCAGCGAGTTCCAGTCGATGCCCTGATGGCTGCAGAACCGGGCGT
Organism: Tardiphaga sp.; assembly: GCF_044340795.1. Lineage (GTDB taxonomy): Bacteria > Pseudomonadota > Alphaproteobacteria > Rhizobiales > Xanthobacteraceae > Tardiphaga. The sequence goes on from NZ_JBIISY010000041.1 coordinate 2,301, forward strand.
CCTCGGAGCCGACCACGCTGCGCGGCATCGCCGGGGACATGTTCTTCAGGTCCACCCAGGTGCGCTCCACCGGGGCGCCGGTGACCCAGCGCCACAGCATCAGGGTCGAGACCGGATGGCCGGTCGCATAGAGCGGGGTCAGCAGATAGGGGATCAGGACGAGCAGGATCCCGATCAGGATGAGGCGGCGGAGGAGGCGCAAGGCGGGATTTCCTGCTCATAGCTATCCCGCTGATAAAGCGGAGTTTCCCGGCCGTTTTCAAGGCGGTTAAGCCTGCCGCGACCAAACGCGCCGGGAGGCCGCAGGCGCAATTGACGTGGCCCCTGCCATGGAGGATTGTCCGGCCAAATTGATCTGGAGCTATTCTTAATGTCGACCGGTGCTTCCACCAAAGATTTCGCCTCGCGCCTGGACCAGACCGCGGACGATACCGAAGCCGTGCTGACCAAGGTGCTGGGCGACGGCGTGCTGCCGGACGAGATCGCTCGCCCGAAGCGGCTGATGGACGCCATGCGCTATTCGTCGCTGGGCGGCGGCAAGCGGCTGCGTCCGTTCCTGGTCGTTGAAAGTGCTGCGGTATTTGGCGTGCATCGCGAGCCGGCGCTGCTGGTCGGCGCCGCGCTGGAATGCATTCACTGCTATTCGCTGATCCATGACGACCTGCCCGCCATGGACAATAGCGACCTGCGCCGCGGCCGCCCGACCCTGCACAAGGCCACCGACGACGCCACCGCGATCCTCGCCGGCGACGCGCTGCTGACGCTGGCTTTCGACATCGTGACGCGTGACGAAATCCATTCCGACGCAAATGTGCGTTTGTTGCTAACGCGTGCCCTGGCGCGCTGCGCCGGCCTCGGCGGCATGGTCGGCGGCCAGATGCTCGATCTCGCCGGCGAAGGCCGTTTTGGCGACAAGGAGCCGGTGGACGTTGCCCGTGTGCAGCAGATGAAGACCGGTGCGCTGCTGCGCTACGGCGTCATCGCCGGCGCGCTGCTCGGCCAGGCCACCCCGAAGGAATACAAGGCGCTCGACGATTACGGCCGCGCCCTCGGCGAAGCCTTCCAGATCGCCGATGACCTGCTCGATGTCGAGGCCGATGCCGCGACCCTCGGCAAGCCGGCCGGTGCGGACGCAGCGCTCAACAAGACGACCTTCGTGACCCAGCTCGGCGTCGACGGCGCCAAGAAGCGCGTCGCCGACCTGATCGCGACGGCGGATGCGTCGCTGTCGATCTTCGGCAACAAGGGCGACGTGCTGCGCGCCGCCGCCCGCTTCGTGGCCGAGCGCAAGAACTGATCATGACGGACGCGGGCAAGGATCTCGACGATCTCCTTGCCCGCTTCCGCAAAATGCCTGCCGCCTGGCGCATCATTTATGCGCGACCGCGGACCTTTGCGGCACTCGCCATCGGCATTGTCGTCTGTCTGCTGCTGCCGCATTCCTTGCGACTGGTGACGCGGCTCCTGATTGGCTGGGATGTCTTCACCGGGCTCTATCTGTTGCTGGTGTTCGGCATGATGATGTCGGGCGGCAGCCGGCATATCCGCCGCAACGCCGCGCTGCAGGACGATGGCAGTTTCGTCATCCTGATGGTCGCGGCACTTGGGGCCTTTGCGAGCATTGCCGCCATCGTGTTCGAACTCGGCGCCAGCAAGAGCGCGGGTCCCGAGCTTGCGCTGGCCGTCGTGACGATCGTGCTGTCATGGGCGGCGGTGCATACGATCTTCGCGCTCCACTACGCCCATGAATATTATCGCGGGCCGAAGCCGGGCGGGCTGTCCTTTCCCGATGGCGACCAGAAGCAGGATCCCGACTACTGGGATTTTGTGTACTTCTCCTTCACCATCGGCATGACGGCGCAGACATCGGATGTCGGGATCACCGACAAGAGTATCCGCCGCACCACGACGGCGCATGGCATCGTGTCCTTCATCTTCAACACGGCGCTGGTGGCGCTGATGGTGAATATCGCGGCCAGTGCGATCTAGGCGCCAAACCTCTCAGCGGCGTAGCCCGGATGGAGCGCAGCGCAATCCGGGGACCGGCGTTTCCCCGTATCGCCGGTCCCTGCATTACGCTTCGCTCCATGCAGGCTACGCCGAGCGCATTGACCTCTCCGTCCATCCGGGCAAAGTGTCGCAGCAACAGGTCCTGCGCGCGTGGAAGCCAAGTTCACCATTTTCCTGACCCTCGTCGCCGTGCTCGGCGCCACGGCGTGGTTCGCCAAACGCGCCAATATCGCGCCGGCGATCCTGCTGCTGCTGGCGGGCATTGCGCTGGCCTTCGTGCCGGGCATGCCGGCGCTCGAACTGCCGCCCGAAGTGGTGCTGCTCGGCGTGCTGCCGCCGCTGATCTATTCGGCTTCGGTGGCCATGAGCTGGCGCGAATTCCGTTACAGTCTGCGGCTGATCACGCTGCTCGCCGTCGGTTGCGTGATCTTCACCGCCTGTCTCGTCGCCACTGCCACGCATTTCCTGATCGGCCTGCCCTGGGGCGTCGGTTTCCTGCTCGGCGCCATCGTGGCGCCGCCGGATGTGGTGGCGCCGCTTGCCGTTGCGCGAAAGCTCGGCCTGCCGCGGCGGCTGCTGGTCGTGCTGGAAGGCGAGGGGCTCGCCAATGATGCGACCACGCTGATCCTGTATCGCTTTGCGGTCGCCGCGATCACCACCGGGGCGTTCTCGCTGCCGAAGGCGGCCGGCACCTTTGTCGCCATCCTCGCCTGCGAACTCGCCTTCGGCATCCTGATCGGCTGGCTCAGCCTGCGCCTGCGCCATCGCGCGCGCGATCCGCAGGTGGAGATCACGCTGTCGCTGCTGACGCCCTATGTCGCCTATCTCATCCCGCAGCATTTCGGCGGCTCCGGCGTCATCGCCACGGTGGCCTGCGGGCTCTATATTTCATGGAACGGCCCGCTGCTGATCTCGGCAGCGACGCGCCTGCAGGGCATCTTCTTCTGGGACCTGATCATCTATCTGGTCGAAGGGGGGCTGTTCCTGATGACCGGCTTCCAGATGCGGGCGCTGATCGAGAAATCGAAAGCGTTTCCCATCGCCGAGATCGTCGCGGCGACGGCGCTGGTGATGGCGGTCATCATCGTCGCGCGATTTGTCTGGGTCTATGCGGCGATCTATGTGCCGCGGATGCTGAGCGCGGGCCTGCGCCAGCGCGATCCCGCGCCGAACTGGCAATGGACCTTTGTGCTCGCCTTCACCGGCGTGCGCGGCGCCGTCTCGCTCGCGGCCGCGCTGGCGCTGCCGTTCACGCTGATGTCCGGCGACGCCTTTCCGGCGCGCGACCTGATCCTGTTCGTGTCCTTCAACGTGATCCTCATCACGCTGGTCGGCTTCGGCCTCGGCCTGCCGCTGGTGGTGAAATGGATGAAGATCGGCGAGATCGGCCGCCGCGAGTATATTGCTGAGCACGAGGCCGAACTGCATGCGCGCCGCGAAGCTTTGACGAAGGCATTGGCCTCACTGGATGCGATGACGGATGACCGCGAACTGTCCGATGAAGTCGTGAAGATCCTCCGCACCCGGCATGAAAGCCGCTCGAACCAGTTGCCGAGCGAACTCGATCCCGAAGTCGATGTATCCGCCCTCGGCACCGATCTGGTGCGCGAGTTGATCAAGGAAGAACGCAAGTTCATCCACGCGCAATTGCGCGATGGCAAGATCACGGATGAAAGCCGCAGGCGCATCGAGCGCGACCTGGATCTGGAGGAAGCGGGGCTGATCAATCGGGAGTATCGACGGATTCCGCTTTGAAGCCCGTGATTTGATGGGATGCAATCAGGCGGAAAATCTGCTAACCTCCCGTCATGACCAGAGCAGGATTGGAAGAACTGCTGGAGCGGGTTTCGGCCTGGCCTGAGAAGGCTCAGGAAGAGCTGGCCGTGTTGATTGCCGATGTCGAGGCGAGTCATCTCGGGAATGAATACGAACTGACTGCTGAAGATATTGCGGCGCTCGATCGGAGCTTGGCCGACGTCAAAGCGGGTCGGTTGGTCGATGATGAAGAAATAGCCGCGTTGTTCAATCGGCACTTCGGATGAAATTGCGCTGGTCACAGACCGCGCGCATCGAACTCGACAACATCTTTGTTTATCTCAAATCTCATAGTCCTTCAGCGGCCAAATCCGTCGCCATACGGATCATTCAGCGCGCCAGATTGCTGACGAGCTTTCCGTTCTCCGGCCATCCGACGGTCACGCCCGGTGTCCGTCGCGTATCGATCGTGAGTTATCCTTACGTCGTGCTGTATATGATCGACCATGTGAATGACGAGGTTATCATTCCCAACGTCCGCCACACCGCAAGAAAAAAGCCGGCGGCGGATGATCCGCGCGCCGGCTGATTTGTTTTGCCGATAACGTGCGCGCTTACTCCGCCGCGGTCACGATCTCCGGCGTCTTGCTGCCCTTGCCGTAGCGCTGGTCGATATAGTCGATCACCAGCGCCTTGAAGTCGGCCGCAATGGTCGGGCCGCGCAGGGTGCGGAATTTCTCGCCGTCGACGAACACCGGAGCAGCCGGGCTTTCGCCGGTGCCGGGGAGCGAGATGCCGATATTGGCGTGCTTGGATTCGCCGGGACCGTTCACGATGCAGCCCATGACCGCGACGTTGAGGTTCTCGACACCGGGATACTGAGTCTTCCAGGTCGGCATTTCGATACGGATGAAATCCTGGATCGAGCGGGCCAGTTCCTGGAACGTGGTCGAGGTGGTGCGGCCGCAGCCCGGGCACGCAGCAACCAGCGGCACGAAGGTGCGGAAGCCCATGGTCTGCAGCAGTTCCTGCGCGACCTGAACTTCCAGCGTGCGATCACCGCCGGGCTCGGGCGTAAGCGAGATGCGGATGGTGTCGCCGATGCCCTGCTGCAGCAGGATGCCGAGGGCGGCGGACGACGCGACGATGCCCTTCGAGCCCATGCCGGCTTCGGTGAGGCCGAGATGGATCGCATAGTCGGAGCGCGCGGCCAGCGTCTGATAGACAGCGATGAGGTCCTGCACCGCCGATACCTTGGCGGAGAGGATCATCTTGTTCTTCGGCATGCCGAGTTCTTGCGCGCGCGCAGCCGACAGCAAGGCCGACTGCACCATGGCCTCACGCGTCACCGCGCGAACGTCCTTCGGGTTGGCCGAGAGGGCGTTCTCGTCCATCAGCTTGGTGAGCAGCTCCTGATCGAGCGATCCCCAATTGGCGCCGATGCGGACGGCCTTGTTGTTCTTGTTCGCGATCTCGATGATGTCGGCGAATTGGCTGTCGCGCTTGCTCTTGAAGCCGACATTGCCGGGATTGATGCGATACTTGTCGAGCGCCGCGGCGCAGGCCGGGTATTCGGCGAGCAGCTTGTGGCCGATATAGTGGAAGTCACCGACCAGGGGCGTGGTGATGCCCTGCTTGTCGAGCGCTTCGCGGATATGCGGAACGGCGGCTGCAGCCTCGTCGCGGTCGACGGTGATGCGGACCATTTCCGAGCCCGCGCGCGACAGCGCTGCGACCTGCTCGATGGTGCCCTTGATGTCGGCCGTGTCGGTGTTGGTCATCGACTGCACGACGATCGGGGCGCCGCCGCCGACGGCGACATTGCCGACCATGACCTGGGTGGTGTGGTGTCGCGGCGCCGGGCCAGCAACATCCTGCGGAATTTCAAGCTTGTTCATGGGGTCTCGAATATCAGGTTTCTGCGACATTCAGCAATGGATCAGTCGCTGACGGGCCGCGGCCGTTCAAACGGCGCGGCTGGCGATTGGCAAAATAGCTAAGCTGCAGGCGCTATGGTTCAACACCTCCGCCCGAAGATGACAATACACGATTTGTCAAAGTGTTAGACGAGAATTGCGGCCAATCCTTAACGGTAATCGGTTCCACTCCAGCCCCGCGCCAATCTCCATCACCGCCCATTTGCCCGGAAACGTGGTGGTTGGCGGGGTGAACCCGACTTCCACGCCATAAATGGTCGTGCGCGGTTCTAACGGCCGGGTGTGTAGTCAATTTTTAACCACCTCGCGGTACTTATGTGACCTACAATCTAGAGTTACATTCAATATATTTTCCTACTCGAAGCTTTTAATGTCGCGCGTTTTGTGCGGCCACCGGTGCCATTTCCCCGGCTGAACCGATCCCAGGACGCGCTCTCGCTTGGACTCATTGCAACCAGCGCAGTGGTCGCGGCCGCGCGCTGTTTCCGGAGCGGTTTGATGGCGTTCGGTAAGCGCAAAAGCGAACGGGTCGTGTTTGCCCGCGGGATTCCAGTGCGGATGGTCAGTATCGACGGAACCTGGACGCGCAATTGCCTGATGGTGGACGCGTCCAATACGGGCGCGCGGCTCACCGTCGGAGAGTCGCTCGCGGGTCTCGATATCAAGGAGTTTTTCCTGCTCCTGTCGACGACGGGTCTCGCTTACCGGCGTTGCCGGATGGTGCGTCTCGCAGGCGACCAGATCGGAATCGAGTTCATTTCCTCAACCAGGACCGTGCCGAAGATTGCCGCGGCGCGTCTGACGGTCTGACACCGAAGATGCTGAAGACAGTCCATATTCTTGCCGATGACAGCGACAAGCTATCGCGCCTGCGGCTCTTGCTCGAAAATCGGTTCGTGGTCACGGGAGCGCTGCTCAGGCGTGCAGCGGATGTGGGACGATACGATGCCGTCGTAATCGCGGCAGATCTTCGTGCGACCGGCAACATCTCGGCCCTGAAGCGGTTTCAGGATGACATCGCACAATCGCGCAAACGCATTTTCGTGATGGATCGCAACGAGCGATTGCTGGCGCTGCAGGCTCATGCGTTAGGGGCAACCAACGTCTTGCTCGGTCCCGTGACGCAGCAGGATCTTGCTCGTGCTGTTTTCGGTGGTGTGGCCGCGACGGCCGCCAAAGAGTCCGGTCTCGCGCGTGTTGCCGATGCAGCGTCTGCCGGTGCCGAGGCCATATCGTCCATGTTCTCGGCGGTGCTGAGCGGCAAGCCGATCGATGTCGCTGCCGTCACGTCGGCCGCGGGCAGCATCGCGGAGAGCGTCACTGTCAACGGACTGGCCACGTGGCTCGAAGCCGTACGCCTGCATCATGAAGGCACCTATCAGCACTGTCTGCTGGTGACGGGTGTCGTGGTCGATTTCGGGCGCAGGCTTGGAGTCAGTGCTCCGGATATGCGGCGGCTTTATTCCGCAGCGATGTTCCATGACATCGGCAAGGCTGCCATTCCTGCCGCGATCCTGAACAAGCCCGGCAAGCTCGATCTCGACGAGCGCCGGCTGATGGAGACGCATCCTGCTGCGGGGTGCGACTATCTCGCGAATGTCGGCGGCGCCTCCCACGAAGTGCTCGATGCCGTGCGGCACCATCATGAATATCTCGATGGAAGCGGATATCCGGACGGACTGGCGGCCGGCGCGATTTCCGACGTTGTGCGCATCGTCACTATCTCCGATATCTTCGCGGCGCTCATCGAACGGCGATCCTACAAGCCGCCGCTCTCCCGGTCGCAAGCGTTCGATATCCTGCAGGGCATGCGCGGCAAGCTCGAAATGCCGCTGGTGCATGCGTTCAGGGATGTTGCCCTGAATCGCTGAGCAGCATTGCAGGCGATCAGCCGGGAGCGCGATCGGCCGTTGTCGCGAGCACGGCGGAGTGCGCCGGTCGGTTAACGAGAACCAACCCGGCGATGACCAGAAGCGCAGCCAGCCCGAAGGCGGGGGTGAGTTGATCTCCCAGGATCAAATAGCCTCCGACGACGCCGAAGAGCGGGGTGATGAAGGTGAAGGCCGCCAATTTGCTGGCGGAGTAGGTCCTGATCAGACTGAACCAGAGCAAGAAGGTAAGTCCGACCACCCACAAGGCCTGAAATGACAGCAGCGAGATGCTGAGGGCGCCGGGAACCGTCGGCATCCGTTCGCCTGCGACCAGTGCGCCGATGCTGAGGATCGGAATGGACAGACCGACCTGATATCCCAGCGCCTTTTCCGGCGACGCATGAATCAGCCGGGTTCGCTTTACCACCAGCGTCGTCGCTGCCCACATGGCCGCGCCGAGAATCATCAGGAGGTCGCCGAACAACACGCTCGCGGTGACGTTGGGCTGAGGAACGCCGATGGCGACCGCGACGCCGGCAAAGCTCACCGCGAGACCGGCCCATTGCACGGGGCGAAGCCGTTCACCGAGAAGCTGATAGGCGCCAAAGGCCACGAAGAACGGCATCGTATAGAGGAAGACCACGGCGCGGCTCGCGGTGGTCAGTTCGAGCCCGTGAAAAATCACCAGGAATTCGACGCCGAAGATCGTGCCGATGAACAGGCCGGCCTTGAGCGTACCGTCGCGCTCGAACAGCTTGACGCCGCGAAACCAGGCGATGGTGAGGATCATCAGCATGCCGCCGGCGGAGCGCAGCGCGGCCTGCGTGTAGGGCGGGATCTCGCGCAGCACGAGCTTGATGGCGATCTGGTTGAAGCCCCAGGTGAGGCACAGCATCAGCACGAGAGCGATGGCGCCGACGGTCAGCGGGCGACCGCCGGGCGAGATGGGACTGGACTCTGCTGACATATCGCCTCAAGCCGGCTTGGCGCCGTGTTGTTTTATGCGGCTCAGTGCTGGCAGTGAGCGCAGGTACCCGTGATCTCCACAACAGACAGCTTCGGCGTGAAGCCTGTCAAGCGCGCGGCGTCATTGAGGCTCTGCGCCACCTGCGCGGCAGGCACTTCGCCGACCGATCCGCACTTGTCGCAGATCAGGAAGGCGACCATCGATGTGGTGCCGTGATCATGGACGCAGGCGAGAAACGCGTTGCGGCTCTCGATGCGGTGCACGAGATCGTTGGCCATCAGGAAATCGAGCGCGCGGTAGATCGTGATCGGCGCCGGTCGCGAGACGGTCTTGGCCAGTTCCTCGATGATCTCATAGGCGCCGAGCGGCCGGTGGCTCGCGAGCAGCGCCTCGAACACCTGGCGACGGATCGGGGTCAGCTTCTGGGCGCGCTTGGCGCACACCTGCTCGGCATGATGCATCGCGTCCGCGGTGCAGCGGTCGTGGTCATGGTCCGGGGCAGGGAATGTGGGTTTTGGCGCGTTCATTGTCCGCAATGTAGTCGCTCCCGAGCCGTTCGCCCATGGCGGCCGAGCAAAGCTCCCCAGGAAGACTTTGGAAATGCTGACTTATGCGCCTTGCGCATGGCTGCGACACTTTAGCACAGGGTGGTCGAAAAGATAAGCTAGCTTATTTTATGCCAGCTTAAGGAGCACGCCCGATGTCGCCCCAGCCTGATACTGGCACCGATTTCCTGTCCGCCCTGTTCGAGACCCAGCGCATGTTGCGGCAGCTGGCCGACAAGGAAGCGCGCCATCTCGGCATGACCCGCGCCCAATGGGCGGTGCTGGCCAAGGTCGAGCGCAATGAGGGGCAGAAACAGACCGAACTTGCCGACGCCATGGAGATGGCGCCGATCAGCCTGACCCGGCTGATCGACAAGTTGTGCGACAGCGGGCTGATCGAACGCCGCAATGACGACACCGACCGCCGCATCAAGCGGCTCTATCTCACCGAGGCTGCGCGCCCGCTGATGGCGAAGCTGGCGGTGCTGCGGGCCGATCTGATGCAGGTCGCATTCGCCGGCGTGAGCGAGGCCGAGATGCACCAGCTCGTCGATCATCTCGAAACCATCAAAGACAACATCCGCGTTGCGCTGAACCCCGCGACGGTCAAGACCAAGGAACAAGCTTATGGCTGAGCCCGTATTGAAATTTCCCGAGAAGGAAGCCTCCGACGGTGGAGGCGAGGGCGCAACCAGACAGCGCCGGGGCATGAAGGGTCTCCTCACGCGCTATCGTCGCCCGTTGCTGCTGATCGTGCTGCCGGCCGTCGTGCTTGTCGGCGGCTTCGCCTTCTATCTCTCCGGCGGTCGCTATGTCGGCACTGACGATGCTTACGTCGGCGCACAGAAGGTGCTGATCACCCCGGATATTTCCGGCAAGGTCGAGAAGGTGGTGGTGCGTGAAGGCCAGCACGTCAACCAGGGCGACACGCTCTTCGAAATCGATCCGGTGCCGTTCCGACTCGCGCTGGACGAGGCCAAAGCCAAGCTGGCGCAGGCGAAGACGACCTATGACAATCTCGTCGCCAATGTGAAGATCTACGGCCAGATGCAGGATCTGGCGCAGCAGGGCGTCGATCTCAAGCAGCGTGATGTCGAGCGTAAATCCACGCTGGTGAAGAGCAATTTCGGCTCGCAGCTGGATCTCGACAATGCGGCGACGCAGCTCGTCACCGCGCGGGCGCAGCTCGAATTGCTGAAGCAGCAACTCTCGAATTCGAAGACGCAGCTGCTCGGTAATCCCGAACTGCCGCTGGAGCAATTCCCGCCCTATGCGCAGGCGCAGTCGACGCTCGATCAGGCGCAGCGCAATCTCGATCACACCGTGCTGAAGGCGCCGATCGCCGGCGTCGCGACGCAGGTCGATAATATCCAGCTCGGCCGCTATGCGATGGCCGGCACGCCGATCCTGACGGTGATCGACGATAACAGGCCGTGGGTCGATGCGAACATGAAAGAGTCGGACCTCACCTATGTGACCGTCGGACAGAAGGTCGATATCGAGGTCGATGCATTTCCGAACCATGCCTTCCACGGCACCGTCGGCTCGTTGAGCCCCGGCACCGGCGCGCAATTCGCGATCCTGCCGCCGCAGAACGCCACCGGCAATTTCGTGAAAGTCGTGCAGCGCGTACCCGTCCGCATCTATCTCGATTACAACGATGCGGCGGTGAAGAAGCTCAAGGCCGGCATGAGCACCTACACCACCATCGATACCGAGCACCGCCGCACGCTGGCGGGCCTGTTCGGCGCGTCGTCGGCCAAGGCAAGTCAAGCGGCAGCTCAGGACTGATCTCATGAGCACGGCGGCAACACCCAGCGCGGTTCCGGGCATGCGTCGCACTATGGTGACGGTGTGCGCCATGACCGCGACCATCATGCAGGCGCTCGACACCACGATCGCCAATGTGGCGCTGCCTTACATGCAGGGTTCGCTGTCGGCCTCGCAGGATCAGGTCAACTGGGTGCTGACTTCCTATATTGTCGCGGCCGCGATCATGACGGCGCCGGTTGGCTTCATCGCCAATCGCTTCGGCCGCAAGAAGGTGTTCATCGTCTGCGCCGCGGGCTTCACCGTCGCCTCGGTGCTGTGCGGTCTGGCGCAGGACATCAGCCAGATGGTCGGCTTCCGCCTGCTGCAGGGCGTGTTCGGTGCGGCGCTGGTGCCGCTGTCGCAGACGGTGATGCTCGACATGTATGCGCTGCATGAGCGCGCCAAGGCGATGTCGATCTGGGGCATGGGCGTGATGCTCGGCCCGATCATGGGACCGTCGCTCGGCGCCTGGCTCACCGAGACCTATTCCTGGCACTGGGTGTTCTTCGTCAATCTGCCGTTCGGCATCGTCACCGTGGCGGGGCTGATGGTGTTCATGGACGAGACCGAGCTGAACCTGAAGATGAAGTTCGACTGGTTCGGCTTCCTCGCGCTCGCCATCGGTATCGGCTCGATGCAACTCGCGCTCGATCGCGGCGAACAGCTCGGCTGGCTGGAGTCGAACGAAATCATCATCGAGGCGATCATTGCGGTGATCGGCTTCTATTATTTCTTCGCGCATTCCTTCACGACGTCCAGGCCGTTCATCCAGTTCGCCATCTTCAAGGACAAGAACTTTGTCGGCGGCTGCATCTTCATGTGCGTGATGGGCCTCGTGCTCTATTCGACCATGTCGCTGTCATCGCCGTTTCTGCAGAATGTGATCGGCTATCCGATCCTGACCGCGGGCCTGCTGCTGGCGACGCGCGGCTCTGGCACCTTCGTGGCGATGATGCTGGTCGGCCGCATGATGAAATATATCGAGGCGCGGACGCTGATCATGTCCGGCATGACGCTGCTTGCCGCGTCGATGTATTTCACCTCGAAATGGACCGATCAGACCGGCGTGACGGAATTCGTCATCGTCAATGTGGCGCAGGGATTCGGGCTTGGGCTGGTCTTCGTGCCGCTGTCGACAGTCGCGTTCCTGACGCTGCCCAATCATCTGCGCACCGACGGCACGGCGATGCTGACGCTGCTGCGCAACGTGGCGAGCTCGGTGGGCATTTCCATCGTGATCGCGAACCTGACCTCGGGCACGCGGATGGCGCATGCGGTGCTGGCCGAGCATGTGACGCCGTTCAACAATGCGCTGCAGATGCCGAATGTGACCGGCATCATCAACATGGCGACGGACAGCGGCCGCGCGATGATGGATGCCATCGTGACATTGCAGGCAACGATCATCGCCTTCGGGCTGGACTATCAGCTGATCATGCTGGTGACGCTGCTGGCGATCCCGATGGCGTTGATTATTGGCTCGTCGAAGGCACAGCTCAGGGCACAGGCGGCGAAGCCGGGCGGGGATGAGCATCCGGCGGTGATGGAGTGATATAGACGCAGGCGCTGATGGTTTCCCTCCCCGGAGCGAAGCGAATGGGGAGGGTGGCGCGTAGCGCCGGGTGGGGTCTCTCCCCACGGTAGGACGGAGTTTGGGGGAGCACCCCACCCGTCTCGAAGCTCGCTGAACGCTTGCTTCGATCCACCCTCCCCAGTCGCTGCGCTCCGGGGAGGGAGAAGAAAGATCACACGTCGAAGAACACCGTCTCGTTGTCCCCCTGCAGGTGGATATCGAACCGATACACACCCGCAGCCGTCTTCTTCGCAATCAGCGTCGCGCGGCGGTCCGCCGGCACTAGCTGCATGACAGCATCACTTGCCGTCGCCGCCTCATCGTCGAAATAGATGCGCGTCATCGACTGCATGGTCATGCCGCGGCCGAACACCGCCATCACGATATGCGGCGCCTGATCCTTCCCATCGATGCCGGGAACGGCGCCGGGCTTGATCGTGTCGAACGAATACTCACCCGCATCCGTCGTGCCCGAGCGGCCGAAACCACGCCAGCTCGAATTCGGAATGCCGCGCGAATCCTGCGGATCGGCAAAACGGCCTTGCGCGTCGGCCTGCCAGATTTCCAGCACGGCATCGGGCACGACCTTGCCGTCGCCGTCATAGATCACGCCTTCGATGCGGATCTTGTCGCCGGTGACGTCGGGCGTCAGCAGGTTGTTGGTGAAGGCGTCGTTCCAGGCATATTTGCCGTTCGGCGTCAGACCATAGGCGTAGAACGGGCCGACGGTCTGCGACGGGGTAATTCCAGGCATCAGTGATTCTCCGTCGGCGTCGCGTTGCGGCCGCGCAGGACGATGTTGAAGCGATAGGCCAGCGCCCAGCCGGGCTCGGTGACGTCGAGATCGAACTCCGACACCATGCGCAGGCGCGCCTTTTCGTCTGTCACCGAATTGAAGATCGGGTCGTAGGCGAACAGCGGATCGTTCGGGAAATACATCTGCGTCACGAGGCGCGAGACGAAGGAATGGCCGAACACCGAGAAATGGATATGGGCAGGGCGCCACGCATTGTGGTGATTGCCCCACGGATAGGCGCCGGGCTTGATGGTGACGAACTTGTAATTGCCCTGCGCGTCGGTGACGGCGCGGCCGGCACCGGTGAAATTCGGATCGAGCGGGGCGGGGTGCTGGTCCCAGACATGCACGTAGCGGCCGCAGGCATTGGCCTGCCAGAGTTCGACCAGCGTGTTCGGCACGCCGCGGCCGTCCTCATCCATCACGGTGCCATGCACGATGATGCGTTCGCCGAGCGGCTCGCCGGCATGCATGGTGGTGAGGTCATGATCGCCGGGGCGCACGGTTTCGTGGCCGTAGACCGGGCCGGTCAGTTCCGACAGCGTATGCGGCATCAGGATGCGCTGCTTCTGCGGCGCGCGCTTGATGGTCGACTTGTAGCCGGGTGAGAGGCGCGGCGCGTGCGCCGCATTGCTCTCGACGGGATAGATTAGCGTCATGCTCGTTTCCCCTTGGGGCCGCCGCGGGGACCGCGGCGGCATTCTTGGACGTGGTCGTTCTTAGTTCAGCTTCTCGATCGCCATGGCGACGCCCTGGCCGACGCCGACGCACATGGTGGCCAGCGCGAGCTTGCCGCCGCGCTTCTCCATGCCGTGCACCGCGGTCAGCGCGAGGCGGGCGCCGCTCATGCCGAGCGGATGGCCGAGCGCGATCGCGCCGCCATGCGGATTCACGAAGTCAGCATCTTCCTTGACGCCGAGCTGGCGCAGCACCGCGATGCCCTGCGAGGCGAAGGCTTCGTTCAGCTCGATGAGATCGAAATCGCTGATCTTGAGGCCGAGGCGCTCCATCAGTTTTTGCGTCGCCGGAACCGGGCCGATACCCATGATGCGCGGCGCAACACCCGCCGAAGCGAGACCGAGAATGCGGGCGCGGGGGGTGAGGCCATACTTCTTCACCGCGGCGGCCGAGGCGAGGATCATGGCGGCGGCGCCGTCATTGACGCCCGAGGCGTTGCCGGCGGTCACGGTGCCGTCCTTGCGCACGATCGGCTTCAGCTTGCCGAGGCCTTCCAGCGTGGTTTCCGGGCGCGGATGCTCGTCCTTGTCCACGCTGATCGGGCCGGCCTTGCCGCCCGGCGCCTGCACCGCGATGATTTCCTCGGCGAAGTAGCCGGAAGCGATCGCCTTGCCGGCGCGCTGCTGCGAGTTGATCGCGAAAGCGTCCTGGTCGGCGCGGGAAATCTGGAAATCCTGCGCGACATTCTCGCCGGTTTCCGGCATCGCGTCGACGCCGTACTGCGCCTTCATCAGCGGGTTGATGAAGCGCCAGCCAATCGTGGTGTCAAAGATTTCCGACTGGCGGGAGAAGGCTTCCTGCGCCTTGCCCTGCACGAAGGGCGCGCGGGTCATGGATTCGACACCGCCGGCGATCGCGAAATCGATTTCGCCGGCGCGGATGGCGCGGGCACCGGCGCCGACGGCATCCAGGCCGGAGGCGCAGAGGCGGTTGAGGGTCTGGCCGGGAACGCTTTCCGGCAGGCCGGCGAGCAGGGCGGCCATGCGGGCGACGTTGCGGTTGTCTTCACCGGCCTGGTTGGCGCAGCCAAAGAAAACCTCGTCGATTTCTTCCCATTTGACGTTCGGATTGCGCTCTTTCAGCGCCTTGATCGGAGCGGCAGCGAGGTCGTCGGCGCGGACTTTCGCGAGCGAGCCGCCAAAACGGCCGATCGGGGTGCGCACGGCGTCGCAAATAAACACATCGCTCATCATCTTCCTCCTGGGCTGCATCCGCGCATTTGCCGGATTGTCGCGGTGGTTTGTAGGAAGGCCCACCGACCCGGTCAAATCATGGCTGACGCGTGGATTGTCACACCCAGCTTCTCGGATAAGCGGGGGCGGTTGACTTGTCAACCGGGCGCTGCGGTGGGGAAAACATGGTGTTTCGCGGCCCGGCGCGTAGGATCGGGTCGGTGAAATTTGCTAGCGTCCGCCGCCATGACGATCCAGCAAGCCATTACCGCCCCGGAACAGCCCGCGCCCGCCACCGACGACACCAAGGTGTCGCCGATGATGCAGCAATATCTCGAGATCAAGGCCGCCAATCCGGGCCTGCTGCTGTTCTACCGGATGGGCGATTTCTACGAGATCTTCTTCGAGGATGCGGAACTGGCCTCGCGCTCGCTCGGCATCGTGCTGACCAAGCGCGGCAAGCATCAGGGCATGGATATCCCCATGTGCGGCGTGCCGGTGGTGCGCGCCGACGAATATCTGCACCGCCTGATCGCACTCGGCATCCGCGTCGCTGTCTGCGAGCAGATGGAGGATCCGGCGGAAGCGAAGAAGCGCGGCAGCAAGAGCGTGGTCCGCCGTGACGTCGTCCGCGTGGTGACGCCGGGCACACTGACGGAAGACAACCTGCTCGATGCGCGCGCCAACAATTACCTGATGGCGATTGCGCGGGCGAAAGGCGGCGACCGAATCAGCCTCGCCTGGATCGATATCTCGACCGCCGAATTCATCGTTACCGAATGCGCGACGGGCGAACTCGGCGCGACGCTGGCGCGCATCAATCCCAATGAAGTGATCGTGACGGATGCGCTCTACAGCGATCCCGATCTCAGCCAGCTGTTGCGCGAACTCTCCGCGGTCACGCCGCTGACCCGCGACGTGTTCGATGGCGCCACCGCCGAACGCCGCCTGTGCGACTATTTCGCCGTCGCCACCATGGACGGCCTCAGCGCGATGTCGCGGCTGGAGGCCACTGCTGCTGCCGCCTGCGTCACCTATGTGGAACGCACCCAGATCGGCAAGCGCATCCCGCTGTCGCCGCCGACCCGCGAGGCGGTCGGCACCACCATGGCGATCGATCCGGCGACCCGTGCCAATCTCGAACTGACGCGGACGCTTGGCGGCGAACGCCGCGGCTCACTGCTGGATGCGATCGACTGCACGGTGACGGCGGCCGGCTCGCGCCTGCTGGCGCAACGGCTTGCGGCGCCGCTGACCGATGCGGCCGGCATTGCGCGGCGCCATGATGCGGTCGCGGCTTTCGTCGCCGATAGCGGCCTGCGCGACGACCTGCGCTCGGCGCTAAAAGTCGCGCCGGACATGTCGCGCGCGCTGGCGCGGCTGCTGGTCGGCCGCGGCGGTCCGCGCGATCTCGTCTGTATCCGCGATGGTGTAATGGCGGCGGATCAGGTGCTGGATCGACTGAACGCCGTCGAAAACGTACCGACTGAAATTGCCGCGGCGATGGCCGGCCTGCGCCGCCCGTCGCGCGAACTGGCGGCGACCTTCGCCCGCGCGCTCGATGACGATCTGCCGCTGATGAAGCGCGATGGCGGTTTCGTGCGCGAGGGTTTTGAGCCCGTGCTCGATGAGACGCGCAATCTGCGTGACGCGTCGCGGCTGGTGGTCGCCTCCATGCAGGCGCGCTATGCCGAGGACACCGGCGTCAAGGCGTTGAAGATCCGGCACAACAATGTGCTCGGCTATTTCGTCGAGGTCACCGCGCAGCATGGCGACAAGCTGATGCAGGCGCCGCTGAATGCGACCTTCATCCATCGCCAGACGCTGGCCGGGCAGGTGCGTTTCACCACCTCCGAACTCGGCGAGATCGAGGCCAAGATCGCCAATGCCGGCGACCGTGCGCTCGGACTGGAGCTGGAGATTTTTGAGCGGCTGGCGACCATGGTCGCGGAGGATTCCGACGATCTCTATGCGGCGTCGCATGCCTTCGCGCAGCTTGATGTCGCAACGGCGCTGGCGAAGCTCGCGGTGGACGACAACTATGTCCGCCCGGAAGTCGATGAATCTTTGCTGTTCGCCATCGAAGGCGGTCGGCATCCGGTGGTCGAGCAGGCGCTGCGCCGCAATGGCGAGTCTTTCGTGGCCAATGCCAGCGATCTCTCGCCGGCGCCGGGCCAGAAGTCGGGCCAGATCTGGCTGATCACCGGTCCGAACATGGCCGGTAAATCGACCTTCCTGCGCCAGAACGCGCTGATTGCGCTGCTGGCGCAGATCGGCAGTTTCGTGCCGGCCTCGCGCGCCCGCATTGGCATCGTCGATCGCCTGTTCTCACGCGTCGGCGCGGCGGATGATCTCGCGCGCGGGCGCTCGACCTTCATGGTCGAGATGGTGGAGACCGCCGTCATCCTCAATCAGGCCACCGAGCGTGCGCTGGTGATCCTCGACGAGATCGGCCGCGGCACGGCGACTTTCGACGGTCTGTCCATCGCCTGGGCGGCGATCGAGCATCTGCATGAGAGCAATCGCTGCCGATCGCTGTTTGCGACACACTATCACGAACTCACGCAGCTCTCCGCAAAACTGCCGCGGCTGTTCAATGCCACGGTGCGGGTGAAGGAATGGCATGGCGATGTCGTGTTCCTGCACGAGGTGCTGCCGGGCTCGGCGGATCGCTCCTATGGCATCCAGGTCGCCAAGCTTGCGGGCCTGCCACCGGCGGTGATCACGCGGGCGAAGGCAGTGCTGGCGAAGCTGGAAGCACAGGACCGTGGGCAGGGCGCGAAAGTGCTGGTCGATGACCTGCCGCTGTTCGCCATCACCTCGCGCGCGCCGGAAGAAGAACGGCAACCGAGTGAGGCGGATCTGTTGTTAGAAGCGGTGAAGGCGCTGCATCCGGACGAGATGTCGCCGCGCGAGGCGCTGGATGCATTGTATGCGTTGAAGGCGAAGCTGCCGAAGGGATAAGCTCGGCCGTAGGGCGGATGCGGCGAAGCCGTAATCCGCCGGCCGAGTTCATAGTTGAAACTCTGCGGCGGATTACGCTGCGCTAATCCGCCCTACGGCACAGACTAAACATACCGCGCCTTCCGCCGGCCCCATCCCCACAGGCCGAGATTCCACGCCATGCAGATCAGCAGTGCGGCGCCGAGCGCAATCACCGAGCTGCCGCGCAGTGCCAGCACATGCATCGCGGCGACGGCGATGCCAAAGCCCATCAGGCCCCAGCCGCCATTGGCGATCACCGCGGCGGTCGGCGGGCCGCCGATGCGTGGATGCAGGATCAGCATCAGGCTGGTGAAGACGATCGGATAGAGCGCCAGCATGCCGCTGCCGGTCGGGCCGATGGTGGCGGAGAGCGTGACGACGGCGCCGACCAGCGTGGCGACAAGGGCGGCGCGCAGCGGGATGTCGTACCAGCGGCGGGTGATGACAGGCATCTTCGCGTGGCGGAAACGCGCCATCAGCGGCAGGCAGATCGCGAAGGTGACGACATTGACGGCGATGCCGCCGAGCAGCGTCCAGTCGATCAGCTGCACGATGTAAGCGAGAACGAGCCATACGATGATCGCCGCGCCAAGGCTTAGCACGACATTGTTGCGCTGCGCGAGGAAGATGTAGGTGAGACCGAGAAACATGGTCGCCGCATTGATCGGCAGGCTCGCCAGCGCGCCCTGCGCGATGAAGGCCGCGTCGTGATCCATCGCGAGAAAGACATAGGACGGGCCCGCCGAGATCGGCAGCGTCGCCACCAGGGCGCCGATCGCTGGGCCGGACCGTTCGGTGATGATGGAGGCGGAGATCACGAAGGCGGCGGTGATCGCCATGCGCAAAATCAGAACGGCGATGAAGGCGACGTCGGGTGACATTTCTTGTTCTTCTTTGTCATGCCCGGCAGCCGGGTATCCACGTCATGTGGTGTAACCAGACGTGGTTGGCCGGGACAAGCCCGGCCAGGACAAAGCAGGGTTGTCAGATCCTGTTTAGCGCCACCGACACCTTCGGGCCGTTCTTGATGGTCTGATAGACGACGCAATAGCGTTCGGTGAGCTTGAGCAGGAGATCGAGCTTATCCTGTGGCGCGTCGGTATCGAGGTCGAAGCGCAGGCGGATTTCGGCGAAGCCGACCGGGGCTTCCTTGTCGACGCCGAGCGTGCCGCGGAAATCGAGATCGCCCTCGGCGACCACATTGCCGGACTTCAACGGAATCTCGACGGCGGTGGCGACGGATTTCAGCGTGACGCCGGCACAGGCGACCAGCGCTTCCAGCAGCATGTCGCCGGAGCAGAGTTCGAGACCGGAACCGCCGGTGGCCGGATGCAGGCCGGCGGCCGCGATCTGCCGGCCGGTTTCGACCTTGCATGCGATGCCGTCATTGTCGATGGAGCCCTTGGCCTTCAGCGTGATGAAGGCAGCTTGCGGATCGGTCTTGTAGCGTTCCTTGATCGGTGCCTGTGTGGCGCGGAGCGTGGCGGCGTCCATGATGGTTCTCCCTGAGATTTGTTAGTTGCAGCTTCTAGTCGCGCGGCGCGGCAATGTCACCACCAGGCGCCGACGGCCTCGGCCGGTGCGTGATCCGGCACGTCGCGATCGAGCGAACGGTCGAGCGCGGTGAGCACGCGTTTCTTCACCGCATCGAACAGCGGCGACGCGCGATCACGCGGGCGGGCAAGGCCGACATCGATCTCGGCAAACAAACGCCCGGGCCGCGGTCGCATCACCAGCACGCGATCGGCCAGCACCACGGCTTCATCCACGTCATGGGTGACGAGGATCAGCGTCGGTCGCGTATCGGCCCAGAGATCGAGCAGATGATCCTGCAGATCGCGGCGCGTGAAGGCATCGAGGGCGGAGAAAGGCTCGTCGAGCAGCAGCACTTCTGGCTGCGGCACCAGCGCCCGTGCGATGGCGACGCGCTGCGCCTGTCCGCCGGAGAGTTCGCGCGGCCATGCTTTGGCCTTGTCGGAGAGGCCGACGCGGGCCAGCGCCTGCGCCACCTTTTCGCGGCGCTCTGCTGCGGGAAGATCGGCGAGGCCGAAGCCTATATTGTCGGCGACATTGAGCCAGGGCAGCAGCCGCGGCTCCTGGAAGATGATGCCGATCTTCTCATGCGGCGCGGTGATATCGATGTCGTCGATGCGGATCGTGCCGTTGGAGGCGCGGTCGAGCCCGGCGACGGCACGCAGCAAGGTGGACTTGCCGCAGCCGGAGCCGCCGATGATGGCGATGATCTCGCCCTGCGGGATGCGCGCATTGAAACGCTCCAGCGCATGGACGCCGTTGGGATAGGTCTTGCCGACATGATCGAGGGTGAGCATCAGGTCTCTCCGCCCGGACGGAATGCATCCTGCCAGCGCAGCAACGGCGCGGTGAGGCGCTCGATCAGCCAGTCGGTGGTCTTGCCGAGCAGCGCGAAGATGGTGATGGCAGCGAGTATCTGGGCGGGCTTGCCGAGTTGCTGACCGTCGATCAGGAGATAGCCGAGCCCTTCGGAGGCGCCCATGAATTCAGCGGCGACCACGAACATCCAGCCGAGCCCGAGGCCGACGCGCAGCGCCACCACATAGGCCGGCAGCACTGCGGGCAGCAGGATGCGGCGGATCATGGCGGGGCCGGACAGGCGGAAGGTGCGGCCGACCTCGACGATCTTGCGATCGACTGAGAGGATCGCGCCCATCACGCCGAGATAGACCGGAAAGAACACGCCGACCGCAATCAGTGCGACTTTGGATGTTTCAAAAATGCCGAGCCAGAGGATGAACAGCGGCACCCAGGCAATGGAGGGAATGGCGCGCAGCGCCTGAATCGAGGGATCGAGCAGGCGGCGTGCGATGCCCCAATAGCCGGAGATGGCGCCGAGCAGCGTGCCGGCAATGACGCCGAAGCCGAAGCCGGCGGCGACGCGGATCAGCGTGGTGGTGACATGTTTTGCGAGCTCGCCGCTTTGCGCGAGTTCGGTGATGGTGGCGATGACGCGCGATGGCGGGGGCACGAGGCGACCGTTTGACCAGCCGGCCCAGACCGCGGCTTCCCAGGCGAGTGCGAGGGTCACGGGGACGACGATGCCGAGCAGGGGACGGGCGAGGCGCTGCCAGCGGCGGTCGGGCGCGCGCTGATTGCCCAGCTCGGCGCGTTCAATGGCGGGTGTTTCCAGCGTCATGGTCATGGGCGGCGGCGTCTCGCGGAGTTTGGTTTGCAAACCTCTCCCTGTCATCCCGGCGAACGCCGGGATCCATACACGCTGGAGAGATAGTCAAAACGCCGTGGTCGAGATCGAGTCTCATTCACGGCGTCGGAGGTTATGGATCCCCGCTTTCGCGGGGATGACAGGGAGCTAGCTCTTCGGCAGCGGGATCTGATCATCGATCAAAGCATCCACCGTCGCCTTCACATCGACCTTGGCGTCGATCACGCCAGCCTGCTGCAGAGCGAGGCCTGCGGCGAGGATCGACTCGCGTTGCGGCGCGCCGATGCGGCTGTGGGTGAGTTCGGTGCGCTCCTTCAGCTGCTTGTCGACCACGGCCTCGGGGAGCTTGGTGACGCCGATAAAGGCCTTCTTCAGCTCCGGATAATTCTCCAGCGAATATTTTCGCGCATCCTCATAGACGGCGAGCACGCGGCGCGCGGCATCCGGATAGTCCTTCAAAAACTGTTCGCGGACATTCAGGATGCCCCAGGTGTTGGCCTCAGCCTTGCGGAAGAACAGCTTTGCGCCGTCCTCGACTTCGGCCTGCGCCATCATCGGATCGAGGCCGGCCCATGCATCGACATCGCCACGGATCAGCGCGGCCTTGCCGTCCGCATGCTGCAACAGCACCGGGGTGATGTCCTTGTCGGTCAGCTTGGCGTCGAGCAGCGCCCGGACCAGGAAGATGTGCGGATCGGTGCCGCGGGTCACGGCGACGCGCTTGCCCTTGAGATCGGCGACGGAGGCGATCTTTGAATCCTTCGTTGTCACCAGCGCGGTCCATTCCGGCCGCGAATAGACATAAACCGACTTGATCGGATTGCCGTTGATCTTCGCGACCAGCGCAGCGGAGCCGGCGGTCGAGCCGAAATCGATGGAACCGGCATTGAGGAATTCGAGCGCCTTGTTGGAGCCGGCCGACTGCACCCAGGTGATCTTGATGCCGTCCTTGGCGAATTCCTTTTCCAGGAGGCCGTTCTGCTTGAGGATGATGGAGACCGGATTATAGGTCGCCCAGTCGAGCCGTATTTCCTTGAGCGGATCGGCGGCGAAGGCGGTGGCGGGCAGCAGGGCCGCGCCGGCGATCAGACCGGCGACAGCGCGCCGTGATAGGCTGAACATTCGAATCTCCCCTGGAATGACATTCGTTTCTGCGCACCAGCAACAACCATCCGGCGCGCGGGAGCGGCTGGATGGCACCGCGTTGCGATGCAAAAACCTTGTTTAATTTCAATTGCTTATACGTTTTCGTCAACGAGAAGATATCGTGCGTTCAGATGCTCGCTTTGAGGATGTCGTTTCTCTGATTGCGCAAATGACAGCATGAACTAACTGTTGGATGACAATGACCGTGACAGCGCTCGCGCCGTCCGATATCCGGGATGCCTATGGATAGTGCTGTGCTGAAGGCCGAGACGGCCCCCGAAGTCGAATTCGATACCGTGCGGATCGCCGCCGAGATCGATGCGCTCGCCGCGGAGCATCGCGGCAAGAACGACCTTTTTCGCGCTGCACTGGCGAAGCTGCTCAAGGCCGAACTGATGACCGCGCGCGAGGCGGCCGAGGCGGTGCTGCTCAAGGACCGGCACGGCCGGCGCTGCGCCGAGCGGCTCTGCGATGTGCAGGACGACATCATCCGCCTGCTGTTCAATGCGGCGATCAAGCACCTCTATCACGCGCCGCTGCCGTCGAGCGGCGAACGCATGTCGGTCGTCTCCACCGGCGGCTATGGCCGCGGCCTGATGGCGCCGGAGTCCGACATCGATCTGCTATTCATCCTGCCCTACAAGCAGACCGCCTGGGGCGAGCAGGTCGCCGAGGTCATTCTCTATTGCCTGTGGGACATGGGGCTGAAGGTCGGCCACGCCACGCGCTCGGTGGACGAGTCGATCCGCCAGGCGCGCGGCGACATGACCATCCGCACCGCCATTCTCGAAACGCGTTTTCTCGCCGGCGACAAGGCGCTCTATGAAGAGCTCGTCACGCGTTTTGACGCGGAAGTGGTGCAGGGCACGGCTGCCGAATTCGTCAGCGCAAAACTCGCGGAGCGTGAGGAGCGGCATCGCCGCGGCGGCCAATCGCGTTATCTGGTCGAGCCGAACGTCAAGGACGGCAAAGGCGGGCTGCGCGATCTCCATACGGTGTTCTGGATCGCGAAATACGTCTATCGCGTGCGCGACAGCAAGGAGCTGGTGGCGCGCGGCGTGTTCGATGCGCAGGAATATCGCACCTTCAAGCGCTGCGAAGATTTCCTGTGGTCGGTCCGCTGCAACATCCACTTCCTGACCAAGCGGCCGGAAGAGCGGCTGTCCTTCGACCTGCAGCGCGAGATCGCGGTGCGGCTCGGCTATACCTCGCATCCCGGCATGCAGGATGTCGAGCGCTTCATGAAGCACTACTTCCTGATCGCGAAGGAAGTCGGTGACCTCACCGCGATCCTGTGCGCGAAGCTGGAGGACCAGCAGGCCAAGCCGGCACCGGCGCTGACGCGCATGATGGCCAAGCTGCGGCCGGAGACGAAGCGCCGCCGCGTGCCGGGCAGTGACTCATTCATCATCGACAACAACCGCATCAATCTGGCGGCGCCCGATGTTTTCAAGGAAGACCCCGTCAATCTGATCCGGATCTTCCGTTTCGCGCAGAAGCACAGTCTGGCCTTCCATCCGGATGCGATGCGGGCAGCGACGCGCTCGCTGCGGCTGATCACGCCGGCCGTGCGCGAGAATCCCGAAGCCAACAAGATCTTCATGGAGATCCTGACCTCGGACAATGCCGAGATCGTGCTGCGGCGGATGAACGAGACCGGGGTGCTGGGCCACTTCATCCGTGCCTTCGGGCGCATCGTCTCGATGATGCAGTTCAACATGTATCACCACTATACGGTGGATGAGCATCTGATCCGCTGCATCGGCATCCTTCAGGAGATCGAGCGCGGCGGCAACGACGAGTTCACGCTCGCCTCCGACCTGATGCGCAAGATCCGGCCGGAGCATCGCGCGGTGATCTATATCACCGTGCTGCTGCACGACATCGCCAAGGGGCGGCCGGAGGATCACTCCACGGCCGGCGCCAAGGTGGCGCGACGATTGTGCCCGCGGCTCGGCTTCAATGCCGGCGACACCGATCTGGTCGCCTGGTTGATCGAGGAGCATCTGACCATGTCCACGGTGGCGCAGTCGCGCGACCTGTCGGACACCAAGACCATCGAGAATTTTGCCGCGGTCGTGCAGTCGGTGGAGCAGATGAAGCTGCTGACGATCCTGACCACCGCGGACATTCGCGGCGTCGGCCCGGGCGTGTGGAACGGCTGGAAGGCGCAGCTCCTGCGCACGCTGTATTACGAGGCCGAGCCGGTGCTGACCGGCGGCTTCTCCGAAGTGAACCGCGCGCAGCGCATCGCCGGGGCGCAGGCGGAATTCCGCCGGGCTTTCACCGAATGGCCGGAGACGCAGCTCAATGCCTATATTTCGCGGCACTACCCGGCCTACTGGCTGAAGGTCGATCTCGAACGCAAGATCCGCCATGCGCGCTTCCTGCAGGCGAGCGAACAGGCCGGCCACAAGCTGGCGATCAATGTCGGCTTCGACGAAGCGCGCGCCGTCACCGAACTGACGATCCTTGCGGTCGACCATCCCTGGCTGCTGTCGATCATCGCCGGCGCCTGCGCGGCTGCGGGCGCGAATATCGTCGACGCGCAGATCTATACGACCACCGACGGGCGTGCGCTCGATACGATCGCGATCTCGCGCGAATATGACCGCGACGACGATGAAGGCCGTCGTGCCACGCGGATCGGCGACATGATCGAGGATGTGCTGGAAGGCAAGGTGCGGCTGCCGGAGACGGTGGCGAAGCGCGCGTCGTCGAGTTCGTCGAAGAAGGCGGCATTGAAGGCGTTCACCGTCGAGCCGGAGGTGATCGTCAACAATCAGTGGTCGGATCGCTATACGGTGATCGAGGTGTCAGGGCTGGATCGCCCGGGCCTGCTGTATCAGCTCACCACGGCGATCTCGAAACTGAACCTCAACATCGCCTCGGCCCATGTGGCGACTTTCGGCGAGCGGGCGCGGGACGTGTTCTATGTCACCGATCTGCTCGGTGCGCAGATCACGGCGCCGACGCGGCAGGCCGCGATCAAGCGGGCGCTGATCCATCTGCTGGCGAATAGCGAAGCGGCTGAGAAGCCGGCGGCTTAATCCAGATCGTCATTGCGAGCGCAGCGAAGCAATCCAGAAGCAACAAGCGAAGGCTGGATTGCTTCGTCGCTACGCTCCTCGCATGACGCTCTGAGTCACGCCACCTCCACTCCCTCATGCCGCAGCAGCCAGCGTTTTCGTTCGATGCCGCCGCCATAGCCGGTCAACGCGCCATTGGCGCCGATCAGGCGATGGCAGGGGACGACCACGCTGAGGGGATTCGATCCATTGGCGTGACCGACCGCGCGCATCGCTGCGGGTGAGCCAAGCTGTGCGGCGAGGGTGCCGTAGCTGAGCGTCGTACCGACCGGAATCTTGCGCAGCGCCGTCCACACATTGGTCTGAAACGGCGTGCCGGGGATGTGGCAGGGGATCGTGTCGAGCTGATCGAGATCGCCGCCGAAGTAGCGCGTGAGTGCCTGACGAATCGATTTGGGCGCTGGCGCATCGACAAGCGGAGCCGCGCCAAGATAGCGGCGCAGCGAGACATTCAACCGCTCCTGATAATCCGTCCAGTCCAGCGCGCAGAGCAAGCCATCCACATTCGTCACCAGCAGTGCGGTACCGATCGGCGTTTCCAGCCGGTCAAGATGGAGTGGTGTTGTGGTCTTTGCCATGGCGGTTCGGCTCGTCACATGAAAACGCCGACCGTAGTGTTCCACGGTCGGCGTTGCATTCCGATTTCCGAGAAGATTTCGGGCGACGAGCGTTACTCGCTCTTCGGCTCGTGCGACATGCGCTCGAGGCGCTCCTGCATGTCCTTCATCTGCTTGCGCAGGTCGTCGATATTGTCGCCGCCGGCTGCGGGCTCCGCGGCCTTCTCCGGCTCCGGTGCGGCGCCGGGGCGCGGCGGCACGAACGGCTTGAACATGGAGAAGGTCTGCTGAAACAGCTCCATGTTGCGGCGAACGGTCTCTTCCAGCGGCGCAAACGGCGTCATGCCGAACGTGTTCGTCATCTGCTTGCGGAATTTCTCCTGATCCCGCGTCAGCGAATCAATCGACTGTTCGAGATATTTCGGCACCACCATCTGCATGCTGTCGCCATAGAAGCGGATCAGCTGGCGCAGGAAGGTGGTCGGCAGCAGGTTCTGGCCGGCCTTGTTTTCCTGTTCAAAAATGATCTGTGCCAGCACCTGGCGGGTGATGTCGTCGCCGGTCTTGGCGTCGTAAACGAGGAAATCCTCACCGTCCTTCACCATGGAAGCAAGGTCTTCCAGGGTCACATATGTACTCGTCCCGGTATTATAGAGCCGGCGGTTCGCGTATTTCTTGATGGTGGTGGGTTGATCTGATTTCGCCATGGCTCACTTACCTACCGGGGACGGGAAACCTTTCGGCATTGCGCCAAAAAGGCCATCGGATTGGGTGGTCGAACAACGCAATGCAATAAAGAAAGCACTTTCAAACTGGCTCGGCTACCGTTTTGTGCGTCACGGTTAAAATCGCGGCATGATTGTGCTATGCAATGCGACATTGGTGCCAATTTTGGTGCGCTGCGGTCGGAAATGGCCTCAGGTCCAATTGACACATAGATACGAGGTTTAAGAGGATGCGCGCCACGCGGCGTCAGCCGTGATGGCGTGGTCAAAGTCGAACAGGCCCACTTTCAAAACAACAACAGGAGATGTCCATGTCAGACGATGTCGTCATCGTCAGCGCCGCCCGCACACCGGTCGGCAGCTTCAACGGCGCTTTCGCAACCACGCCAGCGCATGATCTCGGCGCCGTCGCCATCAAGGCCGCGCTCGAGCGCGCGAAGCTCGATCCGGCGCGCGTCTCCGAAGTCATCATGGGCCAGATCCTCACTGCGGCGCAGGGTCAGAACCCGGCACGTCAGGCGGCGATCGCCGCCGGCCTTCCGGTCGAGACCTCGGCCTGGGGCGTCAACATGCTGTGCGGCTCCGGCCTGCGCACCGTCGCGCTCGGCTATCAGGCGCTGATGAATGGTGACTCTGACATCGTCGTCGCCGGCGGCCAGGAATCCATGAGCATGGCCCCGCATGCGCAATATCTGCGCGGCGGCGTGAAGATGGGCTCGACCGAACTGGTCGACACCATGATCAAGGACGGTTTGTGGGATGCCTTCAACGGCTATCACATGGGCAACACCGCCGAGAACGTGGCAAAGCAGTTCCAGATCACCCGCCAGCAGCAGGACGAATTCGCCGTCGCTTCGCAGCAGAAGGCGGAAGCTGCGCAGAAGGCCGGCAAGTTCAAGGACGAAATCGTCCCGGTGACCATCAAGGGCCGCAAGGGCGATACCGTCGTCGACGCCGACGAATATCCGCGTCATGGCGCCACGCTCGAAGCCATGGCCAAGCTGCGCCCGGCTTTCGACAAGGAAGGCACCGTCACCGCCGGTTCGGCGTCGGGCATCAATGACGGCGCCGCCGCCGTGGTGCTGATGACCGCCAAGCAGGCGGCCAAGGAAGGCCTCACCCCGCTCGCGCGCATCGTGTCGTGGGGCCAGGCTGGCGTCGATCCGAAGATCATGGGCACAGGCCCGATCCCGGCGTCGCGTGCGGCGCTGAAGAAGGCCGGCTGGTCGATCAATGATCTCGACCTGATCGAAGCCAACGAGGCTTTTGCAGCGCAGGCGTGTGCGGTGAACAAGGACCTCGGCTGGGATACGTCGAAGGTCAACGTCAATGGCGGCGCGATTGCCATCGGTCACCCGGTCGGCGCATCGGGCGCACGCGTCCTCGTGACGCTACTGCACGAAATGCAGAAGCGTGATTCGAAGAAGGGCCTTGCCACGCTGTGCATCGGCGGCGGCATGGGCATCGCGATGTGCGTTGCACGCGACTAAAAGGGCGGCACGCGCGCTGAAAACTTCAGCGCGCGATTGCACTGCACACAGCGATTGACGTTGCATCGTCGATCAAATCAAAACGCCCGGCGCTTTGCGTCGGGCGTTTTTTCTTGATGTTCATCGTAGCGCCAGCTTAACTCGCTACTATAATTTCAGAATTGATTTTCGGGAGGACAGCATGGCGCGCGTAGCAGTGGTGACAGGTGGAACACGAGGCATCGGCGCAGCCATCAGCAAGGCGTTGAAGAACGCCGGCTACAATGTCGCAGCGACCTATGCCGGCAATGATGCGGCCGCCGAAAAATTCAAGAGCGAGACCGGGATCCCCGTTTACAAATGGGACGTGTCGTCCTTCGAGGCCTGTGCCGACGGCATCAAGAAGGTCGAGGCTGAACTCGGGCCGGTGGATGTGCTGGTCAACAATGCCGGCATCACCAAGGACGGTGCGTTTCACAAGATGACGCCGGAATCCTGGCATGCGGTGGTCAACACCAATCTCGGCTCGCTGTTCAACATGACCAAGCCCGTCATCGACGGCATGCGCTCGCGCAAATTCGGCCGTGTCATCAACATTTCATCGATCAACGGCCAGAAGGGCCAATTCGGCCAGGTCAATTATTCCGCCGCCAAGGCCGGCGATATCGGCTTCACCAAGGCGCTGGCGCTGGAGAATGCCAAGCTCGGCATCACGGTGAACGTGATCTGCCCCGGTTACATCAACACCGAGATGGTGCAGGCGGTGCCGAAGGACGTGCTGGAGAAGAGCATCCTGCCGCTGATCCCCGTCGGCCGCCTCGGCGAGCCCGAGGAAATCGCCCGCGCGGTGCTGTTCCTCGCGGCGGATGATGCCGGCTTCGTCACCGGCTCGACGCTGACGGTGAATGGCGGGCAGTATCACGCGTAAATCTTCGCGTCATTGCGAGGAGCACTTGCGACGAAGCAATCCAGTCTTTACTCGCTGGATTGCTTTGCTCCGCTCGCAATGACGTTCATATGACTTCCCGCACTGCCACCCTCATCGGCCTGACTGCCATCCTGATGTGGTCGCTGCTGTCCGTGATGACGGTGGCCAGCGGGCGCATGCCGCCGTTTCAGCTTACCGCCATGACCTTCGCCATCGGTGCATTGGCGGCAGCCCTCAGCTGGATCTGGCGCCCCGATGCGATCCGCGCGCTCAGGCAGTCGCCGCTGACCTGGGCGGTCGGTGTCGGCGGTCTGTTCGGCTATCACGCGCTGTATTTCGTTGCCTTGCGGCTGGCGCCGCCAGCGGAAGCGGGGCTGCTGAACTATCTCTGGCCGCTGCTGATCGTGCTGTTCTCGTCGCTGCTGCCGGGCGAACGGCTCTATCCTCATCACATCGTCGGCGCGCTGCTCGGTCTGGTCGGCACGGTATTGCTACTGTGGGGCAAAGTCTCGCTGACCTCGGCCTCCGGCCATGCGGGCGGCCTGTTCGCGGCATTCTGCGCTGCCTTTGTCTGGGCGGCCTATTCGGTGATGTCGCGCCGGTTGAAGGCGGTGCCGACGGATGCGGTGGCCGGCTTCTGTTTCGTGACGGCCATTCTCGCGGCGATCGTGCATGTTGCCACCGAAACCACGGTCTGGCCGGAGACGGCGTTGCAGTGGCTGTCGGTGATCGCGCTCGGCGTCGGCCCGGTGGGCGCCGCGTTCTACACATGGGACATCGGCATGAAACGCGGCGATATCCGCGTGCTCGGTGCCGCGTCCTATGCGACGCCGCTGCTGTCGACGGGGTTTCTCATTCTTGCCGGCTTCGCGCAGGCGAGTGCGAATATCGCGCTGGCCGCGGCTTTGATTGCGGGCGGCGGGTTGATCGCGGCGAAAGATATGATTTTTAAGAAGCGCTGAGAGACGCTCCCTCTTCTCCCTCCCCACTGCGCAGCTGCACCGCTTGGGGGAGGGAGAAGATCACGGCTTCCAGCCCTTCGGCGCCAGCTCGAATGTCGCAAAGTCAAACCCTGGCGCCACCGTGCAGCCGACCAGTGTCCACTCGCCAGTCGTAGCAGCTGCCTGCCAGGCATGCGGCGGCACGATGCCCTGTGGCTGTTGCCCCGCCGCGAGGTCAGCGCCCAGCGTGATCGCGCGCTGTCCGTTCTCGTCGGCGATCTCCAGCGTCAGCGGTGCACCGGCGTGATAGTGCCAGATCTCCACGGCATCGATGCGATGCCAGTGCGAGCGTTCACCCGCCGCCAGCAGGAAATAGATCGCCGTCGATGCCGCGCGGCCATGCGCATCGGTGCGGGCATCGCGAAATGTCTCGCGAAAGTGCCCGCCTTCGGGATGCGGCTGCAGGCCGAGCATTGCGATGATCTCGGCAGCGGTCGGCATCGTCATGACTTGTTCTTGCGCTCGCGCAGTTCGCTGAACACGTCGTCTTCGCTGAACCCCTTGAGGCGGACGGCGGCGGCGATGGCGGGATCGTCGGCGCGCAGGAACACGTTGATCTGCTTCTCCAGGCCGAGTAGCGTGGGGATGGTCGGCTTGCCTGCGGCGCGCAGCTGCGTCACCTCATCGGCGCGCTTCTTCAGCGCTTCGTTATGGGCGTCGATGCCGAGGCAGAACTTCATGTTGGCGGCGGTGTATTCATGGCCGCAATAGACGCGGTAGTCGTCGGGCAGCATGCGCAGCTTCTTCAGCGACTGCCACATCATCGGATAGGTGCCCTCGAACACGCGGCCGCAACCGCCGGAGAACAGCGTGTCTGCGGAGAACAGCGCCAGTTCGCTGTCGAACACGTAGCAGATATGGTCGAGCGTATGGCCGGGGGTCTCCAGAACGCGCGCCGTCAGCGCACCGACCTGCACGGTGCTGCCTTCGCCGACGCGGACATCCACATGCGGGATCGCGGTGCCCTGGTCATGCGGCGCGGTCACCTTGCAGCCATAGGTCTTCTTCAGTTCGGCGATGCCGCCGACGTGATCGGCGTGGTGATGCGTGACCAGGATATCCGTGAGCTTCCAGCCCTCGCGCTGCAGCACCTTCATGATCGGGCCGGCCTCGGGCGCATCGATGGCCGCGGTCTTCAGGCTCTGCGGGTCATGGATCAGGTAGCCGAAATTGTCGGACAGGCAGGGGAAGACGCGAATTTCAGCAGCCATGTTAACTCCGTTACGTTTCTTGCATGCGCCCGCATGGAGGGGCGCAGGTATCGATAAATTGCGCGTCGCGCCTAGCGCGGCGGCGTCACGCATTGCCGTGACGGCTGCTCGCCGATCTGCAGCGTGATCGTGGTCGCGCCCTTGCCGGCGATCAGGACATTGCCTTCGCCATAACGGAAGCCCGAGCCCGAGCGCTGGATCGGCATGCGGAGCGATTCGCCATTGGGGTAGAACAATGTGATCGATTTGCCGCCGGAATTGTAATCGACCGAGATCTTGTCGCCGCCGGGGAGTGCCGGGCTGCACAGGTAATCGACCGTGGCCGGATTGGCCCGGGCCGGCAGCGAAGCCAGCGGCGACATCACCAGAGCGGATAGGATTGCCATTCCCGCGGACTTTCGCATTCGCCGTGACACCATGACGCCCCTCCAGGATTCTCGCCGTGCAAACTAGGCCGCAGCCCGACGGGTCTTGTCAATTGTCGGTGCGACGTGCCGCCATGTCGCCGACATATGGCGTTAAGCCTCTGGCAGCAATCCGGGATTCGGGGGATCGTGCATCGCATGAGCCATGGTAGAACGCATTCATGACCATCGATGTCATCGACCTCCGGGATTTCTATTCCCGCCGCCTCGGCATCGTGGCGCGGCGGTTGATCAATCGCGGCATCAAGGCGCATTGGCCCGATGCCGAGGGCCAACGGGTGCTCGGGATCGGCTATCCCACGCCCTATCTCGGCCTGTTTCGCGAAAATGCCGAGCGCTGTATCGCCTTCATGCCGGCCGCGCAGGGCGTATTGAAATGGCCCACCGCAAAGCCGGCGCTGGCTACACTGGTGGACGAGATGTCGCTGCCACTGCCGGATGCGGCGGTGGATCGGATCATTCTGGTCCATGCGCTGGAAATGTCGGACGATCCCGAAGGCCTGTTGCGTGAGGTCTGGCGCGTGCTCGCGCCGTCCGGGAAGATGATCGCGATCATTCCGAATCGACGTGGCGTGTGGACGCGTTCGGATTCGACGCCATTCGGCCATGGCCGGCCTTATTCGCGGTCGCAGATCACGCAGTTGTTGCGGCAGACCTGGTTCACGCCGACGGCGTGGAGCGAGGCGCTGTTCATGCCGCCGGTGGGCATGGGCTGGTTCCTGCGCTCGGCCTTGATGTGGGAGCGCGTCGGCGCGGCGCTGTCGATGCCGTTTGCCGGGCTGCATATCGTGGAGGCCAGCAAGCAGGTCTATCGCGCGCTGCCGGCGAAGCGGGAACGCGCAAAACTCATTCCGGCGCTGCAGCCGGTGCTGGTGCCGAGCTCGGGCATGCGCCGCGACGGCGCCGCTGACATGGGCGATGCCGAACCGCAGTCACGCTGAGGATCGATCCTCGATCGAGGCGTTCAAACCTCCAGGTTCA
>NZ_JBIISY010000272.1:0-7681 GCF_044340795.1 Tardiphaga sp.
CGTCATTCGCAGCGATCCAAATGATAGTGAACATGCTGCTGGGCTTCCTTTGGTGCGAAGACCCGCATTTCGCTGCCCTGTCCCAAAAGCGACTCCAAGGAAGCGCTCGGAATTAGAAGCCAACTAGCTGTTATCGGAGGCGTGTGAAAACCTCCAACAATCGCGATACCCTCGATAAATGGCAGCGACAGGATCAGTGCAGAGATAGCGATTGGCGGGGCAAGCTGGTCGCGGCCAAGGCACGACCAGCGCTCTGCCTCTTTGGCTTGATTTTGCAGCGCCAGAGGACTTGACGCGCGAGTGCACCACCGTCTGTGATGGACGACGCTAAGGTCGCTATTCCTGCGTGGGATCGTACGCCATCTCGTCCACCTCGTCCCACTCTGCGACATCGTCGTGACGCTGGGTCGTGTCAAGGGCCGTTGATTCCGTCTCGGGTGCACGTCGCTGCATCTCTCGGCGCGGCGGCTTTTCATCTGATGGTTTCATTGCCCGGCTCCCTTTGCATATATTAAAGGCCGGCATTGAACTACGTTCCCGCAAGAGGGAGGAACCTAGCGGTGATCCGCACGTTTCGTCGGGCGTGTCGGGCGATTTACTTTTAGCGCCAGCATAATCCGATGGATCGTTTCATGCGGGCTCGCGCAGAGGTCGAAATGCTCTTCTAGAATTTCTTCGATCTGTCTCAGCGTCGCCCGGCTAACCTCATCCATTGCCAGCTTGCCCTTTAAGTTCAGTAGGAAGTTTCAATGCTGTTCGTAGACCGTACTGCCGCTCATGACCTCGAAGATCACTTTAGAGCATTTATTCAGGACAGTTCCTTTCCATGTGTTGGTGCAAAATCAGCGATTGCCAGAGGCACACTCGATGTTCTTATCGCTCAGGACATACGATCCAACTGGAATGACCAAGATATCTACGATGGCTTGACCCGAGTTGTTTCTGCCTACCGGCAAGACCGCGCTTTGTTCCGCAGCTTCGCCGTGATTTTCTGTACCCCTGACATGCTCAGTGAACGCGAATTCGAGGAGTTTCTATGGGCGCGCGCAGAGAGTCTTACGAATAAGGATGCCTGGCTTGGCAAGCCACACGATAAGCGCGTAAGCGAAGATCCAAATGATCCCCATTTTTCGTTGAGCTTTGATGGCGAGGGCTTTTTCATCGTGGGTCTTCATCCAGCGGCGAGCCGGCCGGCTCGGCGGTTTGAGCTGCCCGTTCTAGTATTCAATCTTCATGACCAATTCGAACAGCTCCGAGAACAAGGAAAATATGAAAAAATGCGAGAGAAGATATTGGAACGTGATGAGGCGCTGGCAGGATCAATAAATCCAATGTTGGCTCGCCACGGCGAAATCTCTGAAGCGCGGCAATATAGCGGTCGATTGATCAAGGAAAATGAGTGGCAATGTCCTTTCCATCCGGTGGAGCGGCCGCGATGAGCTCCCCTTCCCGCATCCCGCCGCGGTCCGGCACCGCGTTTCGTCTTTCGAAGGGCCAGCTGCTTACAGTGATCGACCCTCAGGGTGAGCAGGTGTCCGACCTTGTTGCTTTCAATGCCGGTGATACGGCGGAAGCGATTTCGTCGGGCCGCAGCCTCGATTATGCCAGCAAGCTGTATCTCACGACTGGTGACCCGATCTATTCGAACCGCAGTAATGTCATGCTTCGCGTTGAGGCTGACACAGTTGGCCGGCATGATTTTCTATTGACGCCATGTTCCGAGGATACTTTCAGAATTATATACGGAGATGAGAGCCCCCACAGGGGCTGTTTCGGAAATCTCGAGGCCGCGCTCGCACCATTTGGGATTGGACCTGACAGCATTCCGGTCGCATTCAATTGCTTTATGAATGTGGTGATCGATGCCCAGACGGGAAGTTTCACGGTCGAGGCTCCGCCGAGCAAGCAGGGAGATTACGTCGCGTTTCGAGCCGAGATGGATCTTATCGTAGGGCTCACGGCCTGTTCCGCACTGCAGTCGAATAACTATGCCTTCAAGCCCATCGACTACAAAATTGAAGATTAGCCCGTTGAACCGGCGTTGCCGGTTTTGACGACGGGAAAAGGGACGGCGTTCGCGATTCTGTTTTGACCATCGCAACCTCAGTGCCACGTTGGGACGCCTGGCACTGGCCGCACTGGGGAATTCCCCTTAGCATTCACGCTTATACATCGCTGTAGAGTGATGAGCTACGCGCGCTGCGGTCGAGGTTGAGCTCAAGAGAAAGGAGCCTTCGAAGGGGCCTGTGCGACTTAGAGGGTTGGAGCACCGGGCACACCGCGATACTTCGAATGTGTTGCGTGAGCCTTGAGCCGGCTCAAGCGCGCCGGGAGAAGCCACAGCGATCGCCTGTAGCTCAACTCTACTGTGCGCTGCGCAACGGAAATTACGCTTCCTCGGCGTTGCGATTTTGGGAAGGGCGCTGATTTTCACGGTAGTGGGCAAGAGCGAACAATCGCAACGCTGAAGATAAGTTGCCCGTCTTTCGATCGCGATCGATGGCGGTCACCAGCTCGGACAAAGTCTGCTGTGTCCCGCGAGCAATTTCTTTCAACGCCGTCCAGAACGCTTCTTCGAGACTGACGCTGCTCTTGTGTCCATTGATCACAACTGATCGTTTCTGAACGGATGACTTCATCGTCGTTGGCGCTTCGCTTCCCTAATGGTATTTTTTGGCAGGCTCGCATGATGGGCGGAAAGGCGTCAACTCAATCCCGGCTATTTCCATGATGTCTTTGATGACGAGGACGCGGAGAGCCGAAGCAATGTCGGGAGGATCTCGTTTTTCGAGACTGTGCACCAAGTTTCCAAGGGACGTGCGGCGCCGAGCGGCGAGATCTTCGAGACACTCCCAGAAGGGTTCTTCAAGTGCGATGCCGATGTCACGCCCAGCGACTTTGAAGGTTCGATAATCCATGTCCGTAGCCCCCATACGGCAGCTTTAAAGCGGGCGGATGCCATTGACATCCTTCGAGTGGGGAATGCTTCCATGCGGCCACAGCCGATCTCGGCAGCGCCGGGCCGCCGCCCATTCGAGATCGGTCTGGTGCACACCCGGCAAGAGGCCAGCGGGCAGCAACTTTTCCTTAGTAAGCAGCCCGGCATCGTCGAAGGCCGTCCAGCAACTGGCGGAGTGTGTCGAAGCCATAAGCGCCGAGAGTGCTTGCGCAGTTTTGCGCAGCATCGGCCACAAGCAATATTGGGCTCTTCTGTGCCAAGACGGAACTTACCCCTCGGTTGGACATTTTAGGTTGTCAAAAGGTGCTAGTCCCTACCGAGGAATGTCCCATGAACAGAATCTTGCTTGCAACGGCTGCCGTATTGATGCTCTCGCTCTCGCACGTGTCCGCCCAGTCGGTCGGTGAAAAGACCGGGGTGAATTCCGTGCTCGGCATCGCGCCAAGCACCGCCGACTTTGTCAAGGAGGCGGCCCTCAGCGATCTTATCGAGATCCAGACCGCAAAACTGGCCCAAGAGCGCGGTGATGCGGATGCAAAGGCTTTCGCCGCACAGATGATCACCGATCACACCAAGACGTCGACCGAGCTCAAGGCGCTCGTTGCCGGGGGTGTCAAGGCCGAGATCCCGGCCGCCCTGGACGAGGCCCACCAGAAGAAAGTCGACAAGCTGAAGGATGCCAAGCAGGAGGATTTCACGGCTGACTACGCCTCGATGCAGGTCAGCGCCCACAAGGACGCTGTTTCCCTGTTCGAGCGCTATGCCAAAGGCGGCGAAGACGAGAAGCTGAAGGACTGGGCCGGCAAAACCTTACCCCATCTGCAGCATCATCTCGAGATGGCGCAAAACCTGAACAAGAAGAAGTAACGGACGCCGCGCCGGTGATGCGTTGAGCTTCACCGGCGATCTCCCAGAAGCTGCGAAAAGACCGCTGTTGTTCGACCCGCTTCTGGTCAGCATCCTCGTCGAATGATCGGAACTTTGCCCCCGACTGCTCATTAGGTGGGCAGCTAGCTCGCTGGGAGCTATGGGGAGTCCGAACATGATTGATACCGTAGTAGTAACGCCGGCGGGCGGCTCAGACGAACCATCCACGGCAGGCGTATCCTGGCCGGCAGTCGCCGCAGGGGCGACCGTATCGCTGGCGTTGACGTTGGTTCTCATCGCATTTGGCACTGGGTTGGGGCTATCTGTCGTGTCGCCGTGGGGCAATTCCGGCGCCTCAGCTACGACGTTCAAGATCACCACGGGCCTCTATCTCGTGGTCATCGCCATGCTTTCATCATCGGTCGGAGGCTATCTGGCAGGACGCCTGCGCTCACGCTGGATCGGTGTGCACACCGATGAGGTCTATTTCCGCGACACAGCCCATGGCTTTTTGGCTTGGGCGTTCGCAACCGTGCTCGGCGCCATTCTTCTCGCTGCACCTGCTTCAACCATCCTTGGCGGGACAGCATCCGGCGTATCGGCGGGCGCAACTTCCGCCGCAGCTCAATCCGGTCCGGTCGACGCCTACGTCGACACCCTGTTGCGCCCTAACACCCCTGCCCCAACCGGCGACGCCAACGCCAGTCGTGGTGAGATCTCGCGCATTTTCGCATCGAGCCTGCGCGGCGGCGAGCTCAAGGCGGCCGACCGTTCCTACGTCGTGAAAGTTATCGCCGCCCGTAATGGCCTCTCCGAGGCAGAAGCGGACAAGCGGGTCACCGAGGTAGTCAACGACGCCAAGTCTGCAGCTGATGCCGCCCGGAAGGCTGCCATGCAGCTCGCTTTCTGGCTTACCGCGTCATTGCTGATCGGCGCCTTCTCGGCAAGCCTCGCGGCGACGGAGGGCGGCGGACTGCGAGATGGCACGTGGAAGCGTCGTCGTTGATATCCAAACATAGGAGCTTTGTGATGCCCATTCTTCTCTGGCTACTTGGAATCCCTCTTCCGATCATTTTGCTAATCCTCTTCTTGAGGTGACGCTAAAACGCTGCCCGTCAACGGCGGCGTTTTTCTTTGCGGGTTTGTGAGGTGAAGCTGACGAAGGCGGAGACTTTCGCAGCTGGAACGAATTTCCGCGCGGCAGCTTAAGCAGGGGTCAATGACCCAAGGAGATCTCCGATGTCTTTTCGTCTGAAATGTTTTACGACTGCCGCGCTTCTGATGGTGACTGGTTCGGTTGCGATGGCTCAGGGCGTGCCAGGTGGGGTCGAGCGTGGTGCCCGTGAAGGCGAACGCGCGGCCGGGCCGGTCGGCGCGGTCGTCGGCGCAACCGTCGGCGGCGTTGTGGGTGGTGTCGCCGGCGTGCTCGGTGTCGACGATCGTCCGCGTTTCCGTAGTTATGTCGAGGGTCGCCGCATCCGCTCATATACCTATGCAGAGCCCGTTGCAGTCGGCACCGTTCTTCCTGCTGATGGCGTGACCTACTACGAGGTCCCCGACGATTACGCCTCGGTCCGGGAGTATCGCTACACGGTCGTCAACGATCGGACCGTTCTGGTGGACCCGCGTTCCCGTCGCGTC
Source organism: Tardiphaga sp. (assembly GCF_044340795.1). Lineage (GTDB taxonomy): Bacteria > Pseudomonadota > Alphaproteobacteria > Rhizobiales > Xanthobacteraceae > Tardiphaga. The sequence goes on from NZ_JBIISY010000272.1 coordinate 5,468, forward strand.
GTTCAGATCGTGGACTGATCGCGATCATCCTTGCTTACATCAAAGAAGGCCCTCTTCGGGGCCTTCTTTTTTGGCCGTCCAGTGCCCTCGGCTCATACGCATATCGGTACCTTTAGACGTCGCTTTTCAGGCCAACTGACGCCACCGTCACGCTTGAAGCGGAGGCTTTATGCGTTTAGGTGCCGATCCCGGTAGCGCGCCGGGCCGTCGCCTATTCGGGGTCTGTCTCGTGCAGGCCGGGCAAGAGGTCACCGGCCAGCAACATCTCCTTGCTGAGGAGGCCGGCATCTTCGAGCGCTTCCATGTCCGGCAGGTCGCGGAGCGTGTCGTAGCCATAATGCGCAAGGAACGCCTTCGTCGTCACGTAGGTGTAAGGCGCGCCTGGCTGCGGCGCCCGTGGCCCTGACCCGATAAAGCCGAGCTTTCGAAGATGGCCGATGACGTCGCGGCTGATGTCCCGGCCGAAGAATCGTCCGAGCTCGCTACGGGTGATGGGCTGGTAATAAGCGATGCACATCAGAACCAGCGTTTCGCTTGCTGATAGCAGGTCGCCCTGCTCTGTCGTTCCCGTTGCGGTCCGGATTGCGTCGGCGAAATTCTTGCGGGTCCGCAGTTGCCAACCGCCGGCGACATTGACGAGCTGGTACGGACGACCACGTAGCTCGCTGCGAATGTCATCGACGATCAGCTCGACACTGCACCCCTCCCCTACCACGCGCGCCAGCATCTCGCGGGTGACGGGGTCGCGGGACGCAAAAATGACGGCCTCGACGCGACCCATCCATTCGCGCCAACGCAGCTCGGTCGGCAGATCGGCGAGCTCGCGGTCGAGCGTGACCTTGGCTTTCGGGCGGCGTCCCATCTAGAGCCCGTAAAGCCGGAAGGTCGGTCGACCCGTCAGTTCGCGCACTACCCCGAGCGCAACCAGCCGTTCGAACAGGCGACGGCTCGAGCGATCGCTGGCGGTCTGCCCTCCCCGCGCCGGTTGCGCGTCTTCGCTGAGCAAGGTCGCGATCATGGTGTCGGCGTCCTTGCTGCGCAGTTTTGGCGCAGCTGCGAGCAGGCGGTCGGCGCGGTGACCGAGCTCGGCGTAACTGTCCCATGCGGTGGCTGCAGCGCAGGCGTAAGCGAGACCGCACACCTGCAGCCATGCTTCCTCGTCGTCTGCCGCGTGCCGCCATCCGGCGCCGGTCAGTTGCGCCGCGAGCAACGGCACCGGCGCCGGCCAGCTCAGGCGATGCGCGAGCACGGCATCGGCAAGCCACAGAGCGAGCGGGCGGCAGTCCGGACGTAGTCGCAAACTCGATGCGGAGGCGGTAGCTGCGGCGTGCACGGGGTTCGCGTCCGCGGCGCATTGCGCAAGCGCACAGGCGATTGCCTCCTGCAGCGCTTCGTCGTCGCGATAGCCGAACAGTGTCGGCAAGTCGGTGGGCCAGGTGTCCTTGAAGATCAGCGCCTTGTTGGTACCCAGGCGGCGCCACGCGCCGAGCAGCTGTCCGGCCGGACCCGGATCCTCGTGGCTCTGGCGCAGATACCAGTGGTCGCGCAGCTGCGCCTCGTCTTCGCTGCGGCCGCCCTGCCCGATCAGCACGATGGTGCATTTGAGCGCCAGGCGCTGGCGCCAGAGCGCGCCGAGCATGTGCTCATCGCGGGCGATCGAGTGCAGCGCAGAGAGGGCTGCGCCGGCAGAGAATAAAGCAGCGTCCGGACACGTCGACACGCGCTGCACGCGCGCCCAGCCGGGCACCGGCGGGAAGCGCCGGGGCGGGTCGGGCAAGAATCGGGTGCGCACAGCCATACCGCAACCTAATCCGGCGCGGCGCTTGATGCCAGAAATCTGCTACTAACCGCCGCGGGTTATGGTTAATAACCAAGCGCGATAATGTTGCATTATCGGACATGTGCTTCCCGCTGGAGCGATCTGTCTTCTTCCGAACGCTCAGATTCTAGTCGCGAGCGGAATGTCGGCTTTGCGCCATTAGCGGAAATGTGCCCAGGGTGCGTGCTTTGCTTTAATGGAAATAATATACATGTTCTAAATGTAGATTTCGGGTCTGTAGCCCTTTGGAGAGTGGGCGCTGCGCATCGGGCGCCCCGCCATGAGGGAGCCCTGGCCTCCGCTTCGTGAACCGGGACTCGGTCGTGGCGATCTCCCACTCCTGCCCAAATCGGCAAATGGCTTAGCCGGAATACGTCGTCGGCACGCAGACAGGG
>NZ_JBIISY010000042.1:0-35069 GCF_044340795.1 Tardiphaga sp.
GTTTGCAGATGCTTTTGCGATCAGCGTGCGGTGAAGCCGCCATCGACCGGCAAAGCCACACCAGTGACGAAGGTCGACTCGTCCGACGCCAGCCACAGCGCCGCGTTCGCCACGTCCTCGGCCTTGCAGAGACGGCCCATCGGCACGGCGGTGAGCAGCTTGGTTTCGTTGGCGGCAGCTTCCGCGGCGATGCCCGAGCGGCCGGTGAAGCCGAGCTTCATCGGCGTATCGGCAAGGCCCGGGCAGATCACGTTGACGCGGACCTGATCGGCGGCGAATGCCTGCGCCAGCGATTTGGTGAGACCGACCACCGCGAACTTCGCCGCCGAATAGATCGGGCTCATCATCGAGCCGACGATGCCCGACACCGACGAGGTGAAGATCACCGAGCCGCCGCCGCGCTTGCGCATATACTGGATCACCTCGCCGGCACCGAGCGTGGCCGAGGTGACGTTCAGCGACATCGCGAATTCATAGGCCTTGAGATCGAGATTTTCGACACCGGCTGGCCCCGGCGTACCGGCATGGGCCCAGAGGATATCGACGCCGCCAAGCGCGGTTGCCGCGTCATTGATCGAGCTCTTCATCTGCTCGGTCTTGGACAGATCGGCCTGGATGGTGATCAACTCATAGCCCTTGGCCTTCATGTCCGCCTTCAGCTGCGTCAGCGCCTCGGCATTGACGTCCACGGCCGCGACTTTCGCACCTTCCCTGAGGAAGAATTCGACGCCGGCGCGTCCCATGCCGGACGCAGCTGCAGTGATGATGGCGAGTTTATTGGCGAGACGCATGGCTTTTCCTCTTGGGTTAGGACGTCGACATTCGGATAAAAAAGAACGCGCAGTGCGGGGTCACCGTCATCTGCGCGTCCAAGTCTTGGGAGTCCAAATCTTGGGAGTCCAAGTCTCGGGAGTAGACCTTACTTGATCAGCGGGCACCCGCCGTCCTTGAGCGGACGGAACGCCTTGTCGGCAGGGATGGTCGCCACGACATTGTAATAGTCATAGGGCTTCTTCGATTCCGCCGGCTTCTTGACCTGCAGCAGATACATGTCGTGCAGCACGCGGCCGTCTTCGCGCAGCGTGGTCTTGCCGAACAGCGGATCGTCGAAGGTGCCCATATCGCGGATTGCCTTGACCACGGCGACGCCATCCTTCGGCGAACCGACCTTGGCGACCGCCTTGAGATAGGTCAGCGCAGCGGAATAGGCGCCAGCCTGGTTCATGCTGGGATAGCGACCGTTGTGGCTCTTGGCGAAGCGCTCGCCGAACTCACGGGTCTTGTCGTTGAGATCCCAGTAGAAAGCTTCGGTGAGCTGCAGGCCCTGCGCGGTATTCAGACCGAGCGAGTGGACGTCCGAGATGAACATCAGCATCGCCGCGAGCTTCTGGCCCGCCTGCACGATGCCGAACTCCGACGCCTGCTTAATCGCCTTGATGGTGTCGCCGCCAGCATTGGCGAGCGCGATGACGTCGGCCTTGGACGCCTGCGCCTGCAGCAGATAGGACGCGAAGTCATTGGAGTCGGTCGGATGCTTGATGCTGCCCAGCACCTTGCCGCCATTGGCGTTGATCACGGCCGTCGCGTCACGCTCGAGCGAGGCGCCGAGTGCGAAATCGACCGTCAGGAAGAACCAGTTCTTGCCGCCGGCCTTGGTCATGGCATCGGCGGTGCCATGCGACAGCGCCCAGGTGTCATAAGTCCAGTGCACCGAATTCGGCGTGCAGGCCTTGCCGGTGAGATCCGACGTGCCTGAGGCCGTGAACAGCGCGACCTTGTTCAGTTCGGCCGTCAGCGGCGCAACGGCCAGCGACGTGGCGCTGGTCGGGATGTCGAGCAGAACATCGACGCCTTCGGTCTCGAACCACTTGCGCGCGATGTTGCGTGCGATGTCCGGCTTGTTCTGCGGATCGCCCTGCACGACCTCGATCTTGAACTTGTCGGCACCGGGCAGCTTGTTGAAATCCTCGACGGCCATCTTGGTGGCCTCGAACGAACCCATGCCGCCGATATCCGAAAAGATACCGGACATGTCGGCGAGCACGCCGAGCTTCACCGGCGTCTGGGCTGACGCAGCCGTGGCCGACATGAGGCCGAGCGACAGCGCGAGAGCGGATACGGCAAGAGTATTACGAATGGTCATGTTTCCTCCCCTGACCCCATATCGGCGGCATCGAAGCCCTCGCGGGCGATCGGCGCTGCTCGAAAATTCTTGTTTATGAATTCATAAGACCTATACATGAATTAGAAGTCAAGACACTCGTGGCCGATCCGGATGGCCTTCCAAGGCCATTTGGCGCTACAGAGCCAACCAGAATGCGCAGCGATGCAGGCGACCAGACACAGTCGCGGGACAGGGAAGAACGAATTCAATGCTGGTCAGGCAAGCTGCCAACGTGCTGGAATTGATGGAGTATTTTGCCCGGCGCAAACGGCCGGCGACGCTCGCGGAAATCTCCGACGATCTCGGCTGGCCGCGCTCCAGCACGTTCAATCTGGTGGGCACCATCGCCGACAAGGGCTGGCTCTACGAACCGCGCGCACGCAACGGCTATTATCCCAGCCCACGCTGGCTCACCCTCGCCCGCACCGTTGCCGAAGCAGAGCCGCTTCCGGACGCCGTCCATGCGCTGTTGCTGGAGATCGCCGACAAGACCGGCGAGACCACCGCAATAGCCGCCCTGGCCGGCACCAATGCGATCTTCCTTGACGTGGTCGAGTGCGCGCATTCAGTGCGCTACTTCGCCCAGATCGGCGACCGAGTGCCGGTTCATGCGAGTTCGGTTGGCCGCGCCATTCTCGCACAGCAGTCACCTGAAGAACGCCGCGCGATCTATCGCAAGATCAAGTTCGAGCCGTTCTCGGACACGACCCCCGACTCCGTCGAAGCGATCGAGCAGGCGCTCGTGGACGCCACCGAGCGCGGCTATCATCAGAGTTCGTCGGAATATATCGCGGATCTCGCGGGCGTCGCGGTGCCGTTGCCGATCAGTCATCGACGGCTGTCGCTGGTTGTCGCAGGGCCGACCTCGCGATGCCTGAACCGGCGGCCAGAAACGGCCGCGACGATCATTTCCTGCGTCGAACGCTTCAAGACCGAGACAGCAGAGAGCTAGTCGGCTTGGGCTGTCCCTGCCCGATCAATTGCTGTTGTTGTTCTGGTTCGGAAACTCGACGGCGTTGTTCTGCTTGCCGGTGCTGAAGTCGAAGATTTTCCGCGTGATACCCGGCGCGATCGCCGAGAGCGGGTTGACGCGCAGAACCGGCGCACCCGGCGTGCCGACGACTTCATAGGTCACGCCGAACAGACCCTCATTGCTGCCACCGCCAAGGAACAGGCCGACCACCGGAATCTGGCCGAACATGTTGTTGAGACCATACATCGGCACGAAAGTGCCGCTCATGCGCACCTGATTAGCGTTGTAGTCGATGTTGCCTTCGATGGTGGCGCCGACCGACGGTCCCTGCACCAGCCCTTCGCGAACGGTCATGAAGCCATTCTGCCGGACGAACTCAGCACGCAGGCGCGTGAACGAGATGCCGCTGTTCTGCGCGCCCGGAGGCCCGCCGGAAGCAGCAACGCGTTCGAGCGACGCCTCGCCCTTCACCGTGAAATTCCGCACATTGATCAGGCCTTCCTTCGGACGGGTGTCCGTGGACGGCGCATCCATCGCCAAGGCGAGCTGGCCGCCGAACATCTTCGAATAGGTGTCGGTGACGCGCAGGAAGGCACCGGCGTCATTGGTCTCGATGAAGATGAGATCGCGCCCTGCTCCCTGCGACTTGCCACGCATGTCGCCGGTGAGTTGAGTGTCGCGGCCGAGCTTGCCGGTCAGCGCGAATTTGGAGATCGTGCCGTTGCGGCGCGAGACCTTGGCATCGACGCTGCGCACCGCCTCGCCATAGAAACCGGCGACAGCGCCGAGCTTGACGTCGATATCGAAATCGACCGCCTTGGCCTTGCTCTTGGTGTCCGGCTCCTTGCCGCCCGACATGGCGCCCTTCAGGAAACCGCGGCCGTCGAACACGTCACCACGCATGGTCACCTTGAGCACACCATCATTGCCACGCTCGGCCTTGATGGAGGTCTTGTCGCCTTCGGAGGGCGAATAGGTGGGGAAACTGACGTTGACCAGATCGCCGTTCTGATCGAGTTCGACGGATCCCTTGATGGACGCACCGGCGCCATCGACCGTGATGTCTTCGAGGCGGGTAGAGTCGCCCTTCTTCACCACGTTGAACGCGGCCTTCGCCGACTTGCCCGCGACCTTGGTCCAGCCGGGCAGCAGGTTGTCCAGCTTCAGCGGTGTCAGGTCTGCTTCGATATTGAACTTGCTGTCGCGATCACCGCTGCCGATCTTGCCGTTCAGCTTCAGCGGCACGGCGCCGACGACGGCGGTCCCGAGATCGACGCCCATCCGCGTACGGCTGGCATCGTCCAGCGTCGCGCTGAGCCGCACCTCGGCATCGCCTTCAGTAGGCTTGCGATAATCGAGCTGTCCGGTCTGGCCGTTGATCTTGATATCGCCACGGACCTGATAGCCCTGATTGTTCGCGGCGATCTTTAGCAGATTGGCCTCGACCTTCTGGTTCATCACCAACTTGTCGGCGGAGAAATCCTTGAGGTCGGCGGTGACGTTGTAGGTCGTGTCGGCCTTGGTCAATTCATGCTGGATCGGCATGCCCATGGCGACCTGCGCCGTCACATTGCCCTTGATGGCATTCGGATCGAGCATGTTGCCGGAGGCTTCGCTGAGCCGATCGGAATTGAGAACCTCGACGACGCCCGGTGCCGGGCCGTCGAGCTTGAAGCGGATACGCGACGGCGACGGCTTGGGCGCCATGTCCGGCACTTCGAACACGATGTCGCTGAGATTGACCTTGCGGCCGCCCGGCGTGTCGACATTGGCCTGGCTGATGGTGACCGTGGCCGTGCGGCCGGTGATGCGCGCACGCAGGTCGCCGTCATGCACCACAGGCAAGCCATCGACCGGACGCAGCGAGACGTCGTTGGCGATGATCGCCACGTTCAAACCGTCGTCAGGGATGGGCGGTCCGCGCCGCGTCAGGTTCTTGGTCGGCGAATTCACCCCGATCTCGATGCGCTGCAGGTTCCCGGCTTCGATCCGCTCGATCACCCACTCGCGCACTTCCGGCACGATCAGCACCGGCCACATGCGCTTGAGCGCCGACGCATTCATGGGCGTTCCGGCGAAACCCAGCTTCATGCGCGGCTCACCTGCGTAGTCGACACTCCCCGTGCCAGCGACGCCAAGTTCGCCATTGCTGATATTGGCTTGGGTCAGTGACACCAGCCGATTGTCGGGGTCGAATTTGGCCCGGATGGAGATGTTGTTGAAGATCAGCGGCTGCTCGTTGCCGCTGCCGCCGAGCACGATGGTTCCGCCGCTGAGACCTGCCTGCCAGGCATTGGAGGTGCCATTCGGTGGCTCCACATGGGCCAGCAGCGTGACCCGGTTGCTGCCGGAAATCACCTTGAAAGGTGCCAGCAGCACGCGGCGTGCGGAATCCCACTCGAAGCTGATCTCCGCGTTGTCGATCGGCATCGGATAATCCGGCGTATCGTTATCAACGATATCGCCGGCGCCGGCGACCAGCTTGCCGCGCAGATAGGTCGGCATCCCGTCGCGGCCGATCTCACCCTTGAGTTCGCCGGTCAGCGGGATGTCGGCGCTATAGGTCAGATCCTTCATGCGCAGCGCCAGCAGGATGTTCTTGGTCGAGACCTTGTCCGCCTTCACATCCACCGAGCGCACGCCATTGCTGGGCGCGCCGATATCGATGCCGAGCGACCACGGCGACTTGCCGCCCTCACCTACGGTCAGAGCGACACCACCGGCGCTCGGCCGCCGCAGGCTGAGCGAGATATTGTTGAATTCCCATTTGTTGCCGCGCTGCTGATCGTCCACCACCAGGCGACCGTTCTTGAGACCGACCTCATTGAGGTTCTGTCCGTCGAGCCCCGACAAGGTCAGCGTATCCAGCCAATCGAGACCGGCCAGAATCCCCGTGGGTGCTTCGCGCTTGCCGGTCGCGGCCCCCGGCGGCGGCTGGACCTGAACGACGGGCGGTTGCGGCTGCCGGGGGAACGTCAGTTCCGGCTGCTTGGCCGGCCCAAGCCACGCGCCGGGCACGCGCGGCGATGCGACACCGGTCGCGATCGGCTTGACATTGTCGCCGGTGGAAACTGTGACCTCGCCATCCGGCGTAATGCGCACGGCAAGCGCAACATCGACCAGGTTCAGGCTTTCAGCGCGCAACCGCCCCATCAGGATAGCGACGAACGAGATCTTCACCTCGGCCTTTGGCGCGCTGGCAATAACCGCATTGTCGTGGTCGCGGACGACAATGTCGCGAAGACGCACCGCCATGCGCACGCGTCCAACGCGCTCGATCTGCGTTCCACCGACGGCGACCGTGTTGCCCTGCCCGATATTGTCCTGGATCGCATCGGCGAGCCACGGCGTGGCAACGTCGAAATTGATCGGCCCGGCGCCGAGCCGCCACCACAATATGGAAAAACAGATGGCAGAGACGATGAAGAGGCCGCCGAATACCGTGACGATCCGCTTGAACCAGCGTCCGCCACCGGAGCCCGAACGGCCAGAGCGGAAACGATCACCGAACCGCTGCCATGCCGACGACTTCTGCGAGAGCAATTTGCGCGCACGGTCGTGCCCAGCCGCGTAGTGCTGACGATCCCATTCGGAATCGTCCCACTGCCTGGACCGGTCATCGGCGCGCGGACGAGGCGCTGCGGGTGGCTTGCTCTTTGCCATGTCCTCTAGGTGCCGGGCCTTTCGGGGGCTAGCGATGATTGCGAGACCGATCGCCACCAACAGTGCGCAACGATCTGTAACGAACGCCAACTGCCGGCAAAACTGCCAATCCCGGATTTGAATTATAGCTCGTCTTGGTCGTCGCAACACCAATCGGCGCGGGCAACGTGTGTCGTCTCGAATCCTTCAGTCACCATACAGCGAGGCCGGTGGTTTTGCACCGCAATGGCAGCTCAGCGAGCCCCCGAAGCATGTCCGCAATCCAATCACAGTGACCGTCCGAAAGCGACGAAAGGAAGGCGTATGTGCAAGAAATTGCGCAAGAATCTCTCGAAAGCCCGCACAATCGGATGACCTTCCGCGCACCCGGACAGCCTCCCTCCGGAGCTTCCCGCTGCGGCCATCCGTCCCGTCCAGACGCCGCTTCCTGGTTTGGGACATGGAGCCGTTCCGACACCTCGGATAGAACGGCCCGACGAAATGCCGATGACGAAGGGATACCTCCATGGCCAAGACAGCGAAGACGACAACGACCGATCCGATCGAGGGCAGGAAGGCACCCGCCTTCAAGCTGCCGCGCGACGGTGGCGCCACGGTCTCGCTGTCGGACTACGCCGGCCGCAAGCTGGTGATCTTCTTCTACCCACGCGCCAGCACACCCGGATGTACCAAGGAAGCGATCGACTTCACCCGCCTCGCCGCTGACTTCGAGGCCGCCGACACCGCCGTGCTCGGGGTGTCAGCAGACCCGCAAAAGGCGCAGGAGAAGTTTCGCGACAAATATGAGCTCGGCATGCCGCTGCTCTCGGACGCCGCCCAGACCATGCTGACGGCCTATGGCGCATGGGGCGAGAAGAAGCTGTACGGCAAGGTGTTCGAAGGCGTTTTGCGGAGCACGGTGCTGATCGGGCGCGACGGCAAGGTCATCAAGGCCTGGCGCAACGTGAAGGTCGACGGCCATGCGGATGCCGTGCTGGCCGAAGCCCTGCGGCATTAACCCATATTCAAATTGACGGAAGTCATTTAGCTGGAATTAACCATGCCGGGCTCAAATCCCTCCCGTAGTTGAGCCCGCCGATGAGTCTCCCGGCAGGCCCGGGAGTGCTGATGTCGAACCGTCCTGTCCAATACGCCGAGTACCCTCAGCACCACGCTCACGATCACGGACGCCCCCAACCGCGCCGCGTCGCCACCGCCAAGCCGCCGGCTGCCAAATCGGCTGCTATGGCGTCCCGGCAGAGTGATTATACGATCGCGCATCGCGGCAAGCAGGTCCGCATCGGACCGGTGGTGTTCTGGATCGTGGTCGGCACCGTGACCGTGCTGGGTGCATGGTCCGCCGCAACCGCCACCTATTTCGCGTTTCGCGACGACGTGCTGACCAAGCTGATCGCCCGTCAGGCCGATATGCAATACGCCTATGAAGACCGCATCGCCGAGCTGCGCGCCAAGATCGACCGCACCACCAGTCGCCAGATGCTCGATCAGGAACAGTTCGACAAGAAGCTCGAACAGGTCCTGCGGCGCCAGAACCAGCTGGAATCCCGCGCCAGCGCGCTGGGCAACGTGCCGGACCTCTCGGTCACCGGCTCGATCCCGCCGACAAGGGCGCCGGGCCGCGGCGCGTCGCTGGATACAAACTCGCTCCACAAAACCGCTCAGGTCAGCGACACCGTGACTTTCGTGGTGCCGCCCGATCGTGAAGCTCGGCTGGAATCGCGCGCGCCGGTTCTCGCAGCGCCGCCGCAGACCCAGGTCGCCAAGCTCGGCGGCGCCGACAATGTGATCGACCGCCTGCAGGCCTCGCTTGACCGCGTCGAGAGCAAACAGCTTGCCGCGCTCAGCTCGGCCGAAGAAGGCATGGACTCCAAGGTCCGCCGCATGCGCGGCGCCATCGCCGATCTCGGTCTCAACATGGCCAAGCTCGAAGCCGCAGCACCGCGCGGCGGAATGGGCGGACCGTATATTCCGGTCAAGTTGTCGGCCAGCGCCGACCCGTTCGAGCGGCAGCTCTATCGCCTCCACGTGACCCGCGCGCAGATGGACAAGCTGAACCGCACCATGGCGCAGGTGCCGTATCGCAAGCCCGTGGTGGGCACCGTCGAATTCTCATCCGGTTTCGGCGTCCGCACCGATCCGTTCCTCGGCCGCCCGGCGATGCATGCCGGCCTCGATTTCCGTGGCTCCACCGGCGATCCGATCCGCGCTACCGCCAATGGCCGCGTCGTCTCCGCAGCCTATGCCGGCGGCTACGGCAAGATGGTCGAGATCGACCACGGCAATGGCCTCTCCACCCGCTACGGCCACATGTCGGTGATTGGTGTGAAGGTCGGCGACAGCATCAAGATCGGCCAAGTCATCGGCCAGGTCGGCTCCACCGGCCGTTCCACCGGCCCGCATCTGCACTACGAAACCCGCATCGATGGCGAAGCCGTTGATCCGCAGAAGTTTCTCCGCGCCGGCGTGCGTCTCAGCGCCAGCTGAGACAGCAGCATTGTTGCCCTGCCCGCAATATGATTGAAGCGACGTCGAAATCCATCGAGATCGCCGCGTGACATCTCCCCGACGCATTGGTCCCCGCTATCCGCGCCTCGGCCGGTTTTGCTTCCGCGCCACACGTCGGCTGACGACATGGGTGATGTCGCTGGCAGGCTTTCACGCCAATGATAGCCATTTCACCGTGCGCCGCATCGGCGAGCTGCGCGCCAAACTCGCGCGTGGCGAGACCGTTTATCTCGCCGGCCTCGGCTTGCCCGGCACGCACAACTCCGGCGTGGCGCTGGTTGAAGTCACGCAGGCTTATGGACCGCGCCTGATCGTCAACAACGAGGAAGAGCGCTTCTCCGGCGACAAGCACACCACGCAATATCCACGCGCTGCGCTGGATGCGATGCGCGAGACGCTGCGCAAGATGGGCCGCGACATCACCGATATCGATGCGTGGCTGACGAGCTGGGACTATCCCGATCTCACCGGCACGCTGGTGCGGAGCATCGTCGAGGAATTCCCTGACGGCCTGAAACTGCTGCGCACCAAGAATTCCGTCAGTTTCGATGCCAAGCGCCTCGAACAGATGACGCGAACGCCAAAGCTGCTGCGCAAGCAATTCGGCCTGCCCGCGCGCGTGCCGCTGATGATGATGCCGCATCACGACAACCACGCATGGTTTTCGTTCGCCGCATCGCCCTTCCCCGATGACGAACCGGTGGCCATTGCCGTGCTCGACGGGACCGGCGATCTCGGCTCGGTTTCGACCTATGTGGCGCAGAACGGCGCGATCACAAAACTGTATTGCAACGACAGCGTCTTCGACTCGCTCGGCGCCTTCTATAGCGTGATCTCATCGACGCAGGGCGGCTGGACCTGGCTCTCCAGCGAAGGCCGCTATATGGGCGCCGCCGCCTGGGGCGATATGGACCGCGCCAGCAATCCCTATTACGCGCGTCTGCGCGAGGTGCTGGATTTCGGCCCCGACGGTGAGATCAAACTCAATCGCGCCATGGGCAACTGGTATTGCGACCCGTTCGACGACCCCTACAAGCAGCCGTTGATCGACATTCTCGGCGAACCGCTGAAGCCCGACCAGCTCTGGAATCCGGATGCCGTGCTGCGCGTCGAGGACATCCAGCATCGCCCGGACACGCAGGACCGTCTCGACAAGGCGGCGGCGACGCAGCTCGTATTCGAGGATGCGATGATCCATGTCGTCGCCGGCCTGCTGCGCAAGACCGGCGCAAATCGCGTGGTGCTGACCGGCGGCGTGGCACTCAATGCGCTCGGCAATATGCGGCTGCTCGAACACTTTGACGAAGCATGGTTCGAACGCGAGCAAGGCCGCAAGGTGCGCCTGCATCTGTGGATGCCGCCGACGCCCGGCGATCCCGGCGTCACCATCGGCGCGGCCTGGATCTTTGCCCATCTCATCGGCGCTCCGCGTGGCGCTCCGATGACGCATGCGTTCTATTGTGGCGATGCATCGGCACCGCAGGACATCGCAACCGTGCTCGAGGCTGATGACATCAACTCCAGGATCATCGGCAATATCTCGACACCCGACGGCCTCGCCGCCGTGGCCGATCTGATGGGATATCTGGTTGCGCAAAACGGCATCATTGCGCTCTATCAGGGCGCGGCGGAAACCGGCCCCCGCGCACTCGGCCATCGTTCGATCCTCGCCAATCCCTGCGATGCCGGCACCCGCGAACGCCTCAACGAACGCGTCAAGTACCGCGAGGCGATCCGCCCGCTGGCGCCGATGGCGACGCGCGAAGCTGCGCTTGCGTATTTCGATCTTTTGGAAGGCGCGTCAGACGCTGACTACAACGCCTATAACTACATGGTGCTGACCGCGCAATCGAAGCCGCATGCGCGCGACAAGATCCCGGCGGTCATTCATGCCGATGGCACCGGCCGCATCCAGATCGTCCGCGCCGAGGATGATCCGCTCACGCATGCCTATCTGAAAGCGCTCGGTCGCCATATCGGCGTCGAGCTGTCGGTCAACACGTCGTTCAATGTTGCCGGCCCGATCGCGCAGACGCCGCAACAGGCCGTCGAGACCCTGCGCCGTTCGGCGGGTCTCGACGTGGTCTTCATGATGGCCGGTGACGGCACCGTCACCGCCGCATGGCACGGCGGTGAGCGCGACAGTGGCCGGTTTACGGCGTGGCTCGCGGAGTGGGTCCGCGGCCGGGCCTAGACCTTGCCAATCTTCTTGGCGGTGGCCACCAGACGTTCGCTATCCTTCGCCACAAAAGCCGCAAAAGCTTCCGAGTCCTGATAAGCGGGCATGTTGCCGGCCGCCTCGAAGACCTTGGTGACTTCAGGGTCCTTCATCGCATCGCGGACCGTCTCGCGCAGCTTGGTCACGACAGATGCCGGCATGCCCTTAGGCGCAAACAGACCGGCCCAGATGTAGAATTCCACATCGGAATAACCGAGCTCCTTGAAGGTCGGCAGGTCGGGAAATGCCGCCAGACGCTCGGCGCCAAAATTAGCGAGAACGCGCAGGGTGCCAGCATCGACATGCTGCTTGAGCGTGCCGGGCGCCGAAGCCAGTGCCTGGATCTGGCCGCCAATGAGATCGCTGATGGCCGGCGCTGCGCCGCGATACGGCACGTGCAGCATCTTGATTCCGGCCGAGAGCGCGAACATTTCCATCGAGACATGCAGCGTGCCGAACGGGCCCGACGAGCCGTAGGAGATCGCACCGGGCCGCGCCTTCGCGTCGGCCACGAATTCCTGGATGGTCTTCCAGGGCGCGCTCGCCGGCACGGCGAACAGGGTGGGATCGGCGAGCACGCGGGCGATCGGCTGCAGTTGATCGACCTCATAGGCGACCGGACGGCCATAGATGCGATCCGACTCCGGCAGCACCGCCAGCGACGACAGCGTCATCAGCAGCGTGTGCCCGTCGGGCGCAGCGCGGGCCACGGTGGAATTGCCAAGCGAGCCGCCGGCACCGCTGCGATTGTCGATGATGACGGCCTTGCCGAGCACCTTCTGCATGTAGGTCGCGACCGGGCGCGCGGCGATATCGGCCTGCCCGCCCGCGGGGAACGGCACGACCATGCTGATATTCTTGCTCGGCCACGCTTCCTGCGCATGCGCAGTCTGGCCCGTCAGTGCGAGGGTCGACAGGCCGCCAAGGCCTGCGAGGAAATCACGGCGTTTCATGGTTATCTCCCGTTTATTCTGTTCAGCAATGCATCGGATGCGTGCATCAGAGGACACATCACTCCTATGCGGAGTGGAGTTCTTGAAGCTTGCGGAGTTTTCGCACGGGGCGAAGTTCGCCCCATGCGTTTGATTGCGGTCGCGCGATGATCAGCCGACCGGATTTTCCAGACGGCCGATGCCGCTGACTTCGATCGCCACGACGTCGCCCTTCTTGAGGAAGCGCGGCGGCGTAAAGCCGAGGCCGACGCCCGCCGGCGTGCCAGTGGCGATGACGTCGCCGGGCTCCAGCGTGATGCCGGCCGAGAGCGTCTCGATCAGGGTCGGGATATCGAACACGAGATCAGCGACCGATGCGTTCTGGCGCAGCTCGCCGTTCACGAACGTCTTCAGCTGCATCTTGGTGGGATCAGGCATCGCATCAGCGGTGATGATCGCCGGGCCCATCGGGCAGAAGCCGTCGATACCCTTGCCGATGAACCACTGGCGATGCTGATGCTGCAGCGTGCGCGCGGTCACGTCATTGATGATCGTGTAGCCGAACACATGCTTGAGCGCGTCGGCCTTCTTGATGCCACGGCCTCCGCGGCCGATGATCACCGTGAGTTCGCCTTCGTAGTCGGTGCTGTCGGTCGTATCGAGATATTGCGGGATCGCGGCACCCTGCCCGATCACCGTGCTCGACGGCTTGGTGAAGATGACCGGATATTCCGGCACGACTTCCTTCGCAGAGGAGTCATAGCCGCTGCCGGCGAATTCCTTGGCATGCTCGTGATAGTTCTTGCCGACGCAGAACACATTGCGCGCCGGGCGCGGGATCGGTGCAAGCAGCTCAATATTGGCGATCGGCAGCGCTGCGCCGGCGGCACCTGCTATGCTGCCTTTAACGCTGTCATAGTTCGCTATCAGGGAGAGCATGTCCGGTGCCACATTGGCCGGGAGCGGCTGAACCTTGGAAAGCGCCTCGTCCGCGATGCCGACGGTCGGCCGGCCTTCGTGCATGAATGTGACAAGATGCATGGTTTCCTCCTGATGTCAGCTTCTGGGGCGGCTGGTGCGCCGCGTCTCCTATAGGTACGATTATCTTCGATGGGAGATTTGCGCAAGCGGCAGGTTCCAGATTTTTCCTCTTTAGAAGACGCGACCAATTGCCCCGCAATGCCGTGGTGTCCTTAACGTAACCGGCCAATACGACTGATTTTCTTCCAGCAGGATGTGACATCGCGCCAAACCGCGCCTAAAGTAGAATCGGTTTCATATGAACGGAGCAACATCCGATATGGCAAAGGCGGCGGCACGGAAGGTCGTACGTGAAGACCCCGTCAGCCGCGCATTTGGCGATCGGGTCCGCGTATTGCGTGAGGAAGCAGAACTCACGCTGGAGCAGCTATCGAAACAGTCCGGCGTCAGCCGCGCAATGCTGTCGAAGGTCGAGCGCGGCGAGAAGAGCCCGACCATCGGCGTTGCACGGCGCATCGCACTGGCCCTCGGCACGTCGTTCTCCTCTCTTATGGGAGATGACGACGGGCCGCGTCGCGCTTTTGCAATCGTCCGGAAGGACCAGCGACCGGTGTTCCGCGATGCCGAGACCGGCTTCGAACGCTTCCTGTTGTCTCCGGTGATGGCAGGGATGGCCGTCGAAGTCGCGTTGCATCACCTGCCGCCAAAGACATCGACGGGCGAGTTGCCCGCCTACCCCACAGGTACGTCGAAACACGTGCTCGCCACGCGCGGCAAGGTCACCGTCAAGACCAAGGACACGGAGACGGTGCTCGACGAAGGCGACTCCCTGTATTTTGAAGTCGATGTCGAACACTGGTTCGAGAACCGCACCGCGCGCGCCTGCGAGTATTATCTCGTGATTTCAGCGCCGCCGTCTTTCGGCCGGCGCGACGGAAAAGCTTGAACGTAGGGCGGATGAGCCAAAGGCGTAATCCGCCGATCTTCGCCAAACGAAGTCGGCCGGCGGATGACGCTTCGCTCATCCGCCCTCCTGTTCATGCTACTTCTTCAGACAAAGTCCCACAGTCGGCGTTGTCGCGCATTTCACGCCATCCGGCGCGCCGCCGCTCGGGCACAGCACCGAAACGAGCGTCTCGCTCGCATCGCATGTGACAGCGCCGTCAGCCTGAACCGCGCGGAAGGCCGGCGCCGCCTCGCCTTTGTCACCCTTGTCGCCCTTCTCACCCTTGGCTCCGGGGGCGCCCTGCGGACCTTGCGGGCCCTGAGCACCGGCCTGTCCTTGCGCACCCGGCACGCCCTGAACGCCTTGCGCGCCCTGCGGGCCGGCCGGCCCCTGGGCGCCCGGATCACCCTTCGGTCCGGGATCGCGGCCGCAGCCGCTGACCATCAAGGCAACGCCGATTGCGAGAACTGGAAAAATCTTCCTCATGCCCCTTACCCCTGTTTGACGCCATCACGAGCGATTGCGCCGGGACAATCCGGCGGCGTCGGTCGTGTTCCGGCACAGGGATGATATCGGGGGAGAGACGGAAGGAAAGCGAACGAACTGCGACGTCGCTGTTTCAAGACGCCGCAGTCGCCAAAGTTTAGTCCACGTCGTCGATCGCGCCCGGCGTGGTGCCGAATGCGCGTTGCGCCAGCGTCGCGGCCATGAACTCATCGAGATCGCCGTCGAGCACGCCCGACGTGTCCGAGGTCTGCACGCCGGTGCGCAGGTCCTTCACCATCTGGTAGGGCTGCAGCACGTAGGAGCGGATCTGGTGGCCCCAGCCGATATCGGTCTTGGCGGCCTGATCGGCCGCGGCCTTCTCTTCGCGGCGCTTCAGCTCGATCTCATAGAGGCGCGCGCGCAGCATGTCCCACGCCTGGGCGCGGTTCTTGTGCTGCGAACGGCCGGCCTGACAGACCACCGCAACGCCGGTCGGAATATGCGTCAGACGCACCGCCGATTCCGTCTTGTTGACGTGCTGGCCACCGGCGCCGCCCGACCGCATCGTATCGACGCGGACATCCGACTCGTTGATCTCGATCTTGATGCTGTCGTCCACAACCGGGAAGATCGCCACCGACGAGAACGAGGTATGGCGACGGGCGTTGGAATCATAGGGCGAGATACGCACCAGACGATGCACGCCGCCTTCGGTCTTCAGCCAGCCATAGGCATTGTGACCGGAGATCTGGATGGTCGCCGACTTGATACCGGCTTCTTCGCCCTGGGTCTCTTCCAGATACTCGATCTTGAAACCGTGCTTCTCCGCCCAGCGCGTATACATGCGCAGCAGCATCGAGGCCCAGTCCTGACTCTCGGTGCCGCCCGCGCCGGCATGGACTTCGAGATAGGTGTCGAAGCGGTCGGCCTCGCCAGACAGCAGCGCTTCCAGCTCGCGGCGCGCGACTTCCTTCTTGAGGGCCTTCAGGGCGTTTTCGGCTTCGGTGACGATGCTTGCATCGCCCTCGGCCTCGCCGAGTTCGATCATCTCGACATTGTCGTCGAGTTCACGCGTGACCTTGCCGATGCCCTGCAGCGAATCCTCAAGCGAGGTTCGCTCCTGCATCAGCCTTTGGGCCTTCTGGGGATCGTTCCAGAGATTGGGATCTTCGGCGAGAGCGTTCAGCTCTGCGAGTCGTGCCGTGGATGCATCGACGTCAAAGATGCCTCCTCAGCAGCCCGACTGACTGCTTGATCTCTTCTACGAGGCGTTCGATTTCAGCGCGCATGGAAATTCCGTTGTGTTGGCCGCACGTGTAACCGCCGCGCCCGTCTTATTCAACCCACCACCCTCGTCATTGCGAGGAGCGCAGGCACGAAGCAATCCAGTTCTTGGCTTTCTGGATTGCCTCGCTGCGCTCGCAATGACGTTGTCAATCGGCGATCAATACAGACCACCGGTTCCCGGACGCATGAACATGCGGTCGGTATCGGGAGCGATCTGCTGCGAGCGACCATCGGCATCGGCCACGCCGATGACCGAGTAGTTGTCCGGCGGCGCCGTGCCCGGCTTGAAGGCTTCGAGGATGGTGCGGCCACCATCGCCCGGACCAGCGCGCATGCCGGTCTTGGCATCGACGCGGATCAGCTTGATGCCGGCGGGCACCTTGAACGGCACCGCCTGCTTGTCGGCCAGCGCCAGTTTCATGAAGTCCTTGGCGATCGGTGCCGACAGCACGCCGCCGGTGCCGCCACGGCCGAGATTGCGCGGCTTGTCGTAGCCGACATAGATGCCGACCACCACGTCCGGCGAGAAGCCGACGAACCAGGCGTCCTTCTCGTCATTGGTGGTGCCGGTCTTGCCGGCGATCGGCTTGCCGACCTCGCGCATGACGGTGGCGGTGCCGCTCTGCACCACGCTCTCCATCATCGAGGTGATCTGATAGGCCGTCATCGGGTCCATCACCTGCTCGCGGCGATCGACGAGCTGCGGTTCAGGCTGGTTCTTCCAGCCTTCCGGCGCCTCGCAGCCACGGCATTCGCGCTGGTCATGCTTGAAGATCGTGTGCCCGTAGCGGTCCTGGATACGATCGATCAGCGTCGACTTCACGCGGCGCCCGCCATTGGCGAACATCGAATAGGCCGTGACCATGCGCATGACCGTCGTTTCACCGGCGCCCAGGGCGTAAGAGAGATAGTTCGGCAATTCGTCATAAACGCCAAAACGCTTGGCATATTCGCCGATCAGCGGCATGCCGACATCCTGCGCCAGACGCACGGTCACCGTGTTCAGCGAGCGCGTCAGCGCGTTGCGCATGGTGGTCGGGCCGTAATACTTGCCGGTCGAATAGTTTTCCGGACGCCAGACGCCGTTGCCCGAACCCTGATCGATTTCGATCGGTGCGTCGATCACGACGGTCGATGGCGTGTAGCCATTGTCCATCGCCGCCGAATAGACCAGCGGCTTGAACGACGAACCGGGCTGGCGATAGGCCTGCGTGGCGCGGTTGAACTGGCTCTGGTCGAAGGAGAAACCGCCGACCATCGCGAGCACGCGGCCGGTGTTCGGATCCATGGCGACCATGGCGCCCGACACTTCCGGATACTGCCGCAGGCGGAACTGGCCTTCGATAACCGAACCGTCTTTCTGGGTCAGCGGATCCACATAGATGACGTCGCCGGCGCTTAGCACCTGCGACACCGCCGTCGGGGTCTTGCCGCGGGTCGCGCCAGCGGCAGGCTTGGCCCAGCGCACGCCATCGAGCGAAATCAGACCGGTCTGGCGATCCTTCGACACGGCGCCGCCGAGTTCACGGCCCGGCTGGAAACCGATCCGCGCCGACTGGTCGGACACGTCGAGCACGACAGCCATCTTCCACGGCGAAATGTCGGACAGCGACTTCACCTCGGCGAGCTTGACGCCCCAGTCGCCGGAAATGTCGATCTTGTTGGTGGCGCCGCGATAGCCGCGCGCTTCGTCGTAATTGACGAGGCCAGCGGCCATGGACTTGCGCGCCATCACCTGCATCTTGGGATCGAGCGTGGTGCGGACCGAGAGGCCGCCTTCATACAGCTTCTTCTCGCCGTAGCGCTCGAGGATGTCGCGGCGCACTTCCTCGGCAAAGTATTCGCCGGCGAAGATATGGGCGTGGCTGCCGCGGCCGGTGACCGTCAACGCTTCCTTGCGTGCCTTCTCTGCATCGGCCTGCTTGATCCAGCCATTCTCGACCAGGCGGTCGATGACATAGTTGCGGCGCTCGATGGCGCGGTCGCGGTTCTTTACTGGATGCAGCGTGGACGGCGCCTTCGGCAGAGCGGCCAGATAGGCAGCTTCCGAGACCGTCAGCTCATTCACCGACTTGTCGAAATAGACCAGTGACGCAGCCGCGATGCCATAGGCGCCGAGGCCGAGATAGATTTCGTTTAGATACAGTTCGAGGATCTTGTCCTTCGAATAGGTGCGCTCGATGCGCATCGCCAAGAGCGCTTCCTTGATCTTGCGATCGAAGGAGACCTCGTTGGTGAGCAGGAAGTTCTTGGCGACCTGCTGGGTGATGGTGGACGCGCCCTGCGGACGACGATTCGAGCCGATGTTCTGGGCGTACAGGATCGCCGCACGGGCCATGCCAGTGTAGTCCAGACCGCCGTGCTCGTAGAAATTCTTGTCTTCCGCCGCGAGGAAGGCGTTCACGACCAGTTTCGGGATCGCCTGGATCGGCAGATAGAGCCGGCGCTCCTTGGCATATTCGCCGAGCAACTGGCCGTCGGACGCATGCACGCGGGTCATCACCGGCGGCTCGTAATCCTGCAGCTGGGAGTAATCCGGCAGGTCCTTGGAGAAATGCCAGATCATGCCCGCGGCGGCAGCGACGCCCACCAGGAACACGACGGTGCCTGCAGCGAACAGGAACCCGAAAAACCGCACGAGCAGACGCATGTTGAGACGATCCGTTTCAGTCGCTGTGCGGCCATATAGCACAAATGGCGCCGCAAAGGGCGAAAGTCAGCCAATTACAATCGACTGGAGACGCCCACGGCCACCTAGCGAGGTGGCCGATTCTCCGGCCGCATGGCGGATTTTATAGAGGGTGCGCTGTGGCCAAACTAGGGCTCACGCGTTGAAAGCCCTGTCATTTCCGTAATCTTCAATTACCAGCGCCGGCCGAGACCATGTGCTTGGCAAAATAGCTGTCGATCGACTTGGCGACCGCGCCCACCGTCTTGGAGCGCCAGTTCTCCGACATCAGCGACTGCAGGTCGTCCTTGTTGGAGACATATCCCAATTCGATCAGCACCGACGGGACATCCGGCGCCTTCAGGACCCGGAAACCGGCGGATTTCAGCGGATGCTTGTGCATTCGGGTGGTCACCTTCATCTCGCCGACCACCATGCGGGCGAAACGGCCCGAAAAGGTCTTGGTCTCCCGCTGGGCGAGATCGATGAGGATATCCGCCACTTCGGTCGGTTCCTCGGTAAGATTCACGCCGCCGATGGCATCGGCCTTGTTTTCGAGGTCCGCCAGCCGCTGCGCCTCGGCATCCGACGCCTTGTCCGACAGCGTGTAGACGGTCGCGCCCTGGGCATCGCCCTCGCCTTTCGGCAGCGCGTCGGCATGGATCGAGACGAACAGCGCCGCGCCGGCGCTGCGCGCCAGTTTTACGCGCTCGTCCAGCGGAACGAAGGTATCGTCCGAGCGCGTCATGACCACGCGGTATTTGCCCAGCTTCTCCAGCCGGTCGCGCAGCGCGAGGCCGAAGCCAAGCACGATGCTCTTTTCGCTCTCGCCACCGGCCTGGGTCCCGTTGTCGACGCCGCCATGGCCGGGGTCGAGCACCACCACCGGACGGCTGTCCGTCGCCGAAACGGGCGCGGCACTGGCCACTACCGTGGTCGCCACCGGCGACGGCGTCACGCTGCCGGCAATGCCCGGCCGCAATTCCGGGCGGTTCTCTACCGCCAGCCCCTGCACGAAGGTCGTACGGTCCACGGCTTCGAGTTCGATCACCATCCGCGCCGGCTGGCCGTTGGCGGGATCGAGCGCCGTGGCGCTCTTGATCTTCACAGGTTTTGCGAGGTCGAACACCATGCGCGAGCCGCCCGGCATCACCATGCCGTAACGGAACGCCTTGATCAGGCCGCGTGCCACCGTTCCTGCCCCGGGATCGAGGTGAAACGCCACCTGCGGCATGTCGATGACGACGCGATAAGGATCCGCCAGCGTAAAGGCGCGCAGCGAGACCTTGCGGTCGAGATCGAGGATGAATCGGGTCTGTTTCTCGTCGCCGGCGATGCGGACGTCGGAGGCGATGGGAAGCGATGCTTCGGCCGGTTTTTCGGCATTGGCCTCGGGCGTATCGCCCGGCGCGGCCATAGTACCCGAACACCAGACGAGCGACGTCAGCGCACTCGCGAGCGCCATTCCCAGCAAAACGATATGGTTTGCGCGGCGGGTCAAGCGAATCCAAAGCCTCCGGAGCAGCCCATCCCTACCCCATTAGAATCGCAGGGTTAACTCGCACTTAATGACGCCGGAACGAATTCCCCGGACTGTTGCAGCGGCGTGACGCTTCCCTTGCCAGCCGGGTTCATTCCACGTATGTACGAGGAGCTGACGGATTAACTCCCGGTTGTGTCGCGTTCAACCTCCCGGTGCAGCGTTTATCTCCCCGATACCCATCGGAGACATGAGCGTTTTTGATCATCCCTCCAAGACCAGCGCCGGGCGCGGTTTTCGGAGAGACGGTCCTGGCCCGAGCGGTGTCCGGTCCCTGGTTCTTACTCGCTTACAGGGCGGTTTCAGACACGACATGACCGAAAACTCCGGCCACCTGTTTCGGCCGAGTTAGCGACAACCGGCGCACGCATTCGCGTGGCGCCGGACGTCAGCGCAGGCGGTGCCTTTGCCGCCCAAAAGTTTAGACGGGCCGACGCTTGATGCGCCAGACTGTGATGCCGACCGAGACCCGCTTGGGGACACCGATGCGAAGCTTCCGCTTCGTGCGGTTTTCCACGCGGCTCTCCCACGCGGCACGGCGCGACGGTGAGCGTTTCGGCCTTCCCCTCACCCCAGAATCAGGTGGACCCTCGCGTCACCCGGCCGCGCCAGACGCGCTTGCCGCCACGCGTGCACTCCGCCGCCATGAGTCGTCCCATGCCAAACAAAATGTTGATCGATGCGACGCATCCCGAGGAGACCCGGGTCGTCGTCGTTCGCGGCAATCGCGTCGAGGAATTTGATTTCGAGACCGCGCAGCGCAAGCAGCTCCGCGGCAACATCTACCTCGCCAAGGTCACCCGCGTTGAGCCGTCGCTGCAGGCCGCCTTCATCGAATATGGCGGCAACCGCCATGGCTTCCTCGCTTTCAGCGAAATCCATCCGGATTACTACCAGATCCCGACGGCCGACCGTCTGGCTCTGATCGAGGCCGACGAAGCCGCCCATCGCGAAGCCGAGGAAGAGAGCGAGAAGCGCTCGAACCGCCGCCGCTCGCGTCACCGCAATTCGCGCCGCCGTGACCGTGGCGAGCGCGTGCGCAGCCAGGTGGTGGAAGGTGCCGCCATCGATCCGTCCCAGGCCGAACAGCCCGGCGAGGATTTCCAGGGCTGGGTGCCGGCACGCTTCGATGCGGCTGACCGTGTCGCCGAAGCGCCGGTGGCGACCGAAGCGCCGGTGGCGGCCGATGCGCCCGAGATCGCAATGTCCGAGCCTGTGGTCACTGAGACCCAGACCGAGCAGCCTGCGAATGAGGTTCCTACCCAGCCGGTCACGACTGAAGCCAGCGAGCCCGCCGCAGCCGTAGCGCAAGCCGACGAGCTAGCCGAGCAGACTGTCGTTGCCGCGAGTGCCGAACACCCCGTCGAAGCCAGCGCCGACAACGCCGCCCCGCATGACGACCACACCGATGGTGAACATGCCGAAGGCGACGATGCCGAGGACGACGAGGAAGAAGACGAGGACGACGAGGAAGAGGCCGAAGAGGATCAGGTCGAATCCGTCGGTGGCGACGATGTGCTGGAAGAAGTGCCGGAGCGTTCGTTCCGTCCGCGCCGCCAGTACAAGATCCAGGAAGTCATCAAGCGCCGCCAGGTGATGCTGGTGCAGGTGGTCAAGGAAGAGCGCGGCAACAAGGGCGCGGCTCTGACGACTTACCTCTCCCTCGCCGGCCGCTACGCCGTCCTGATGCCGAACACCGCCCGTGGCGGCGGTATCTCGCGAAAAATCACGTCGGCGCAGGATCGTTCGCGCCTGAAGGAAGTGGTGTCGGATCTGGACGTGCCGGAAGGGATGGGCATCATCCTGCGCACCGCCGGTGCCTCGCGCACCAAGCCGGAAATCAAGCGCGACTTCGAATATCTGATCCGGATGTGGGAAACCGTCCGCGATATGACGCTGAAGTCGCAGGCGCCGACCCTCGTTTACGAGGAAGGCTCGCTGATCAAGCGCTCGCTGCGCGATCTCTACAACAAGGAGATCGAGGAAATTCAGGTCGCCGGTGAAGCCGGCTACCAGGAAGCGCGCGACTTCATGCATATGCTGATGCCGAGCAACACGCGCGCCGTGAAGATGTATCGCGACGGCCAGCCGCTGTTCTCGCGCATGGGCGTGGAGAGCCAGCTCGACGCCATGTTCACGCCGACCGTGCAACTGCGCTCGGGCGGCTACATCGTCATCAACCAGACCGAAGCCCTCGTCTCCATCGACGTGAACTCGGGTCGTTCGACCCGCGAGCATCACATCGAGGACACCGCGCTGAAGACCAATCTCGAGGCGGCCGAGGAAGTCGCGCGCCAGCTCCGGCTGCGCGATCTCGCCGGCCTGATCGTGATCGACTTCATCGACATGGACGAGAAGCGCAACAACCGCGCGGTCGAACGCAAGATGAGCGACTGCCTGCGCCAGGATCGCGCACGCATCCAGGTCGGCCGCATCTCGCATTTCGGCCTGCTCGAAATGTCGCGCCAGCGCATCCGCGCCAGCGTGCTGGAAAGCTCCACCGAGGTCTGCGCGCATTGCGGTGGCACCGGTCACGTCCGCTCGGTCTCCTCGGTCGCGCTGCAGCTTTTGCGCGGCGTCGAGGAAGTCCTCATGAAGGGCGCGACGCATAATCTTGTCGTGCGCACCCGCACCGATGTCGCCCTCTATGTGCTGAACCACAAGCGCGGCCACCTGCGCGACCTTGAAGAAAGCTTCCAGGTCACCATCGCGGTCCTTGCCGATGCCCATGTCACCGGCCAGCAGTCCTATGTGATCGACCGCGGCGAACAGATCCACACGCTGGAGGCTGCCAAGGCCCTGCTCGCCTCCCAGCTCGCCAATCTGCCGCCGCCGCCCGAGGAAGAGCCCTTCGACGACGAAGAGCTGTTCGAGACGGAAGCCGAAGTCGAGACCGAAGAGACCGAAGGTCTCACGGATGAGGAAGGCACCGAGGCATCGAGCGATGGCGAAGGTGGCGATCGCAAGCGCCGTCGTCGTCGCCGTCGTCGTGGCCGCAACGGTGAAGGCCGCGAAGGCACCGAGGCCAATGACGTCCAGGTGAGCGACACCCAGGTGATGACCGACGGCGCCATCGAAGCCGTTTCCACCAGCGACGATGCTGAAGGTGAGGACGACGAGGCCGATGATCAGCCGCGCGAAGCCCGCGGGGAAGACGGTGCCGATGGCGAGCGCCGTCCGCGTCGTAGAGGTCGCCGTGGTGGCCGCCGCCGCCGTGGTGGCGAGCGCGGTGAAGGCAATGAGGAAGGTCTCGCCGGCTCGATCGCCGACGAACTCGCCGGCCCCTCGGAGTCCGAAGCCAGCACTGCCGTTGCCGATCTCGAAGGCGGCAATAACGGTCATGGCGAACAGCCGAGCGTCGAAGCGCAGCCAACTGCAGTTCAGCCAGTCGAAACGCCCAAGCGCGACCATGACTCGGTGCCGATGTTCGCGCCGGCCGAGCCGACGCCAGCAGCCGCATCAGCTCCCGTCGCTGCAGCGCCCGAGCCCGCCCAGGACGACGACAAGCCTGCCCGCCGCCGTTCCACGGTGCGCGAAAAGGTGAGCTTCGCGAGCGCAGCCCCTGCGATCGAGCCGGAAGCAGTATCGCCTACGGTTGCTGCTGAAGCGCCCGCTCCGGTCGCTGCGCCGGTGACCCCACCGGCGTCGACGCCAGATGCGCCTGCCGCACCGCGCAAGGCCGGCTGGTGGTCCCGCGCCTTCGGTGGTGGCGAGAGCTGATATCGTAGCCCGGATGGAGCGCAGCGAAATCCGGGGATGTCGAACCAATTGAAACGCCGGCCCCGGATTGCGCTGCGCTCCATCCGGGCTACGGACAAGCAAAAAAGCCGCCCGGCAAATCGGGCGGCTTTCTCATTTCAGCATTGGACTTCGTATCACCCCGTCGTAATCGCCGTCTCGACATCCGACGGATCGACGTCCTGGTTCAGCCTGGCGTGCATCGTTTCCTTGTCGAGCTCGCCTTCCCACCACGACACGAACACGGCAGCGATGCCGTTGCCGGTGATGTTGGTGAGCGCGCGGACCTCGCTCATGAATTTGTCGATGGAGAACACGATCGCCATGCCCGGCACCAGGCGCGGATCGACCACGGCCAGTGTCGCCGCCAGCGTGATGAAGCCTGCGCCGGTGACGCCCGAGGCGCCCTTCGAGGTCAGCATCGCCACGATCAGGATCGTGATCTGCTGGCCGAACGACAGCTCCACGCCGAGCGCCTGGGCGATGAACAGCGTCGCCAGCGTCATGTAGATATTGGTGCCGTCGAGATTGAACGAATAGCCGGTCGGGACCACGAGGCCGACCACCGACTTCGAACAGCCCAGACGCTGCAGTTTCTCCATCAACTGCGGCAGCGCGCTTTCCGACGACGACGTGCCGAGCACGATCAGGAGCTCATCCTTGATGTAGCGGATGAACTTGAAGATGTTGAAGCCGACGATACGGGCGATCAGGCCGAGCACCACCACCACAAACAGCAGCGCGGTCCCGTAGAACAGCAGGATCAGGCTGAAAAGATTGGTCAGCGCGGCCGGGCCGAATTTGCCAATGGTGTAGGCCATGGCACCGAATGCACCGATCGGCGCCGCCTTCATGACGATGGCGATGACCCCGAACACTGCATGCGACGTCTCGTCGATCATGTCGCGGAGTTTGTGGCCGCGCTCGCCGAGCGCCATCAGCGCGAAACCGAACAGGATCGCGAACAGCAGTACCTGCAGGATGTCGCCCTTGGCAAAGGCGCCGACCACGCTGTCCGGAATGATGTTGAGCACGAAGTCGACCGACTTCTGTGCTTCCGCCTGCTTGACGTAGCCCGCGACCGCCGTGTTTGTGGGATCGACCTTTGCCGTGAGGCCATGGCCGACCTGGAATAGGTTGCCCATGATCAGGCCGAGGACCAGCGCGAAAGTCGAGACGATCTCGAAATAAATCAGCGCCTTGATCCCGACGCGGCCGACCTTCTTGGCGTCCTGGATATGGGCGATGCCCGACACCACGGTGCAGAAGATGATCGGCGCGATCACCATCTTGATCAGCTTGATGAAACCGTCGCCGAGGGCCTTGATCCAGTCATTGTGGCGAATTTCGGCTCCAGCCAGCCCACGAGCACGCCGATGACGATGGCGATCAGCACCTGGATATAAAGGACCTTGTACCAGGGCTTGTTCGCCTCTGAGGCGCCCAGAGGTGGCGCCGCGGTAGTCATCGACATCGAACGTTTTCTCCCAGTTCGTCGCAAAAACTGGGGGTCCTTACACGCAATAATGTCGCACCCGCAACCCGCCATACGGAATTTAATATCCAACAGGCGAGACATTGGTCGAATACACGCCTAGTTGCTGCGACGGCCCGCCGCACCATAAGCGAGAGGAATGAGCAGCGCGCCGATCGCATTCTTCAAAAGTGCACCGGCCAGGAACGGCGTCACGCCGACGATCAGCGCCTTGCCGAACCCGAGCCCGACGCCGAACGCGAGCCAGGCCCATCCCATTGAAAGAATGATGAAATGGCCGATCGCCATGGCCAGGAACAGCCAGCCGACCGAGCGATCCCAGCCGCGCTCGGCAAGCCAGCCGGTGGTGAAGGCCGCGACGACGAAGCCGAACAGGAAGCCCGCGGTGGCGCCGAACAGCGGCTTTAAACCGCCGGTCGGGCCGGCAAAGACCGGCAATCCGCAAGCGCCGACAAGGAGATAGAGGACCAGCGTCGCCGTCCCCAGCCGCCAGCCATAGGCGGCTCCGATCATCAGCACCACCAGCGTCTGCAGCGTCACCGGGACGAAGGGCAGTTGCAGATTCACCTTGGCCGAAACGGCCAGCAGGACGACGCCGGCAACCGCAAGCACGGCCGCGCGCCGCAAGGTGGCCGCTGGTTTGCCGCTGGAGGGCCACAAGACGCCGGCGATGGGAGATTGTGAAGTCATGATCAGGCCAGCCATTTGCAGATGCGCGTCACCGCATCCTGCATCTCCGCGCTCGAGCGCGCATAAGAGAAGCGGATGAAGGACTTGCCGTGGAACGGATCGAAATCGGCGCCCGGCGTCACGGCCACATGGGCCTGTTCGAGCATCTGTTTGGCGAACTCAAAACTGTCTTTCGTGAAGTTCGAGACATCCGCATAAAGATAGAATGCACCGTCGGCCGGGAGGAATTTGGTGAGGCCGCCTTGCGGCAACCCGGTGGTCAGAATGCGGCGGTTCTCCTGGTAGCCGTGCTTGATCTCCTCCATCTCCGCCGCCCCGTCGAACGCCGCCTCGGCCGCGATCTGCGACAGGGTCGGAACCGAGATGGACAGATTCTGCTGCAAACGTTCCATGGCGCGAACAAGCGACGGCGGCACCACCATCCAGCCGACCCGCCACCCGGTCATGCAGAAGTATTTCGAGAACGAGTTGATGACGAGCGCATTGGGCGACAGCTCGGCCGCGGTCACGGCCGGGAATGCATAGTCGAGGCCGTGATAGATCTCGTCGGAGATGAAGCGGATGCCTTCGCTTTCGGCCGCGGCAATCAGGCCCGAAAGCGCTTCACGCGACATCATGGTGCCGGTGGGATTCGCAGGGCTGGCGACCAGCACGCCCTTCAGCGGCTTCTTGCGATGCTCGGCAAGCAGCGCTTCGCCGGTGAGCGCATGGCGCGTCTCTTCATGGGTCTCGATCAGCACCGGTTCGCAACCGAGCGCGGTGAGGATGTGCCGGTACGGCGGATAGCCGGGTGCGGCGATGGCGACGCGGTCGCCAGGCTCGAACAGTGCGAGAAATGCGAGAATGAAGGCGCCGGACGAGCCCGTGGTCACCACGATCTGTTCGGGGTCCACATCGCACTTGTAGGTGTCACGATAATGCCGTGCGATGCGGGCGCGCAGTGACGGCGTGCCGAGGGCGGCGGTATACTCCACCTGCCCGCGCGCCAGCGCGTCCTGCGCCGCCTTGATCGCCGTCTGCGGCGCGGGTGCCGCGGGCTGGCCGACTTCCATATGGATCACATGGCCGCCGGCCGCCTCGATGCGGGCGGCTGCGGCCATCACGTCCATCACCATGAAGGAGGGAACATCGCTGCGTCCGGACGCCGCAAGCAGGTGATGGGCGCGGGCACGGAGGATCGTCTCGGACATCGAATAAAGCCTGGAAATCTGCTATCTGCGCGGCGACCGTCATGTTGCTGCAAGCGGGCACGCCGCGCTCCCGCCGCAATGGTGAACTGTACCGGTCTATCGCGAATTCGAACCCCGGCCAATGATGAAAGACCCGCATCTCCAGCCCAGAATTGCCGCAAGCCGGCTGTTTTCCAGGCTGACCGCCCTCGTCACCGCTGCCGCTATCACGCTGACGCCGATGGCCGCCAGCGCCCAGCAAGGCGGCATGCGCCTGCTCCGCGACGCCGAGATCGAGCAGCTGCTGCGCGACTATACGCGCCCGATCCTGCGCGCGGCCGGGATGGAAAAGCAGAACATCCAGATCGTCATCATCAACAATGCGAGCTTCAACGCCTTCGTCGCCGACGGCCGCCGCATCTTCGTCAATCACGGCGCGCTGATGCAGTCGCAGACGCCGAACCAGCTGATCGGCGTGCTGGCGCACGAGACCGCTCACCTCGCCGGTGGCCATCTGTCAAAGCTGCGCCAGCGGCTGGCGGAAGCGCAGACCTCGATGATCGTCGCGATGCTGCTCGGCGTCGGCGCCATGGCGGCCGGCGCGCGCGGCGGCAGCGCCAACAACAATATGGGCAATATCGGTGCTGCGGCGATCGCCGCGCCGCAGGCGATGCTGATGAACACGATGCTGGCCTATCAGCGCCAGCACGAGGAGAATGCCGACCGCGCAGGCGTCGGTTTCCTCAACAAGACCGGGCAATCGTCCAAGGGCATGTATGAGACGTTCCAGCGGTTCTCGTCCGACAGCCTGTTCGCGTCGCGCGGCAGCGATCCCTATATGATGTCGCATCCGATGCCGCGCGAGCGTGTGGCAGCCCTCGAGGGCCTCGCCAAGTCGAGCCCCTATTGGGACAAGAAGGACGATCCGGCGCTGGTGCTGCGCCACGAACTGATGCGCGCAAAAACCTCGGGCTTCATGGAGCAGCGCGACACGGTGATCCGGCGCTATCCGCCCTCCGACACCAGCCTGCCCGCGCAATATGCCCGCGCCATCTCCACCTATCGCCACGGCGATCTCACCGTCGCCGTCGGGCTGATCGACCAGCTGATCAAGGCGCAGCCGAACAATCCGTATTTCTACGAGCTGCGCGGCCAGGCGCTGCTCGAAGGCGGCAAGCCCAATGAAGCCATCGCGCCGCTGCGCCGCGCGGTGCAGCTGGCCGGCAAGGCGCCGCTGATCGAGATGATGCTCGGCCAGGCGCTGATCGCCTCGGGCAACAATGCCTATACCGACGAAGCCATCCGCATCCTCAAGGGCGCTATCGCAAGAGAAGGCGAAGCGCCCGCCGGCTATCAGCAGCTCGCCATGGCCTATGGCCGCAAGGGCGAACTCGCGGAAGCGGACCTCGCCTCGGCGCAGGCGGCATTTTTGCGCGGTGACAACAAGACTGCGCGCGATCTGGCGTCACGTGCGAAAGCGCGATTTGCAGTGGGCACGCCGGGATGGGTGAAGGCTGATGATATCATTGCGGCGAAGGTGGCGGGGAAGAACTGATGCCGAGACCGTAGGATGGGTTGAGCGAAGCGATACCCATCACCACCAGCGCCTGGCCGTGATGGGTATCGCTCCGGCGCTGCGCGCCTGCGCTCAACCCATCCTACGATCGCTCGCCATAGCTGCTCGTCGTATCCGAAACATCACCTGCCCAATGCACCGGATAAATCCCGCGCCCGACAAAACGGTGGAACGACGAATACGGCCAGTCGCTTACACGCGCCACATGGCCATGCTTCACCGGATTGAAATGGATGTAATCGACGTGGCGTTCGTAGTCGCGCTCGTCGCGGATCGTGTGCTCCCAAAAGCGGCGTTGCCAGATGCCGCGTTCGCCTCTGATCGTGCGGCTCCGCGACACCTCTTCGCTCGCGACGACATGCCGGGAGAACCAAGCCTTGATCAGCCGCCAGCGGCTCGCGAAATCTGCATCACCGTCCGGCAGGGTCCAGATCGCATGAAGATGATCGGGCAGCACCACGATCGCATCGGTCACGAAAGGATGGCCGCAACGGGTCTCGCGAAATGCCGCGCGCAAGTCATCGGCATGATCCGTGAGCAAGCGTCGGCGCCGATCGGCCAGATTGACCGTGAAGAAGAAGCAGCCTCCCGGGACGAAGTTGCGGCGATAACCCGTCACATGCAGCCCCCCTCGAGAAATTTGTAGGGGGATTGTAGCATCAATTGACCTGCTTAGGATGGGTTGAGCGCAGCGATACCCATCGCGGCCGGGCGCTTGTGGTGATGGGTATCGCTGCGCTCAACCCATCCTACGACGGTGTACGGCTAGCCTGCCGGCGTGCGCCTCACCAGATAACGCTGTATGCCTTCCATCACCAGTTTCGACGCCTGGTTATGAACCGTGGACGTGATGCCGATCACACCGGTGGTGCGGTTCGGTGCAAGCTCCGTGATTTCCAGCGCGGGATACAGCGTGTCGCCGCTATAGACCGGCAGCAGGAAGCGCGACGACTGGTCGAGAAAACCGATCAGGCTGTCTTCCACCATGAACGGAAAATCGCCGGCACCTGCCGCGGTCTGGATCAGGATCTGGTAGCCATGCGCCAACATGTGCGGCATGCCGCGGCGGCGGCAGTATTCGACATCATAGTGGACGGGATGGTTGTCGCCGCTGGCGCCCTGGAACGCCAGGAACAGCGCGTCGGTCATGGTACGGCTCGGCAAGACAAAACGCTCGCCGAGCTTGAAATCATCGAACCAGCGATTGGCGTGCCGCCGGTGAAGGTCGGGATCGAATAGTGTCGACATCGCTATTCCCTCTTTGCCTTCTCCGGCGGAATGATGATCGCGGGCGTTACTGCACCACGGGCCCGAGGCTGCCGGCGAGTTCCGCCCAGACCGGCGCTTCCTCCTTGTAGATCTTCTGGCTGGCAGCAACCGTCATCGCCGCTTCGTCGATGCCCTGCTTCTTGAGCATCTCCTGGATGCGATCGGTCTTGCCGGCCGCGACCATCAGTTCGGACAGTTTTGTCACGATCTCCTGCGGCGTGCCGGCGGGAGCAACGCAGCCCTGGAAGGTCATCAGCTCGGTGGCGCGCGAGGTCAGGCCCTGCTCCTTGAAGGTCGCCACATCCGGCAGCGACGGGATGCGACGACGCGAGGTGGCGATGGTCTTGATCTTGCCGGCATCGAGCAACGGCATGGCCGAGACATAGGTGCCGATGCCGGCATCGATGGCCTGCCCGGCGAGATCGGAGAACATCGGCGCCTCGCCGCGATAGTGAACGGCTTCCATGTTGAGGCCGTATTGCTTGTTGAGTTCGGCGACCACGATATGCGCATAGGAGCCGGCGGCATAGGTGCCGATATTCACCTTGCCGGACTTCTTCGCATAGTCGATGAATTCAGGCAGCGTCTTCGCGGCAATCTTCTCATTGACGAACAGCGGCACGCTGCCGCTCGGCATCATCGAGATCATCGCAAAATCCTTCAGCGGATCGTAGCGGATGTCCTTCATCAGCACGGGGTTGAGCATGAAGGTGGTGGTGTTGGTGATCATCAGCGTGTGGCCATCGGGCGCCGAGCGCTTGAGTTCGACAGCTGCAAGCGCGCCGCCGGCGCCGGTCTTGTTCTCGATCACCACGGTTTGCCCGACTTCGCGCGAGATGTAATCGCCATAGGCGCGGGAGAATTGATCGGTCTGGCCCCCGGCCGCGAAGCCTGCAAGGATGCGGATCGGCTTGGTCGGCCATGTGTTGGCGCGCACCAGCGACGGCGCGCAGAGCAGAGCTGCGGCACCCGCGCCTGCTGTCATCAAACGGCGCCGAGTGAGCAAAGCCGTGGTCGTCATGGTCATCCTCCCGATCTCAAGAACGTTCTTGCTTGCAAGAATCTGCGCACCGCTTGCCACGACAGAACCGTGAAGAAAAGACGCGCCGTCGTCGCCATGGCTGCAATGCGATCGCGCATTCCATGTGGCGAGAGATCTCGCTCAGAGGTCGTATTGCAGCGTAGGGTGGGTTGAGCGCAGCGATACCCATCACCGCATGCACTGGCGTTTGTGGCGATGGATATCGCTCCGGCACCATCGCGCCTGCGCTCAACCCATCCTACGTGCAGCGCATCACTTCATCGCAAGCGTGTCTGACGATGACATTCCGACAACGCCATCGTTCATGTTTGCTTATGACTCCACTGGTACTGCGCTCCTGACATTGATCAACGGGAGCTCCCTCATGAAGCGTCGCGATTTCCTGCTCTCTGCCACTGCATTCGGATTTGCCGCGCCTTCCCTGTTCAAGGCGGCGGTGCTGCCCGTACAGGCGCAGGACGCGGCGCCAGCCGGTGCACGCATCGTGCGCGCCGCGGTGTTTCCCGCGATCGGCTTCTCGCGCGTCGGCAATGGCGACAGCTGGTTCCTCGCCCCTGAAGTTCCCGGCCTGATGACCGAGCCGGACGGCGGCTTCAAGCAGAGCCCGAACCGCATCAAGAAGCAGGTGCAGCGTTTCCGCGTCTATGGCTATGACGATCAGGGCCGCGTGGTGCGCGAGCTCGGCGCGGCCGATGGCCTGCGCTGGACCGTCCACACCGCCAATAGCAAGGCTGCCTGGTACGGCTATTCCAATGCGATGGATGGCGGCACCGATGCGCCCGGCATTCCTAACCCGCTGCGCAACGCCGATATCCCGCATGCCCAGCGCGAGGAGATGCTGGTCATCAATGCCGGCCCGGTCAGCATCGACGGCGCATCGAAGAACGGCGACGGCCGCGACAATGCGTTCCGCATGGCCGGCCAGTTCTGGAAGACGATTCCGGTGACGCTCGGTCATCTGCGCACCGACGACAATGGCCGCCTGCTGGTGTTCCCCGGCGATGGTGTGTCCAACACCGCCGTGCCGCAGAACCCGGTGCGCGACTTCACCAACAATGACGGCTGGCACGACGACTGGGCCGATGGCTGGGTGAAGGCGACCGTCCGTGTCGATGGCAAGGATGTGGAATGCGAGTCCGCCTGGGTGGTGTGCTGCGGTCCGAAATTCGCGCCGCAGATCGAGCCGATCGTCAGCCTCTATGACGCCGCTCGCGAGGCGATGATCACCTCCGGCCACATCAAGCTGTCGACCGGCCCGGTCTCGTTCCGTCAGGACGTGCTGCCGGTGCTGCGTCGCGCCGGCATGATGCAGTGGGTCGCGCAGGCCTCCTATCTCAGCAAGGCGTGGAGCGATCTCGACGACCTCAGCGATATCGGCGTGATCCGGACGCTGTCCGATCCGTCCGAGAAGGCGCGGCCGATGCGCGAGAAGGTGCTTGCCGCGTTCCGCAAGCCCGGCGGCGGTGACCAGCGCGCCAATGCCCTTCCGCCAATGCTTGGCGACGGCGTCAATTTCCCAGGCAGTCCGGTCGGCTGGCTGACGCTCACCGCGACCCAATATGCGCTGCTGGCGCGCTGGGCCAAGGGCGAGTTCGCAAGCGACTTCGACGACAAGGCCGCCGATGCCATCACCAGGCTCGACGACCTGCCGCTGTCGCAGCGGCCGGAGGCCCTGACCCGCGCGGCGCTCGACGCCTGTTCCGGCGGCGCCTTCCATCCCGGCGTCGAGATCACCTGGCCGGTGCGCCATGCCGCGCTGTATCGCCCGGTCAATGAGACGCCGCTGCCGTTCCGCATCGCCATCTCGAAGCGCAAGAGCCTGGTGCAGGATGTCGGCTTCCAGCTCAATCCGCAGAACGTCTTTGCCGGCCATCCGACCCGGCGCGACGACGGCGCGCCGGTGGGCCCGCAGGCGCCGGGCGACCTCACCCGCTGGATGGGCGTGCCATGGCAGGGCGACGCCTTCAGCTGCCAGTCGGTGCTGACCGCGGAAGGTTTCCCGACGCCGGTCTGGTGGCCTGCGCTGCTGCCGGTGGATGTCCTGCCGGAAGGTTTTTACACGCAGATGATGCGTGCCGATCTGTCGGCCGAAGAACGCATGCGCTTCTATCACGCACGCGTGGCGTGGTCGCGCGGCGCTGCCGGCACCGGCCTGCATGTGGAGGCCGGCTATACCGACGGCCTGCGCCGCATGATCGAATTGTGGACGCAGATGGGTGTGGTGGTGCGCCGCCCCGCGCCGACAGATCTGCCGGGGCTGCCGAAGGACGTCTATGTCGAGGTGCAGCGCGGCCATATGTCTCTCGGCACGAACAAGAAGCCGATCTGACCGGGCATGCACGACGTCGTGATCCTTGGCGCAGGCATGGCCGGCATGGCCTGCGCCCGCCGGTTGATGCTGCGCGGCGTTCGGCCGCTCGTGATCGCGCCCGGACATGACGTCGCCAGCCGCGGCGAGACGCTGTCGTTCCGCGCCGAGCCGGTGCTCGATGAACTCGGATGGATGGACCTGCTCGATGCCGACACGGCACTGCCTTGCGCGGGCCGCTATTCGCTGTGGGGCAGCGCGGCGTTGCGCCGCGACGACCAGCAGGAGCAATCGGGCTGGCATGTCGATCGCGCGAGGCTCGAAGCACGGATGACCGCGACGCTTGACGGCGTTGCGCGACTTCGTGGTGAAGCCAGGCGACTGTCGCACGCCCCCACGCATGTCACCATCGATCTTGCCGACGGCAGCTCGATCGATACGAAACAGGTGATCGACTGCACCGGCCGCGCAGCCGTCACCGCGGGATCGCAGGCGCCGCTGCGGCGCAACGACCGCCTCGTGGCGACCTATTGCTCCTTTGCGCTCGACGACGACAGCGACATGCTGGCAGCCACCCTGGTGGAAGCCGTCCAGGATGGCTGGTGGTACATGACCGCGATGCCGGGCGGCCGCAGCCTGCTGTGCTTCTTCACCGACTCCGACCTGCTGCCCGCCGGCCTGCGCAAGGATGCTGGCCTGTGGGCGCAGATGGTATCGCGGACGACGGCAACGGCGGCGCGCCTCGACAGCCTCGGCCTCGATCCCGGCAATGTCGAGCTGTCATTCGCCGCGGCAAACACCGCGGCGCAGGTCACGATGGTCGAGCCGCGCGTGATCCGCGCCGGCGATGCGGCCACGGCGCAGGATCCGCTGGGATCGAACGGATTGGCGACGGCGCTGTGGAGCGGCCTGCAGGCCGCCGACAGCGTCATGGCACTGCGCGACGACGACGACAGCGTCGCCGCCCGCTACGAGCAGCGCTTCCTCGAAGGCATCGAGTCGTTCCTTGCCACCCAGCACGCGATGTATGCCGCCGAGCGGCGTTTCAGCGATGCGCCATTCTGGCAGCGGCGGCACGCTTCACCGGTTTTCACCCCGCCCGACTGACCGTCGCGCATCATCCCAGCAACGAGGTTGCCATGTTGTCTTCCCTGCGTCTTGCCCTTCTGACGTCCGCCCTGCTCGTCTTCGCAACAGCGGTGCATGCCGAGAACGTCAAGATCATCCCGCCGGTCAAGGGCGGCATCGTGCCGGGCGGCACGTGGAGCGTCGGCGCCCGCGCCGGTGACTTCATCTTTGTCGGCGGCATGCGCGGCGTCGATCCCGCGACCAACAAGCTGGTCGAGGGCGACGAGGCGCGCATCCGGCAGATGTTCACCAACATGAAGCAGGTGGCCGAGGCCGAAGGCGCGACATTGC
>NZ_JBIISY010000347.1:0-4797 GCF_044340795.1 Tardiphaga sp.
TCGACGGCCTCAAGGACAAGGCCCGCGACGGCAAGCTCGCCGCCAACTGGGTGATCAACGAACTGTTCGGCCGCCTCAACAAGGAAGGCCAGGACATCGCTTCGTCTCCGGTGTCGTCGGCACAGATGGGCGCGATCGTCGACCTGATCGGCGAGGGCGTCATCTCTGGCAAGATCGCCAAGGACCTGTTCGAGATCGTCTGGACGGAGGGCGGTGATCCGCGCGTGCTCGTCGAGAAGCGCGGCATGAAGCAGGTCACCGATATGGGCGCCATCGAGAAGGTGGTGGACGACATCATCGCGGCCAACCCGGACAAGGTGGCGCAGGCCCAGGCGAAGCCGGCACTGATGGGCTGGTTCGTCGGCCAGGTGATGAAGTCGTCGGGCGGCAAGGCCAATCCGCAGGCGGTCAACGACCTGCTGAAGGGCAAACTCGGTCTCTGATCGTCGCCCGGCAACACGGTATTGAAGACAACGGCGTCGCTTCGAGCGGCGCCGTTTTCGTTTCCGGAGCATGTCGGTCGATGCGCGGCGAGAGAATCGGGTCGCGAATCGTGGCGAGTGAGATGACGGAAGAGGTGGTTGTGGGCGCTTCCGGATAGCTCCCGGCGCGCTTATCCCAAAAATATTTTCGTTGCGGATTCTCCCGGCCGGAAGTCGTCGCGCGCCGATTCCGGTATCGGCGGGGCGATTCGGGAGTGCCCGGACTTTGTGTAGTTGTTTGTTAGTTCACGTCACGCGCAGGCTGCAAAAATAGGCGTGCGCGTCGCACTTGACTTTCGGCGACGTAGATTTTTCAGGCGTTTCTTTTGCCATGCAAAGGCCGCATGAACGCTCCGCACCTGCAGGATTAGGGTTGACCGCGGCGACACAGCTTCAACACTTCCTTAAGCAGGCCACTGTTCTTTTGAAATCGTTGGTGTATTCGGAATCGTGTGCATATCGATTCACGACTGCACGCAGCATTTAAGTCATCTCTTATGGAGGGCAACATGGCTAAGAAGGCAGTGAAGAAAGTCGCTAAGGCGAAGAAGACGGTGAAGAAGGCTGCGAAGACCGCAGTCAAGAAGACCGCCAAGAAGACCAAGAAGGTCGCCAAGAAGGCCGCCAAGAAGAAGTAACTTCTTCTTTCCGGACTACGCCGGCAGCGATGCCGGCAACGTCATTGGAGCCGTCCTCATCGAGGGCGCTGGCTCTGATCGACGAAAGAGGGTGTCGGCGAGACATCAGGTCGAACGGCTGGATCGTGATGGCGAAGGGCTTCGGCTTCAGCGCAACGATCCGGCAGAGAAGCTGGTCATGCAGTGACCGGCCTTCCTCTACGGAGCGGATCCCTGGTCCGCCATCGCGGGCATGATGCCGGCGAGATATGATCCTGACGTGTTGCCGACGCCCTCGTCTTGTCCGCCGGTGCGGTTGATCCCCGGCGATGATCAGTTTTCCCATTTTGATAGTGCTGTGCCGTAGGGCGGATGAGCAAAGCGTAATCCGCCGCCCGACTGCATGAGGCGAAGGACGGCGGATGACGCCTTCCGCTAATCCGCCCGACGGCGGCGCCTGTCGTCGCGATGGTTACGCGATCGCCAACCGGCAAGGTAAACCGAAATCCGGAAAAATGCAGAAAACCCGCATGAATGCTGGGTTTTTGCCTGCATATGGGCACGCGAGGGGCATCCGCGTTCAGAAACCGTTCATCGCGATACTTAAACTGCCATTCAAATTTGACCGGCATATTTGCCTCAACACGCCGGGCCAACTGGTGGTTGGGACAAGTCAGATCACGGACGGGAGCCGCGCTCGGTTGGGGCGGCAAACATAAAAAAGGAATGAGTGATGTTTCAGGGGCAGATCGATTTCGGGGCGGCAACGCCCGTCGCCGAAACCGCGATCCAGGACGTCTTGTTCGAGCGCGGCATGTACTGGTCGAGCGGCCGCGCCGGGATCGTTGATCTCGTCGCTGCGCACAAGTGGTTCAATCTCGCAGCCCTCAAGGGCCGGGTCGATGCCATCCCGATGCGCCGCGAAGTGGCCGAGATGATGTCGGATGTCGAGATCGCTGCCGCACAGCGCGATGCGCGCGACTGGCTGACCTCGATCCACTAATCCTCCTTGTTGCTCACGGCGGTGACCACCGGCTTGTCGAACACCGCCTTGCAGCCGCTGCTGAGACTGGTCTTCTGCTTGCGCATGCAGATGGTGACTTCCTCGATGTTCGGGATCGCCGAGCTGCACAGACGGAACGCATCGCCGGTGCAAAGGCGGCGCTGTTCGGCGGTGAAGCTCTGAGCGGAGGCGAGGGCCGTTGACGCCGTCACCATGAGGGTGGCGAGCAGAGCGATCCGTCCGATGGTCCTGGTGGCCTGTGCGATCATGGTGTCCTCCCGTTGCGTGCTGGTGACGACCAGTCGTCGCAAACCCGGGAAACCGGGTTCGAGGCCGCTCCACATTTTTTCCGCAATTCCGTCACGGGCCAGCATGACGCGAATGCCGCACTGCGTCACGGGCTTGTGACGCCCGGTTCGCTTGTAACCGCCGGCAGGCACCCAATGTCCCTTGTGTCATCTCCGTAGAGGCCGTTCGGTCTCGGCAACACAAGGACATCATCATGTCGATCCAGACCCTTTCGCTGCGCGCCGGCGCGCTTGCGCTTTTCGCCACTGTCGCCGTGTCGGCCAGCGCGCCCGCGGTGGCTGCACCGCGCGCCGCGGCGGTGACCACGCATTCGGCGACCGATGTGAGCGCCGCGCGCCGTCAACATCACGTCCAGCGCAACCGGGTCCGCGATGCCTACGGCGCCTATGTCGGCAGCGCCTCGGGCGGCACGCCGTCGCCGCTGCCTTATGGCAATGGCGTTGGCGACAACTCACGCAATCAGACCTGGTAACGGGCTGTGGCAGGCAGCTGGTGCTGACGACACTTCGTCAGTGCTTCCTGTGGAGTGAATCCATGCAGGCGTTGGCGAGACGACCCGTGTCCCTCATGCTTCGGCCATGAGATGGAATCGGGCTGGGACCGACAGTCGCATCTGGAGGCCGTGCGGTGTGAAGCCCGTGCGGCCTTTTGCTTTCTCACTCACTTCATCAGCCGGATGGCGATGAGGAGTGAGCCGGCCGTTGCAGCGATCACGGCAACCGCCAGCACAATGATCATCGCTCGTATCCAGCGGGACTGCTTCGGCTGCTCAGTCATGGCGCGCCGTTCGTTCATACGATAATCCGCGGTATTCGTTCATTGATGATCTGTCTTCTGCTTCAGCATCTAGCACTGGCCGGAGAGGCCGGCCGTCAGGATAGCGCAAACGCCTCGAACGAGATGCCAGCGATCAGCGCGACGCCATAAGCGACCAATAGCACAAACTGAAATCTCGACAGCATAACTCGCCCCGCCACCAACAATGCGGCGGCGATAGCGTGTTCATGCATCTCGCGAAAGTCGCGCGCGCCCGGCTGTCTCAGGAATAGCTCTAAGCTGTTCGATCGCTGACGGGGCCAGCTGCGCGGACGAGGCCGAAGCCCGACGTCGCATTCCGATCATCTCTGCAGCGGCTGAACTGGGATGGCGGAGCCGGAGGGATTCGAACCCTCGATACCCTTTAACAGGTATGCCGCTTTAGCAAAGCGGTGCCTTCAGCCACTCGGCCACAGCTCCATCACGGCTGCATATGCCCGACCGCGCGGTGAGCCGCAAGCGCCAGATCGCGCCTTGCCGGCCTGTGCAGAGAATTTTCCGCCCGGAAGAGGGACTGCCTACACTTCTATATACGTCCGATCCACCGGTTGCGGCTCCGCAGACGTCTCGCCGCTGGCCTCAGACTTTGTCCTCGATCGCTGCCAAGTCGCCGCGATTCGAGATTCGCGCCGGCCAGAACTGACGATTTACGGGAAGAACAGTGCGGCGCACGCGTCGCGCGAAGTTTATGACACATTTTTTGCATTGCTGAATTAGCTAAGGAAATCAGCTGTTTGCTCAAATTTGGCGATCACAACTGCGTGTGATTTCCGCAACACTATGCCGCAAATGGCCAAAGGCGGGCGGTTTCGAGGCGTTCCATTGTTGCGAAGCAGAAGGCCTTGGGAGATGTTCGCGATGCGACGGAGGGGGGCATCCCGAGGTCGTCCCGTACTGATGATGGATTTGAGCCGCGGGCATGTGGTTCGGTCGTGAGTCTCGGTGCGGGTTGTCAGGGATCCAGGGGCTTGTCTTCAGGGTGTTTCACCCCGTGACGGAACCTTCCCTTTAGCAACTTGGAGGTTACATGAAGACGATTAAGGCCCTTATCCTGGGCTCCGCAGCGGGCATCCTCGCTGTTGGTGGCGCTCAGGCAGCTGATCTTCCGGTCAAGGCCAAGGCCGTTGAATACGTGAAGGTCTGCTCTCTCTACGGCGCCGGTTTCTACTACATCCCGGGCACCGACACCTGCGTCAAGATCGGCGGTGCGATCCGTATCGACACCACCATCAACGGCAACGCCTATGACACCCCGTTCTGGCAGGGTGGTGCTGGTGGCGCCGGCGCCTGGAACCAGGACTACTTCGTCAACCGTTCGCGTATCAACCTGACCACCGACACGCGCACCGCCACCGAATACGGCGTTGTCCGCACCTACGCGAACATCCAGTTCGACTTCTCGCAGAACCGTGAATCGATCGCTGGCGGCTTCACCGAAGTCGACTACGCCTTCATCCAGTTCGCCGGCTTCACCTTCGGTAAGGCCGTCTCGCAGTTCGACCCGCAGTGGGCGCTCTCGAAGCCGACCGTGTCGTCGGGCTTCCTCGCCGGTTCGAACAACACCACCGGT
>NZ_JBIISY010000057.1:0-30216 GCF_044340795.1 Tardiphaga sp.
GCAGATCGCTTACACCGCTTCGTTCGGTAACGGCGTGTCGGGCACCATCGCCCTCGAAAACGCGTCGCCCTACCGCAACGCTGGTCTCTACAACACCGGTCTCGCCCTTGCTGCTCCGTTCGGCAGCGGCAACACCAGCGGTGCCTACGGTTCGACGTCGAACTCCTTCCAGGGTAACTCCTACGGCGGCAACCACATTCCGGACGTCGTCGGCAACCTGCGCCTCGATCAGGCCTGGGGTTCGCTGCACTTCGGTGCTGCGATGCACACGATCACCCCGGGTTTCTACACCGGTGCCCTCGCCACCGCGCACCCGGATGACTCCTTCGGCTTCGCAGTCAACGGCGCCATCGAGTTCAAGAACCTGCCGACCGGCGCTGGCGACAGCCTGAAGTTCAACGCCACCTACGCCAAGGGCGCTGCCAAGTACGCCTTCACCGGCGGCACCACCGACACGTCGGGCGGCGGCCGTTTCGCCAAGATTTCGGGCAACTCGCTGGGCTTCGGTTACGTGCTTGACGGCGTGTACGGTCCGGGTGGTCAGGTCGAGCAGAGCGAAGCTTGGTCGATCGTTGGCTTCTACGAGCACTACTGGAACCCGGCCTGGCGCACGTCGCTGTTCGGCAGCTACAGCGCCATCTCGTATGGTGACGGTGGCAACGCGCTGCTCGCCAGCGCCTTCGCACAGACGCGTCCGGCTGGCGTTGTTGGTTCGAACAACGGCTCGCTCGTTGGTTCGACCAACAACTTCGACTTCGCGATCGCCCAGATCGGTACCCGTACCGCCTGGACCCCGGTTAAGAACCTGACCTTCTCGGCTGAATTCACTTATAGCCGCCTCGAGCAGAACCTCGGTGGTTCTCTGGTCGGTGTTAATAACGTGCCGGGCCGTGCAGCCAACCAGAGCTTCGCTGTGCAGGATCAGAACATCTACAACGGTTCGTTGCAGGTTCTGCGCTCGTTCTAATATCGAACGCCTCACGGCAATCGATATCTGAATACAAGACCCCCGGCAGGCAACTGTCGGGGGTTTTTGTTTGGGTGGCGGGTTACAGTTTGCTCGTGCCGGACGGCTCACTGTCGTCGCCCGGCTTGACCGGGCGATCCAGTAGGCATCGGCTGTTGTAGTGTAGCTGAGCGATCGTGCTTGCTGGACCACCCGCTTTCGCAGGTGGTGACACGCGGAGGAGGAGCTACTCGACGCTGCTGCCGCGGCCGCGATGCAGGTCGGCGTCGATCTGCAGCTTGGTGCCGCCGCCGAAGCGGGCGCGATAGACCTGCAGGTTTTCCATGATGCGCTGGACGTAGTTGCGCGTCTCGGCGAACGGAATCGACTCCACCCAGTCCACTGCATCGACATTGGGATCGCGCGGATCGCCATAGCGCTCGATCCATTTGCGCACGCTGCCGCGGCCGGCATTGTAGCCGGCAAAGGTCATGATGTAGGAGCCGCGATAGTCTTCGAGCAGGCCGCCGAGTTCGGCGGCGCCGAGTGCCGCATTGTAGGTCGAGTCGTTCTTCAGCCGCGCGAGATCGTAGGTGGCGCCATGGCGCTTGGCGACATATTGCGCGGCGCTCGGCGTCACTTGCATCAGGCCGTAAGCCTGGGCGGGCGACACGACAGCCGGATTGAATGCGCTTTCCTGCCGCGCGATCGCATAGACCACCGAGGGCTCGACCTGCGGCCCCACCGGCCGATAGCTCGGAATGCCGATGGTCGGATAGGCATAGTGATCGAAGGGCAGGCCGCGATTGAGCGCCGCCTTGCCGACCAGCAGCAT
Organism: Tardiphaga sp.; assembly: GCF_044340795.1. Taxonomy (GTDB): domain Bacteria; phylum Pseudomonadota; class Alphaproteobacteria; order Rhizobiales; family Xanthobacteraceae; genus Tardiphaga. The sequence continues at coordinate 1,782 of NZ_JBIISY010000057.1, forward strand.
GCCGCGTGCATCCTTGTTCTGCGAGGCCAGTTCGCTGAGGCCGAGCACCGCTTCCGGATCGCCGTTCTCGCCGACATCGGCAAAGATCGGAATCGCGATCTCCTTCTCCTCGAGCGCATAGAGCAGCTGCACCGCGCGCACGATCTCGAGCCGCTCGGAGCCACGGGCGCGCGAGGACAGCGAGCCGCTGATGTCGAGCTGCGGCAGGCCGAGCTTGGCGCGCGCCAGCTGGCCGTAATAGCTGGTCGACTGCTCAGCTGCGCGCGTATAGGCCGCGCGTGCTTCCGAGCTGCGGCCGGCGGCTTCCGCAGCGCGGCCCTGCCAGTAGCCGGCGCGGGCCAGCGCGGTGGGATTGACACTGCCGACGCCGATGCGCGCGAAATGCTGCGAGGCTGTTGCTGGATCTCTCAGGAAGCGCAGTGCGATCCAGCCGGCGGTGAATTCCTGTTCGGTCTTGTAGATGTCGCGTGCGGGCAGGGCCGCGTCGCGTGCCACTACGTAGGCGGCGCGATGCTCACCCACGTCCAGCAGTTTTCGCGACAGCAGACGGCGTTCGATCCACCATTCGTCGAGATTGTGCAGGCGATTGATGTCGCGCGGCACGGAGGACATCAGCCGCGCGGCCTCCGCGAAGCGCTCATCGCGCCGCAGCTGCTGCATCCGGCTGAACAGGTAGCCGGGGTCGCTGTGCAGTTCATGCGGTACGGCATCGAGCAGCGCCTTGGCATTCGATGCCTTCTTGGTAACAGCGATGCGTGCGCGCGCCAGCGCCATCTGTGCACCGCCGAGGCGTTTTGCCGAACGCAGGCCCGGCTCGCCATCCGCGCCATAGAGCAGCATGTCCATGCGTGCCTTGTGGTCGCCGGGCGTGATCAGCGCGCCGAACATGTCGATCGCCATGTTCTCGGTGTCGCCGGAGATCGGATCGTTGCGCCAGGCGTCGCGGACGAGGCGCTCGGCGCTGGCGCGGTCGCCGCGCGCGAGCAGCGACTTGGCGAGGGCGAACTTGCCCTTGGCCGAGATCGGCTTTTCATCGGCGAAATAGGACTGGATCGCGCTGTCGTCGCGGCGGTCGTCCCACAGCGCGGCTTCGCTGCGGCGGCGCATGAAGGTCTGCGACGGCCAGCTCGGATTGGCGGCGATGAAGGCGCGATAGCGCTCCACCGATGCGCCGTTGTTCTCGCTGCGCAGATAGATCCACTCGCCGAGTTTTCGCGCGACGGGATCGCCGATGGTCTGTGCGACCTGGCCGGCTTCGCCGCTCTTGCCCTTGCGGACGAGCTCGATGACGTTTTCCAGCGCCTGGCCGTCGGCCTGCGACGTCGAACTGGTGGCCGCGATGGCAGCACGGGCAGGTGGCGGCTTCTTCACTGCGGGCGGCGCGACGGCGTGCTGGCGCGTGGCCGGCTGGATCGCCGGCGCCGGATTGACGGTGCCCGTCGTGTGTTTCGCCGGCTTGGCGGCGGTCGGCTTGGCGGCAGTCGGCTTGGCAGCATCCGGCTTGCCGGCCGTCTGTTTGGCGGCCGCAGGCTTGGTCGCGCCGGTCTTGGCCGCGTCAGGCTTGGCAGTTGGCTTGGCTGCCGATTTGGTGTCGGCTGGTTTGGTCGCGGCCGATTTGGCCGGGGCGGGCTTCGCCGCCGATTTATCCGCAGCGCCTTTGGCAGCCGCGGGCTTCGCGGCAGCCGGCTTGGCCGCAGCGTCCTTCGCCGCCTGGCTGGTCTTCGAGGTGTCAGCGGTACCGGCCGCGCCGGCTTCCAGCGCCGGGATCGACACGCTGAGCAACAGCGCCAGACTGGCGCGAAGCGCCGTCCGTCGGGCCGCAGGGGATGGGAGCAGTCGCGTCACGCTGTGTCCTCGCGGCGAATCAGAACTTCGCCAGCATTCCCTCGATGTATTTGATTGAAAGGGTGACCAAATCGTCAACGTCCGTCACCTCTGCGCTGTCCTGTGCGCCGCCAGCGCGGCAAAATCGGGGCGGAAACCCCGCAAATCCAGTCCGATAGCGCCCAATGGCGTCTTGGGCGGTCTTTCGCCGCAGCTCCGAAGTCGGTAAGACTCGCAGTCCATTCAATAGGTTCAAGCAGACGGCGGAAGCCGCATCGCGTTCGGAGCAGACCATGGCAGCCACCAAGACGATTTTCCGGGGGTCCTACACCGCTCTGGTCACCCCGTTCAAAGCCGGTGCGCTGGACGAGGAAGCCGTTCGCGCCCATGTCGCCTGGCAGATTTCCGAAGGATCCCACGGCCTGGTTCCGGTCGGTACCACGGGCGAGAGCCCGACCTTGAGCCATGAGGAACATGCCAAGGTCGTCGAATGGTGCATCGACGAATCCAACGGGCGCTTGCCCGTGATCGCCGGTGCGGGCTCGAACTCGACCCGCGAAGCCGTGGCGCTGGCGAAGCATGCCGAGAAGGCCGGCGCCGATGGCGTGCTGGTGGTGACGCCTTACTACAACAAGCCCACCCAGGAGGGCATGTATCAGCACTTCAAGGCGGTGAATGACGCGATCGGAATTCCGATCATTATTTACAACATTCCCCCGCGCTCCGTGGTTGATATGTCCGTCGAGACCATGGCGCGCCTGTACGAACTCAAGAACATCGCCGGTGTGAAGGACGCCACCGCCGATGTTGGCCGCGTCTCCAAGCAGCGCCACGCCATGGGCCCGGATTTCATCCAGCTCTCGGGCGAGGACATGACGGCGCTGTCCTACATGGCCGCCGGTGGCCATGGCTGCATCTCCGTCACCGCCAATGTGGCGCCGAAGCTCTGCGCCGAACTGATGGAGCTGGTATTCAAGGGCGACTATGCCGGCGCGCTGAAGATCCAGGATCGTTTGACGCCGCTGCATGACACCATCTTCAAGGAGCCGGGCCTTGCCGGTGCCAAGCATGGTCTCAAGCTGCTCGACCGTGGCGACGAGAGCGTGCGCCTGCCGCTGCTCCCGGTCACCGAGCCGACGGGCAAAGCCATCCGCGCTGCCATGGTGCATGCCGGGCTGATCAACTAGAGCGTTTTCAAGCGAAGTGGATCCGGTTCGCGTCAAGAAAACGCGCCAAATCAAAGCTAGATACGATCCATTGGACGCTGCGTGACTTTGGTCGCATCATCATTTCATCGGTTGCGACCGACTGATGTTTTGAAATGGAAAGGGATTGCGCATGCTGAAGGAATTTCGTGATTTCGCCATGAAGGGCAACGTTGTCGATCTCGCCGTCGGCGTGATCATCGGTGCGGCCTTCGGTGCCATCGTGTCCTCGATGGTGGCCGACATCATCATGCCGATCATCGGCGCCATCACTGGCGGCCTCGATTTCTCGAATTACTTCACCGGACTGTCGAAGTCCGTGACTGCGACCAATCTCGCCGACGCCAAGAAACAGGGCGCCGTGCTGGCCTGGGGCAGCTTCCTGACGCTGACGCTGAATTTCATCATCGTCGCCTTCGTCCTGTTCATGGTGATCCGCGCCATGAACACGCTGAAGCGCAAGGAAGAGGCCAAGCCGGCCGAGCCGGCGAAGCCGAGCGCCGAAGTCGCGTTGCTCACTGAAATCCGCGACCTGCTCAAGACGAAAGCCTGATTTGGCGCGCGGGCAGGGCGTTCCTATATTGGTGCCTGGCACCGAAAGCATGAGATGGCCGAGAAGAACGAACGCCCGATCAAAGTGATCGCCGAGAACCGCAAGGCCCGCTTCAACTACGCCGTGGAAGACACGGTGGAGGCGGGCATTGCGCTGACCGGCACCGAAGTGAAGTCGATCCGCAACGGCAAGAGCACGATCGCGGAATCCTACGCCGATCCCAAGGACGGCGAGATCTGGCTGGTCAACGCCAATATCCCTGAATATCTGCAGGCCAACCGCTTCAACCACGAGCCGAAGCGCCCGCGCAAATTGCTGCTGCATCGCAAGCAGATCAACAAGCTGATGGGCGCGGTGGAGCGCCAGGGCATGACGCTGATCCCGCTGAAAATGTATTTCAACGAGCGTGGCCGCGTAAAACTTCAGCTCGCCCTCGCCAAGGGCAAGCAGCTGCACGACAAGCGCGCCAGCGAGAAAGAGCGCGACTGGGGCCGTGAGAAGGGACGTTTGCTCAGGGCGCGGGGATAAAGCCGTATTGCCGGCCTGCAACGAATGAGGACGCGATGAACCAACCGAACCTCACCGATGTCGACTGGAGCAAGATTCCGGCCCCCGAGGACGATGGCGCGGCAGCGCATCTGGTCGGCATGACGATCCCGTCGCTCGACCTGCGCGCCACCGATGACACCACGGTCGATCTCTCCACGCTGAAAGGCCGCACCGTCGTGTTCGGCTATCCGCGCACCGGCGAGCCCGGCAAGATCGGCCTCACCGACGACTGGGACATGATCCCGGGCGCGCGGGGATGCACACCGCAGACCTGTGCGTTTCGCGATCTGTTCGCCGAGTTGAAGGCGGCCGGCGCGAAACATGTGTTCGGCCTGTCGACCCAGAGCAATGCGTATCAGACCGAGATGGCGTCGCGCCTGCATCTGCCTTTCCCGGTGCTGTCCGACGAGAAGCTCGAACTGACCGATGCACTCAACCTGCCGACCATGGACGTCGCCGATCTCACGCTGATCAAGCGCCTCGCTCTGATCGTCGACGATGACCGCATCACCCATGTGTTCTATCCGGTGTTTCCGCCGGACCGGAACGCGGGCGATGTGCTGGAATGGCTGAGGGCGAATTCGGTGTGAATGACCGTGCGCGATATATGCTCTGCTGTCGTCGCCCGGCTTGACCGGGCGATCCAATAAACACTGGCGGCGATGTCCACTGGGTCACCCGGTCGAGCCGGGTGACGACAGGTGGAGATCACTCCGCCGCCAGATCCGTCTTCACCTTCGCGAACACCGCGCGAAACATCTCCGGTGTCAGCACGCCGGTATTCGTGTTGTAGCGCGAGCAGTGATAGCTGTCGTACAGCTTGAACCTTCCGGCATCATGCACAGCGCCATGCGCGAACGGTGCCGTCACCGCGCGGATGCCGAGCGTCTTCAGCATCGTGTCATGGGCGACGCGGCCGAGCAGCACGATGGCGCGCAGCTTCGGCATCTCGTCCATGGTGGCGATCAGGAACGGCCGGCAGGTGGTGATCTCCACCGGCAGCGGCTTGTTCTGCGGCGGCACGCAGCGCACCGCATTGGTGATGCGGCTGCCGGTCAGCACCAGGCCGTCATCCGGCCGCGCCAGGAAAGTGCCGCTGGCAAAACCGAAATGCAAAAGGGTGTCGTAGAGCAGGTCGCCGGCATAGTCGCCGGTGAAGGGCCGCCCGGTGCGGTTGGCCCCTTGCGCGCCCGGTGCAAGGCCGACGATCAGCAGCTGCGCATCCGGCCCGCCAAACGACGGCACCGGCGCGTTGAAGCCGTCGGGCTCGCGCGTGCGCAGCTCCGTACGATAGTCGACGAGACGGGGGCAGAGCGGACAGTCGCGGCCGGGGTCTGTGGAAGTGCCAGCGGAGATCGTGGCTGCGACCACCGCCGGCTGTTGTCGACTCAGTTGCGTCCGAGTCAGTGCCTTCGAGATTTCAGTCTTCGAAATCGTCGTCGCCTCGCGGTGCCACGGTGGCCGAGCGCTGCAGGAATTGCGGCGTCTGGTGGCGCGGCTCGCGTGGAGCAGGGCGCTCGGCCGGGTCGCGGCCGATCTTGCTCTGCAATTCCATCAGATCCGTGAACACGTCGGCCTGCCGGCGCAGTTCGTCGGCGATCATCGGCGGCTGGCTCGAAATGGTCGAGATCACCGTGACGCGCACGCCGCGACGCTGAACCGCTTCCACCAGCGAGCGGAAGTCGCCGTCACCGGAGAACAGCACGATCTGGTCCACATGTTCGGCGAGCTCCATGGCATCGACAGCGAGTTCGATATCCATGTTGCCCTTCACCTTGCGCCGACCGGACGCATCGATGAACTCCTTGGTGGCTTTCGTCACCACGGTGTAGCCGTTGTAGTCCAGCCAGTCGATCAGCGGACGAATCGACGAGTATTCCTGATCTTCGATGATCGCCGTGTAATAGAAGGCGCGGACAAGGGTTCCGCGGCTCTGAAATTCCTTGAGAAGGCGCTTGTAATCAATGTCAAAACCGAGCGTCTTCGCCGTCGCATAGAGATTGGCGCCGTCGATAAAGAGCGCGATCTTGTTAGAGGATTGAGACATCAAGTTTTCTCATAGGTGTTGTTGTCATTGTGGTTTTTGGCGCAACGAGGTTTCGTCGCACATTTGCATCAAGTCGTAGTCCGCCTTCTGGCAGATCGGCCCGACCATACTTTCACGCAATTGAAGAGGAGAGCGATAAGCTCATCTTTTTGCAGTTGCAATGAAGCCTTTTGGTGTCCCAAATGGTGGCGGAAAGGCCATTATTTAATGGTAGCAAGCTGTTATATCCAAGGGTCTTTTGAGGGTAACATAGTCCCGCTCAAAACAAAACCATGAAGCTGGATTCTAATTTCGTTCTTGCGCTGCGTGCGAAGCCGCTATACCTAGCGCCAAACAATCCTTATTTCCGGTCCCTCATCCAACGGAGCGACATTTCATGGCGCGCGTCACCGTAGAAGATTGCATCGACAAGGTCGACAATCGCTTCGATCTGGTCCTGCTGGCAGCACACCGTGCTCGCATGATCTCGTCGGGCTCACAACTTACGATTGATCGCGACAACGACAAGAACCCCGTCGTGTCGCTGCGTGAGATCGCTGACGAGACCATCTCGCCGGAAGACCTCCGCGAGGAGCTGGTGCATTCGCTGCAGAAGTTCGTCGAAGTGGACGAGCCGGAAGGTGATACCGTGCCGCTGATCGGCTCTGCCGGCGCCAGCGTCGATGCCGACGACACCGAAGTCGCTGTCGAGCGCATGACCGAGGAAGAGCTGCTCAAGGGCCTCGAAGGCCTGGCTCCGCCGGAAGAGCAGCCGGAAGAAGACGAGTAAGCTGTTACGCTTCACTCTTCTGCCATCACAGTTTCGCGCAAGGCCCGGACCGCAAGTCCGGGCCTTTGCATTTGCGGGACGTTTCGGGGCAAATTATCTGCTTGGTTGGAGTCGAGATCGACTCGACAGAATTGAGGAAGGCAATGGCGACGTCGCGCCGTCAGTCACGGCAGATGCAGGCAGCTAACGAGACCACCGCGGTTCCACCGGCACGCGTGGAAGGGCCGGCTGTGCCCGCCGCTCCCGGGACAACATCAGCCCCTGATGCAACTTCTGCTGGCAAGCGCAGCGCGCGCGGCCGCATGATGCGCCAGTATGATTTGGTCGAGCGGGTGCGTGCCTATAACCCGCAGACCGACGAGGACCTGCTCAACCGCGCCTATGTCTATGCCATGGTCGCGCATGGCGAGCAGACCCGCGCCTCCGGCGATCCCTATTTCACCCATCCGCTCGAAGTCGCGGCGATTCTCACCGACCTCAAGCTCGACGACGCCACCATCGTGGCGGCGCTGTTGCACGACACGATCGAGGACACGGAAGCGACCCGCGCCGAGATCGACAAGCTGTTCGGCCCCGATATCGGCGCGCTGGTCGAGGGCCTCACCAAGCTGAAGCGGCTGGAGCTCGTCTCGCGCGAGGCCAAGCAGGCCGAAAACCTGCGAAAGCTGCTGCTCGCGATCGCCGATGACGTGCGCGTGCTGCTGATCAAGCTCGCCGATCGTCTGCACAATATGCGGACCATGGAATTCATGCCGCCGGCCTCGCGCCGCCGCATCGCCGACGAGACGCTCGACATCTATGCGCCGCTCGCCGGCCGTATGGGTATGCAGGCGATGCGCGAGGAACTGGAAGAGCTGTCCTTCAAGGTGCTCGACCCCGACGCCCATTTGGTGGTGATGCAGCGCCTCGATACGCTCACCGAGCGCAATCGCGACCTGATCGGCATGATCGAGACGCATCTGTCGAGCAAGCTGCAGAAGAACGACATCAAGGCGCGCGTCAGTGGCCGCCGCAAGAAGCCGTTTTCGATCTGGACCAAGATGAAGCGCAAGTCGGTCGGCTTTGAGCAGCTCTCCGACATCTATGGTTTTCGCATCGTCATCGACGATCTCGAATCCTGCTACCGCGCGCTCGGAGTCGTGCATACGACCTGGCCCGTCGTGCCCGGCCGCTTCAAGGACTACATCTCGACGCCGAAGCAGAACGACTATCGCTCGCTGCACACGACCGTGATCGGCCCCGGTAATCAGCGTGTCGAATTGCAGATTCGCACCGAGGAAATGAACCGCATCGCCGAATACGGTATTGCCGCGCATGCGTTCTACAAGGAAGGTGCGGGGTCGCCCAACGAGCGGCTGAAGCGCGAGTCCAACGCCTTCGCCTGGCTGCGCCACACCATCGGCATTCTTTCGGAAAGCACCAATCCGGAAGAGTTTCTCGAGCACACCAAGCTCGAACTGTTCCACGACCAGGTGTTCTGCTTCACGCCGAAGGGCAAGCTGATCGCATTGCCGCGCGCGGCGAATGTCATCGACTTCGCCTATGCCGTGCATACGGATGTCGGCAACAGCGCGGTCGGCTGCAAGATCAACGGCAAGTTCGCGCCGCTATCCTCCGAACTGCAGAACGGCGATGAAGTCGAGGTGTTGACCTCGAAGGCGCAGCAGGCGCCGCCGGCCGCGTGGGAATCCCTCGCCATCACCGGCAAGGCGCGTGCTGCGATCCGCCGCGCCACGCGCACCGCGATGCGCGATCAATATGCGAGCCTTGGCCGCCGCATCGTCGAGCGTCTGTTTGCCCGCGCCAAGATCGAATATGCCGACGATCAGCTGAAGGGCGCGCTGCCGCGCCTCGCACGCACCTCCATCGACGACGTGATGGCTTCGGTCGGCCGCGGTGAACTCCGTGCCGCCGATGTCGCTCGTGCGATGTATCCCGACTACAAGGAAGAGCGCGTCGGCGGGCGTTATGCCGCCAACAAGAAGAGCACGGCCGACAAGGTGCGCTCGGGCGAGGGCGCCGGCAAGTTCACCTCGGTGATCTCCATCGGTGGCGTGAATTCGGATCTTCCAGTGCGCTTCGCGCCCAATGGCGGCGCCGTGCCGGGCGACCGCATCGTCGGCATCGTCACGCCGGGCGAGGGGATCACCATCTATCCGATCCAGTCGCCGGCTTTGCGCGAATTCGAGGAAGAGCCGGAGCGATGGGTCGATGTGCGCTGGGACGTGGATGACAGCTCGCCGCAGCGTTTCCCCGCGCGGCTTTTCCTGCAGAACGTGAATGAGCCTGGCTCACTGGCGCAGATCGCCCAGGTGATCGCCGATCACGACGGCAACATCGACAATATCAGCATGCACCGCCGCTCGCCGGACTTTACCGAGCAGACGATTGATCTCGGCGTCTATGACCTCAAGCATCTCAGCGCGATCATCGCCCAGCTCCGCGCAAAGGCGGTCGTGGCGAAGGTCGAGCGGGTCGACGGGTAGGCGCGCCGCTGCGCGTGGTTTCTCCCTCCCCGGAGCGAAGCGAATGGGGAGGGTGGCGCGTAGCGCCGGGTGGGGAGCCCCGCATGACGTCGAAGTTTGAGGAGGCACCCCACCCGTCTCGAAGCTCGCTGAACGCTCGCTTCGATCCACCCTCCCCACGGCGCCGCTGCGCGGCTTGGGGGAGGGATAAGAACCGCGCTTTGCCAAAATGTTCCCATTTTGTTCTTGACAAAATTCCCATCTCCGCCATACTCGCTCCCGTCTTGTTCGGTGAGGGGCGTTCTCATGAGACGTCTTTGAACGGAGCGAGATGCGGCGCCTGCGGGCCGGGGGAGGACGTATCCACCAGCACTCGGGTGGTCGGAGGTCACCGTCCGGGCCCAATAAGGGGCTCTGCCGCTAGTGCGCGGCTGGACGCGGTGCGGGCGAAGACGGAGAAATCCGTCGGATGAATCCCTTGCGAGGGATTGCCCAGTACCCGGAAGAACGGTCCTTCGACTAGCAAGACGTCGCGGTGGCGCGCCGTAAGGCGTTGCGCGGTCCGGTCTCGCTGGCGATCCAGCGTCGAGCGGGCAGCGTTCAGTCCACCCAAATGCGCCTTGCGGCGCGCTGCCTCCCCTCATGTCTGGAGGGGAGATCTGCTCACACCTCGGACGCCCCCAGGGCGCCGCGAGATCGCGAGCTCGTGTCACGCCATTGTCGCTTGCGAGCCCACCAATTCCGGAAATCCTGCTCTCCGCTTTTGTGAGGGCTCGCCGACCAGATTGGCAAACTGCTTCCAGGCAAGCGAAAAGCTCTGCAACAGTTTTGCGTCCATTCCGCACAATGAAATTCACATCCGCAGCGTGAAATGTTGTCGCTTGCCAAGGCGGATTGGAATCGTCAGAAAAAACTGAACTGGGACGAAACACCAAGCGGAGAGACGATTGAGTATCAAGGGCAAGGCCTATATCGCGGGCATCTATGAGCATCCGACGCGCCACGCGCCGGACAAATCCGTCTGGCAGCTGCATGCCGAAGTCGCCAAGGGCGCGCTCGAGGATGCGGGCCTGACCAACAAGGACGTCGACGGTCTCTTCATCGCCGGCGATGCCAATGGCGGCCTCTGGCCGATGACCGACTATCTCGGTCTCAAGCCACGCCATGTCGATTCCACCGAAACCGGCGGCTGCTCCTACATCATCGCGCTCGGCCATGCCGCGCAGGCGATCGCGCTTGGCAAGTGCTCGGTCGCGCTGATCACGCTCGCCGGCAAGCCGCGCACCTCGCCGCCGGCGCCGCGCGCGCAGGGCGCCGAAGCCGATTTCGAAACCGCTTTCGGTGCGACCACGCACAATGCCTATGGCATGGCCGCGATGCGCCACATGCACGATTACGGCACGACGTCCGAACAGCTCGCCTGGATCAAGGTCGCCGCCTCGCATCATGCGCAATACAATCCGCATGCGATGCTCAAGGACGTGGTCACCGTCGAGGACGTGCTGAACTCGCCGATGATCTCCGACCCGCTGCGCCGCATGGATTGCTGCGTGGTCACCGACGGCGGCGGCGCGCTCATCGTCACCACCGAGGAAATCGCCAAGAGCCTGAAGAAGCCGCTGGTGCGCCTGATCGGTCACGGCGAAGCGATGAAGGGCCCGCGCGGCGGCAAGGATCTCGACCTCACTTATTCGGCCGGCGTGTGGTCGGGTCCGCGCGCCTTCGAGGAAGCGGGCGTGACGCCGCAGGACATGAAATATGCGTCGATCTATGACTCGTTCACCATCACCGTGCTGATGCAGCTCGAGGATCTCGGCTTCTGCAAGAAGGGCGAGGGCGGCAAGTTCGTGTCCGACGGCAACCTGATCTCGGGCGTCGGCAAGCTGCCGTTCAACACCGATGGCGGCGGGTTGTGCAGCAATCACCCGATCAATCGCGGTGGCATGACCAAGATCCTCGAAGCCGTGCGCCAGCTGCGCGGCGAAGCCCATCCGAAGCTGCAGGTCCCCAATTGCGACCTCGCCATTGCTCACGGCACCGGCGGCCTGCTCGGCGTTCGCCATGCTGCCTCGACCGCCATTCTGGAGCGCGTGTGATTATGACTGAAGCCAAGAAGTATCCGACCCCGCAGGGCAATCCGGAAACGCAGCCGTTCTGGGACGCGGCCAAGGACGGCAAGTTCCTGATCAAGCGCTGCACCACCTGCGGCGACGCGCATTTCTTCCCGCGCTCGATCTGCCCGTTCTGCTTCTCCGACAAGACCGAGTGGGAAGAGTCATCGGGCGAGGGCGAGATCTACACCTACAGCCACATGCGGAAATCGGCGACCGGCCCTTACGTCATCGCCTATGTGACGCTGAAGGAAGGCCCGTCGGTGCAGACCAACATCGTCGACTGCGATCCGGCGACGGTGAAGATCGGCCAGAAGGTGAAGGTGGTGTGGAAGCCAACGGATGGCGCACCGCTGCCGTTCTTCACGCCGGCCTGACGACCATATGCTCAACTGTCGTCACCCGGCCGTGCACGCAATTGCGCGCTAGGACCGGGTGACCCAGTAAACGCCGTAAGGCCTTCATATACTGGATCGCCCGGTCAAGCCGGGCGATGACAGGCAGAGTTAGAAACCTCAACAAACAAAAATCCGGGAGCCAGCAATGCCAATCGTCTACGAAGAGCTGATGGCGATGAAGAACATCGGCCAGAAATATGCCTGGACCGACCGCGAAGTCATGCTCTACGCCTATGGTATCGGCATGGGCGCCGATCCGATGAACGAGACCGAACTCGCTTTCGTCAATGAAGGCACCTATACGCCGCGCCCGCTGAAGGTCGTGCCGACCTTTGCATCGGTCGCAGCATGGGGCTCGGGTCCCGGCGACATGAAGCTGAACCGCGTCATGGTCGTCGACGGTGAGCGTGATATCACCTTCCACAAGCCGATGCCGGTTGAAGCGAAGATCACGGCCGACTCGACGGTGCTCGGCGTGTTCGACAAGGGCGCCGACAAGGGCGCCGTGATCCTGCACCAGACCATTTTGCGCGATGAGAAGGGCGAAGCTCTTGCAACGCTCGTGGCCTCGCGCTTCGCCCGTGGCGATGGCGGTTTCGGCGGCCCGTCCGAAGGCCAGCCCGAAGCGCACAAGGTGCCGAGCCGCGCGCCCGACAAGACCATCGACATCACCACGCGCCCGGATCAGGCGCTGGTCTATCGCCTCTGCGGCGACCGCAATCCGCTGCATTCCGATCCGGAATTCGCCAAGAAGGCCGGCTTCCCGCGCCCGATCCTGCACGGCATGTGCACCTATGGCATCACCTGCCGCGGCGTGCTGCAGACCTTTGCCGACTACGATCCCTCCGCCTTCAAGCAGCACGGCGCGCGTTTCTCGTCGCCGGTGTTTCCGGGCGAGACGGTGACCATGGACCTGTGGAAGGACGGCAACGTGGTGTCCTTCGAAGCCAAGGTGAAGGACCGCGGCGTCACGGTGATCAAGAGCGGCCGCACGGTGCTGGTCTGACCTGTCATCCCGGCGAACGCCGGGATCCATACGCGCGGTCAGAGTAGTTGGAATTATATCGATGTGGCTCAGCACGGCTTGAACCACATCTTCGGAGGTTATGGATCCCGGCGTTCGCCGGGATGACAAAGAACAAACAAAACCACAACAGGGAGCACGCCATGGGTCTTCTCGACGGCAAGGTTGCCATCATCACAGGCGCCGGCGGCGGTCTGGGTGAAGCCTACGCCAAACTCTTCGCGCGCGAAGGCGCGTCCGTGGTCGTCAACGATCTCGGCGGCCCGCGCGATGGCTCCGGCGCCGATGTCTCCATGGCACAGCAGGTGGTCGATGGGATCACGAAAGCCGGCGGCAAGGCCATCGCCAACGGCGCCGACATCTCCACGACAGCGGGCGGCCAGTCTGTCTTCGACGATGCCATCAAAGCCTTCGGCAAGGTCGATATCCTCGTCAACAATGCCGGCATTTTGCGCGACCAGAGCTTTGCCAAATCCACGGAAGAGGCGTGGGACAAAGTGATAAAAGTGCATCTCAAGGGCACTTATTGCGTCACCAAACCCGTGTTCAATTTCATGCGTGACCATGGCGGCGGCGTCATCGTCAACACCTCGTCGACATCGGGCCTGATCGGCAATTTCGGCCAGAGCAATTATGGCGCAGCGAAGGGCGGCATCTGGGGTCTGTCCAATGTCCTGGCCATCGAAGGGCGCAAATACGGCATTCGCATCTGGACCCTGTCACCGGGCGCGCTGACGCGCATGACGGCCGACCTGCCGCGTTACATCGAAAATCCCGGCGCAGCCCTCGATGCCGACGGCATCGCGCCGGCGGTGCTCTACATGGTCAGCGATCTCTCCGGCGACCAGACCGGCAAGGTGCTCGGCGTCTCCGGCCCGCGCGGCGTGCGCGAGATGAAGATGATGGAAATGGAAGGCTGGACGCCGCCGCTGGACAAGCCATGGAGCGCGGAAGATATCGCGACCCATGCGGCCGAGATCTTCTTTTCGGACGCCGATGCGAAGCAGGGCGCGCGCCGGTTCTGAGCGATGGCGCCGTTGTCGCTCACACTGCGTGCTGCGCGGCCCGATGAAGCCGGAGCGCTGACCGAACTGTGCATGCGCTCCAAGGCGGTGTGGGGTTATGATGCCGCCTTCATGGCGGCATGCCGCGATGAACTCACCATCACCTCCGCGATGATGGCGCGGACCATCCTCCGGATCGCGGAGAGCGAGGGGCGGATGATCGGCATGGTGCAGCTCGATCTCGCCGGTGCGGTGGCCGTGCTGGATAAGCTCTATGTCGATCCGGCGGCGTTGCGGAGCGGCGCGGGGCGGGCGCTGCTGCAATGGGCGATGACCGCGGCGCGCGAAGCTGGTGCCGGCACGATGGCCATCGACGCCGATCCCGGCGCAGCGGCGTTCTACCGCCGCATGGGCGCGGTGGATGATGGCGAGGCCCCGTCCGGCTCGATCCCCGGCCGCATGCTGCCGCGGCTGGTTCTGCCGCTTTGAAGCGCCGCGGCGCGGTGATAGGGTGCCGCGTCTTTTTCGCTCCGACTTCGCATAAGGGTTCCCATGAAACTGACGTCCAAAGCTGCCGGTACCTTCGCCATCGCGCCGACCCCGTTCTTCGATGACGGCCGGATCGACGACAAATCCATCGACAGCCTGATCGATTTCTACGCCTCGATCGGCTGCGACGGCGTCACCGTGCTCGGCATTCTCGGCGAGGCGCCGAAGCTGGAAGCTGCGGAATCGGAAAGTGTCGCCACCCGTTTCATCAAGCGCGCCGGCGACAAGCTGCAGATCATTGTCGGCGTCTCGGCGCCGGGCTTTGCCAGCATGCGCTCGTTGGCGCTGAAATCGATGGATGCCGGTGCTGCCGCCGTCATGATCGCCCCGCCGCCGCATCTGCGCACCGACGACCAGATCACCACCTATTTCAAGCAGGCATCGGAAGCCATCGGCGAGGACGTGCCGTGGGTGCTGCAGGACTATCCGCTGACCCTGAATGTCGTCATGACGAATGCCGTGATCCGCAAGATCGTCATGGATTCAAAATCCTGCGTGATGCTCAAGCATGAGGACTGGCCGGGCCTGGAAAAGATCACCGCACTGCGCGGTTTCCAGAAGGATGGCTCGCTGCGCGAACTCTCGATCCTCACCGGCAATGGCGGCACTTTCCTCGATTTCGAGATGGAGCGCGGCGCCGATGGTGCGATGACCGGCTATGCCTTCCCGGAAATGCTGATCGACGTGGTCAACCTGTCCAAGAAGGGCGAGCGCGACAAGGCGCATGACCTGTTCGACGCGCATCTGCCGCTGGTGCGCTACGAGCAGCAGCCGGGCGTCGGCCTGTCCGTGCGCAAATATGTCCTGCAGAAGCGTGGCATCATCGCCTCCGCCGCGCAGCGCAAGCCGGGTCCGGTAATGTCGGCGCCTGCGAAGGCCGAGGTCGATTACCTCCTCTCGCGTGTCGCCCGCTACGACAAGCGTGCGAACCTGCAGCCGCAGTCGAGCGCGGCGGGATAGTTACACACACTGTCGTGGCCGGGCTTGACCCGGCCATCCAGTTTTAGGTGTGGCGACGTCAAAGATGGGTGTCCGGGTCAAGCCCGGGCATGACAGAGAAGAACAACAGGCATCGCAGAATGCCGACAGGGAGAAGAAATACATGCCGCACGAGCCCGGCGCCGTCCGCCCAGCCTCGACCATCCTGCTGCTCCGCAAGGGCGAAGCCGATCCCATCGATGTCTTCATGATGGTGCGGCACTATCAGATCGAATTCGCATCGGGGGCGCTCGTGTTTCCCGGCGGCAGCGTCGACGTCGGCGATCACGAGATCGCCAAGCGACCGGAACTGCATGACGGCGGCGACCATCTCGATGCCGGGGCGCTGGCGTTTCGCATCGCCGCCATTCGCGAGACCTTCGAGGAAAGCCGTATCCTGCTCGCACGACCGCATGGTTCGAAGGAGCTGATTGCCGCCACAAAGGCGAGCGCCATCGCGGATCAGCATCGCGATGCGCTCAACGAGGGCAAGGTGAAGTTTGCTGACATCATCGCCGAGAACGATCTCGAACTGGCGGTCGATCTCCTCGTGCCCTATGCGCACTGGATCACGCCGGAAGGCATGAAGAAGCGGTTCGATACCTGGTTCTTCCTCGCCGAAGCGCCGCCCGAACAGGTCGGCATGCATGACGGCAAGGAGTCCACGGACTCCATCTGGCTGTCACCGCGCGAGGCGCTTGATGGCGGCACGAGCGGCCGCTTCACGCTGCCATTTCCGACCACGCGCAACCTGATCAAGCTCGGCAAGCAAGGCAGTGTCGCTGCGGCGATGGATGAGGCGCGCACGAGCAAGGTCGTCAGCGTGATGCCAATCGTGACGCGCGACGGCGACAAACGCCAACTGCGAATTCCGATCGAGGCGGGGTATGACGGCGACGTGTTCGAGATGACGGGTGTGCCGTAGTTCTCCGTCATTGCGAGGAGCGCAGCGACGAAGCAATCCAGTTCTTCCTTGTGGCTTTCTGGATTGCTTCGCTGCGCTCGCAATGACGACAATTCTTACCCCGCTTTCGCCTGCACCGCATTCTCCCAATACGGCCGCCGCAGCTCGCGCTTCAGCACCTTGCCGGCGCCTGAGAGCGGAAACGGCTCGCTGCGCACCTCCACGCTGCGCGGGCATTTGTAGCCCGCGATGCGATCACGACAGAACGCGATGATCTCCGCCGCATTGACCTGCGCATCCGGCTTCGGAATCACGAAGGCATGCACCGTCTCGCCCCAATGCGGATCCGGGATTCCGATCACGGCGCATTGCGCCACGGCCGGATGCTGGGTGATCGTGTTCTCGACCTCGATGGAATAGACATTCTCGCCGCCGGAGATGATCATGTCCTTCATGCGATCGACGAGATAGATATAGCCTTCCTCGTCCATGTAGCCGCCGTCGCCCGTATGCATCCAGCCGTCGATCACGGCCTTCGCGGTTTCCTCGGGCCGTTCCCAATAGCCCATCATCACATTCTGGCCGCGCACGGCGACTTCGCCGACGGTGCCATGCGGGACGGGCTGGTGGTCGTTGTCGACGATGCGCGCCTCGCAGCCGATGGCCGCGCGGCCGCAGGCGCGGAGGCGTTTCTTCGCTGCGGATGCCTCGCTGTGGTGCTGCTCCCACGGCAGATGCGTCGCCAGCGGCGACAGTTCGGTCATGCCATAGAGCTGATGGAATTCGGCATTGGGCAGGCCCTTCATGGCGCGCTTCAGCAACGCCTCGTTGATCGGGGAGGCGCCATACATCAGCTGCTTCAATGACGAGAGGTCGTAATTCGCGAAGGACGGATGATCGACCAGCATCTGGATCATGGTGGGCACGATCAGCGTGGCAGAGACCTTCTCGTTTGCGATCGCCTGCATCACCCCTTCGGGATTAAAGGTCCGCACGATCACATTGGTTCCGCCATTGGCGAGGGAGGTGAACATGGCGCCGCCATTGGCCACATGGAACATCGGCGCGGCATTGAGATAGGTCGAGCCGACCGGAATCAGGCCTTCGCTCATCATGTGCAGCGAATTGCTCATGATGTTGCCATGGCTCAGCATTACGCCCTTGGAGCGTCCCGTCGTGCCGCCGGTATAGAAGATGCCCGCAAGCTCCTCGCGCCCGCGCATCGCGTCGGGAACAGGCGTGCTGGTCTCGACCAGCTTGTCGTAATTGTGCGCCTCTGCCGGACCTGCGTCGTCATCGGCATAGATCAGGGTCAGCCCGGCATCCTTGGCGAGTTCTATTCCCATCGTGGCGAAGGCGCTATCGACGACAATAGCGGAAGCGCGGCAGTCGAGCAGGGAGTCGAGGATTTCCGCCTGGCTCCAACGTGTGTTGGTCGGGACGATCACGGCACCGGCCCAGGCGATGCCGAGATAGAGTTCGAAATAGCGATCGGAATTGAGCATCAGCACGGCGATGCGATCATTGTGCTGGATTCCGAGCTTGTGTAGTCCGCCCGCAAGCCGCGCCACGCGATCACCGACCTCGCGCCAGGTGCGGCGACGCTCGCCATCGATGGTGGCGACGACGCTCGGGTCAGTCTGCAACACGCGGCGCAGGCCCTGGGTGATGTTCATGGCATTTCCCTCTCGCTATCCGGATGCTGAACGCATCTCTGTGATGTCGCCGATGATCATAAACACGGCGAAAACATGAGCAAGCATGGCGATGCCGCGCAGCATTGTCAGTGCAATGCAAAACTACAATTGCGCAGATTAGATGCGTTCTGATCTGTTGACGACACACGCACAGCGGGTAACATCTTCGCAGGCCCGTGAGAGGCCATTGGGAGTGAAACGCATGAGAGAACCTGCTCGCCGGGACGCTTCAACGCGTCCGAATGATAGCGACACGCTCATTTCAACGAAGACAATCTCGACAACAAAACTCCTCTGGCGCGGCGCTTCGCTCGCCATCGCGCTTGGCATGACGCTGGGCGGCAGTGCCGCGGTCGCGCAGACCAAGGGTTCGGCCGATCACATCAAGACGGTGACGGGCGCCGTCGACAGCGCGTCGATCAAGGCCAATACGGCGACATCGAAGGACTGGCCGACCTACGGCCTCGATTATGCCGAGACACGTTTCAGCAAGCTCGACCAGATCAATGCGTCCAACGTCAAGGATATCGGCTTGATGTGGACCTACAGCCTGGAATCCATCCGCGGCGTCGAGGCGACGCCGCTGGTGGTGGATGGCATCATGTATGTGACGGCGCCGTGGAGCGTTGTTCATGCGGTGGACACGCGGACCGGCAAGCGCATCTGGACCTTCGATCCCGGTGTCGATCGCGAGAAAGGCTATCGCGGCTGCTGTGACGTCGTGAATCGCGGCGTTGCGCTTTACAAGGGGAAGGTCTTTGTCGGCGCCTATGACGGCCGCCTGATCGCCATCGATGCCGCCAGTGGGCAGAAGGTGTGGGAGAAGGACACGATCACCGATCGCAAGATGTCCTACACCATCACCGGCGCGCCACGCGTCTTCAATGGCAAGGTGGTGATCGGCAATGGCGGCGCCGAATATGGCGTGCGCGGCTACGTCACCGCTTACGATGCGGAGACGGGCGACCAGAAATGGCGCTGGTTCACCGTGCCGGGCGATCCGTCAAAGCCGTTCGAGGACGAGTCGATGGCGGCGGCGGCGAAGACATGGGATCCCGCCGGCAAATACTGGCTCAGCGGCGGCGGCGGAACGGCCTGGGATACGATCACCTTCGATCCCGATCTCAACATGGTCTATATCGGCACTGGCAACGGATCACCCTGGAACAGGCATCTGCGCAGTCCCGCGGGCGGCGACAATCTCTATCTCGGCTCGATCGTGGCGCTGAATGCCGATACCGGAAAGTATCTGTGGCACTATCAGGAGACGCCCGGCGACAATTGGGACTACACATCCACACAGCCGATGATCCTCGCCGACATCACCATCGACGACCAGCCGCGCAAGGTGGTGCTGCATGCGCCGAAGAACGGTTTCTTCTTCGTCATCGATCGCACCAATGGTAAATACATCTCGGCCAAGAATTTCGTCGATGTGAACTGGGCGACCGGCTTTGACGCGAATGGTCGGCCGATCGAGGTGCCGGAGGCGCGGGCGCCGGATAAATCCTTCGACAGTATCCCCGGACCGTTCGGTGCCCATAACTGGCATCCGATGTCGTTCAATCCGCAGACGGGGCTCGTCTATCTGCCGGCGCAAGGCGTGCCGCTCAATCTCACCGGCGAGAAGAAGTTCGTTCAGAACGATCCAGGCCCGTTCAAATATGCGGCGACGACGGGCTGGAATATCGGCTTCACGCTGAACACCGAACAGCCGAAGAACCTGCCATTCGGCCGGCTCATCGCCTGGGATCCGGTGCAGCAGAAAGAGGCCTGGCGCGCTGAATATGTTGCGCCATGGAATGGCGGCACGCTGACGACCGCCGGCAATCTGGTCTTCCAGGGGACGGCCGATGGCCGCTTCGTCGCCTATGATGCGAAAACTGGCGAGAAGCTGTGGGAGACGCCGGTCGGCACTGGTGCGGTTGCTGCGCCCTCGACCTATGAGGTGGATGGCAAGCAGTATGTCTCCATCGCAGTGGGCTGGGGCGGCGTGTTCGGCATCACCCAGCGCGCCACGGAACGGGAAGGTCCGGGCACGGTCTACACCTTCGCCGTCGGCGGCAAGGCGCCGTTGCCGGACTTCACAAAGTACCAGATCGGCAATCTGCTGAAGGGCGTGAAATACGATCCGAAGGATGTGCCGGATGGGACGGCGATCTATGTCAGCGCCTGCGCGGCCTGTCATGGCGTGCCCGGCGTGGACAAGGGCGGCAATGTGCCGAACCTCGGCTATTCCGCCACCGAGACCATCGGCAATCTGAAGGACATCGTCTTCAACGGTCCGTTCAAGGACAAGGGCATGCCGGATTTTACCGGCAAGCTGACCGAGGCCGATGTCACCAAGATCCAGGCCTTCATCCAGGGCACGGCCGATGCGATCCGGCCGAAATGATGGTGTTGCGATGAGGCCGCGGTAGAAACCATGTCGGGCGGTTCGATGTATTCGAGCCGCCCGACAAGTTCCCCCTTGGACGAAGTCGGGATATATTGGCGCGGTCTGGAGTCCGGTCCCGCATCATGCCTTCCGCCATTACGGCATTTTTTGAAAAGGCCCGATCGTCGTCGCTCTCGATCGGTCAGCTGACATTCAGCGGATTTCTCTGCGTGTTGGCTGTGATCCTGGTGATGGGCATCGCCAATGTCGTGGCCGTCCGCCATGTCGATATGACCTTTGCCGAATTGCAGCGGCTGCGGATCGTCGGCGATCTCGCCGAGGACATCGACCGCCGCCTGAGCAGCCTGCGACTGGCGGCCCGCGACTATGTGACCGATCCGAATGCCCAGCCCGAGAAAGTATCGGAAGCAGCGTCCGCGCTCGGCGACCTCCTGAAGAAAACCCGCCTCGAACTGGCGCCCGAGCAGCGCACCATGATCGACGGTGTCGATGCGCGATTGACCACTTATCGTCTCGGCATCGCGCAGGTGACGGCCCTCATTGCCCAGCGCAACGAGCTGCTCGCCACGCTGCCGGCATTGCGGCAGAATTTCGAGAACGCCGTCCCCGATGTGACGAACACGGCCGGCGCCAGGCGCATGTTTCAGGCGCAGAACGAGATCGCTGCCGCGCTGCTGTCGCGCGACCCCGTGCAGGCGGAACAGGCCGCGCGCAACATGCGCGCCATGCCGATCAGCACACCGGCGCTGCGGGTTGCGGCCGATGCCTATGCGGATGCCATCATTGCGGTTTCGAGCACCGAGCAGAAGATCGCCGATCTCGACCGCGAGGTGCTCGGCACCGAAGGTCAGCAGATCGGCCGTGTCACGGATTTCCTGCGCGAACTGAGTGCGTTGCGCGGCCGTCAGTTGTCGAATGAATTTGCCAAGACGCTCACGGCGGCCCGTGTGCAGAGCATTGCGCTCGGCACAGCTGGCGTGGTGATCGGCCTGATGGCGGCGCTCTTCGTGGTGCGGCGTATCGTACGGCCGCTGAGGGCCATCGCCCGTGCGATCCACGCGCTGGCCGGTGGGCGGCAGCAGACCGCGATCCCGGCGACCAGGCTGAACAACGAGATCGGCGATATCGCCCGGGCGGCGGAAGTGTTCCGCAAGACGCTGGTGGAAGCCGATGCGGCGCGTGAGGCAGCGGTGCATGCGCTGGCCGAGCAGCGGCACGCGGAAGAAAGCTATCGCAAACTGTTCGAGGGCTCGGTCGACGGCATCTATGTCACGACGCCGGCCGGCGCCTTGCTCAATGCCAATCCGGCGCTGGCGCGGATGATGGGGTTCGACACGCCTGATGATCTGATCCGGGCGACGCTGGATATTTCCAGGAACATCTATGTGGATCCGCTTGCGCGCCTCGAATATCAGCGGCGCATGCAGCGTGACGGCATGGTGCGCGAATTCGAGTATCAGGTCTATCAGCGCGAGCAGACGATCCTGTGGCTGTCGGACAGCGCCACGGCGGTGCGCGATCAGGATGGTGTCGTCATCCGCTATGAAGGCACGGTGCGCGACATCACCAACCAGAAACGGGCCGAGGCCGCGGTGCTCGAAGGTCGCCGTCTGCTGCAGCAGGTGATCGATACGGTGCCTGCGGTCATCAATGTCAAGAATCCCGATCTCCGCTATGTGCTGATGAACCGCTACATGGCCGGCATATTCGGGATCGAGCCCGGCGAGGCGCTGGGCCAGACCACTGGCGAATTGATGGCCCGCTATGGCGCGTCGAAGACCGACGCTAATGACAAGCGCGTGCTGGCCACCCATGACGGTCTTGGCTTCTACGAAGAGGAATACCGCGATGCCGCTGGTGTCATGCGACAGTGGCTGGTGAACAAGCTGCCGCTGTTGCGCGCCGATGGCGAGATCGAGAATATCGTCACCGTGGCGCTCGACATCGGCGAACGCAAGCGCAGCGAACAGGAGATGCGCAAGGCGCGTGATGCGGCCGAAGGGGCGCTGCGCAATCTGCGCGAGACGCAGAATTCGCTGATCGAGGCGGAGAAGCTGGCAGCGCTCGGGCGCCTCGTCGCCGGCGTGGCGCATGAGGTCAACAATCCCGTGGGCATCGGCCTGACGGTGGCATCATCGCTGGAGCGCCGGGTGGCGCGCTTCGCCGACGAAGTTGCGCGCGGCGATTTGCGGCGCTCGACGCTGAACGAGTTCATCGATGCCAATCGCGATGCGGCGTCGCAGCTCGTCGCCAATCTGAATCGCGCGGCAGAGCTGATCCAGTCGTTCAAGCAGGTGGCTGCCGACCGCAACTATTCAGACCAGCGGGTGTTCGATCTCGCGGATCTCACTGAACAGGTGGTGATGAGTCTGAAGCCCGGCCTGCGCAAGCACAAGCTCGTGCTGTCGGTGGACTGCAAGCCGGGCCTC
Source organism: Tardiphaga sp. (assembly GCF_044340795.1). Lineage (GTDB taxonomy): Bacteria > Pseudomonadota > Alphaproteobacteria > Rhizobiales > Xanthobacteraceae > Tardiphaga. The sequence continues at coordinate 24,686 of NZ_JBIISY010000057.1, forward strand.
ACCATGAACAGCTATCCCGGCCCCTACGGTCAGGTGCTGACCAACCTGTTGCTCAATGCCGTCGCACATGCGTTTCCCGATGGCATGGGCGGCACGGTGGAGATCAAGGTGCAGGAGTCCGGCGCGAACCACGTCGAGATCCTGTTCTCGGACAGCGGCATCGGCATGACCCCGGAAGTGCGTCGCCGTGCCTTCGATCCGTTCTTCACCACGCGGCGCGATCAGGGCGGCACCGGGCTCGGGCTGCACATCGTCTACAGCATCGTCACCAGCCGGCTCGGCGGACGGCTGCACCTGCATTCGGAGCCGGGGCAGGGCACGCGCATCCAGATCATCCTGCCGCGCAACGCGCCGCTGGAGCTGGCTGCGGAGTGAATCCCGTCATTGCGAGGCGCCGAAGGCGACGAAGCAATCCAGAGGCAGCGCGACAGGGCCGGATTGCTTCGTCGCAAGGGCTCCTCGCAATGACGAGAGGCTACTTCTCGGACTCGGCGAGCTTGCGCAGGGTCGCGCGGAAAATCTGGCTGTTCTTGCCGACCAGCGCGGTGCCGTTCATCGTTGCCGATGTGTCGTTGAACGTGCCGGTGAGGCCGATGCCGACCGGCTGGCTCTGATTGCCGAACAGCGGGCTCATATCCGGGCTCGGCGTATGCTGCATCACCGAGACTTCGCCCTTGAAGGTTCCGGCCTCGTGATTGACGGTGTAGCTGCCCACATAGAACAGATAGGCGTCGCCGCCGAGCAGCTCGCCGTCGCGAAAGGTCACGACGCCGCTGCCTTTACCGGACCGTCCGTCCAGCAGCACCACATGAAGAGAATACAGCCCGTTTTTCATTGCTTCCCGGTGGCGAAACCCGTCCCTTGGTTGCGCGATTGAACTATGGCAACCCTGCGCGCCGGCGTCAACGCAATGGAACTGGCGAGGGGCTTAACAAAGAACAGAACCGGCCTATATTGGTCGTATCGTCAACAATGAAAGGAGGTGGTCCAGTGTCTCATTCCAAGCGCTGTCACCTCGCTGAGGTCGCCCGCTAAGTTCGTACTATGCTTGTTGTAGTGCGGCCGGCTCGGGCACCTCGGTGCTCGGTTCAGCGAGAGTAGGGAAAGGGCGCCGCCTACCGTGGCGCCCTTTCTTTTTTGGCTTGATTGGTCCCGGTTCCATGCCAATCTGGTCGAGGTCGTTGCCCGAGTATGGAGTTGCAACCGTGCCGAAGACGCCGCGCGATCTGGCGGAAGGAATGGCCGAGCGCCGGCAGCGGCGCTTGCGCGATGACGGCTTTGTCCGCGAGACTTTCACCCAGACGCGCGAAGACGCCCGCAAGACGGCGCGGGCGTTTCTCGATCGGTTTCCGAAGCAGGCTTATATGAGCGAAGTCGAGCGCTGGCGGGAAATGCCCGACGGCGCCATCGAGTTCACGATGCGGCGGTTGCGGACGGCGGACTGACGCGGCAGGCCGCGATTATCTGCGCAATGTCATGCTCGCTCATGCCGTGTTCGGACTTTTTTTCAGACAGATCAGGCGCGCACTCTTTGATGGCGTAGTCCATATCGAGAATGCGGCGCGGCGGATCCTCTTCGCCGAGGCCGACCTCGGTCACCAGACCGCTTTCTTCAGCATGGCGCCAGACGTCGGATTTGCTCGCAAAGGCCTTGCTGACCTTGGTCGCATTCGCAAAAAGCGCATAGGGCATTCAATCGTCTCCCGGTTGGGCCAACAACGCCGCCCGGTCGATCTGGTTGCGTGTGCGGAGGCGGCTGATGCGAAAACACGGCGGCGCCGTTCAGCGGTCGGTCAGCTGCAGTTCCAGCAGTGCCATGGTTTGCAGCATCTGCGGATCGCGTTCGCCATCGCGGGTGGTCCGTAGGATCGTTTCGGCAATCGACTGCACATGAACCGAACTGACGGGATGCGGCAATGTCGACACCGCACCATCAAGCGCCTTCTGCATCACCGAAATCATTTCCGGCGGGAAAGCGGCGTTGGAAAAATCTTTCATGGTGAGCTCCCGAAATTCATGGCGGCCAAACGCACCTGATACGCGGGATAAAAAGCTCTGAGACGACCGCATGTTCCCGGTCGAATGGTCACATGAGTTTCACGCATGGCGAGGCTCGCGCGAACGCGATGGTGAGCGGACGAACCGGAACTTTCGCCGGATCAGGCGTCAGCGTCGGCCTTGCGGTCGGTCTTCTTCTTCGGGCCCTGACGCAGGAAGGTGGCGCCGATCTCCTCGCCATTGACCCAGGCAAGTTCGCAGCGCCGGAAGGCGAGGCCGGTGGAGGACAGCAGCAGGAAGAACTCCTTGAGATTGATGCCTTCGATGGAGCTTTCGACGACGAGCCGAGCGCCGGTTTCCGAGACGTCCATCATGCGGCAATTGCGCCGCCACGTGCCGTCGATGGCCATCAGCCAGACCGGGAATCCGCGTTCAAACGTGACGCGGCCCGCATTACGCCGTTCATCCATCATGCATGCATCCTCAATGGCGGGGAACATACAGCGAGGATGCAAATGGGCGGTAAATAGATGCGCAAAAATGGGCGGTCTGGCCCACTGGCCACCATCGGCAGCCGCGGCTGCTGTCATGCACAAGTCGATGATTTTGATCGGAAAATGGTGCACTCGGAGCGATTCGAACGCCCGACCCTCGGAAGCGAGATCTGTTGATAGGGGCGTCATTGGTGCGAGGGCGCGAGTGCGGATTTGATGCGCTCCAGATACAGAAACAGGTCGCGTTCGCCGTCGTTGGCACCGATCTCGGTCCACCAGTTGTGAACAGATGTCACTGAGCCTCGGCGGTTACTGGTGGCAACGCGGGCGGTGAACGTGTCTGTCGATGCAATTGGCCCTAATGCCCCGTTGGTTGCAGGCATATGTTCCTTGGCCGCGTGACGCACGATGCCGAGTCGTTAGCTGCCCGGGGGCAACTTGGATGCTGCCGAACATCACCATCTTTGACGCGACGACTGGTGATTTCGTTGCGATGTCGGCAAATGGCCAGCTGCAGGGGGGCGCCCGGACAGGGGATGTCATTGGCGCGAAATTCGCGCAGCCCAAGCTTTCAAACCCGAGAGCCGTTGCTGTCAATCCTGAATCCATGAGATTTGCGGCTCACGTCCGAAAGAGTGGGTAGCGTCGCGACGTCGGCCTGCGTCGGCTGCTTAAATTTGCGCGATTGATGGTCGGTTCCTTTGTTTGCGTCCGAAATAGGTGATGACCAATGCAATAGCAGGACAAAGGAGGAGGCCGCCTGAAAATGAAGATGTCTCGATGCCACTGATCAGAAGATTGTAGATCCCAATGAAGGAAGCCGAGAGCATGGCTGCGCCGATCGGTGTCTTTCCTTTTGCGAGGAAGACGAGGTCTATCGATCGGCAAATGGCCCCGGCCAAGAGACTGGCAGCGGCAACGCCAGTGTAGGAAAAGGCGTCCCAGGCGTCGCCTATAAACATGGTTGTGCTGGTCGAGCCACTAACCTGCCGCCAGTGAAAAGAGACCACATCGTAAGAGGGGATATATGGCATTCCCATCAGCGAGGCGAGCGGCCGAATGTTCCCCCCCATCGTATGGGGGAGGTGCCCGGGAAAAGCGATAAAGTGCTCAAGCAGCACCTCGTTGGGAACCAGAAATATCCGATAGCTGAGAAAGCTCAGCACACCTTTTTCCTCATAGCCGGTCACGGCAAGCGCTACAGTCGGCGCGAGACAGCATGCTGCAAGAGCGGTGACAGCCGCCGCGAATTTGATGGTAACCCTGTTCGACGTCATCAATTGCGCCGCAAGAATGAGCTGGGCCGCGAACAGCGGTGCGTTGGCTTTCTGAAGTGTCTCGATCTTGCCGATCAAGACGGCGGCGAGCAGCATAAGAGACGCAATCGCTACACCGCGGTCCTTGGTTGCGAGCCAGTGTGTCAGGCCCCATGCGGCGAGCATGGGCGCGACACTGGAGAGTGCAACGCGGTAAAGATAATATTCACTGCCACCCCTCTGCAGCCGAAAGGTGGTTTTAGCGTCGGACGTCATGAATTCTACTATCGTGCGAATGTGCCCTTCATAAAAGCTGACGCCAAACATCACGATGGCAACACAGCATAAGCCAATCCGCATGCTGCGATTGTTGAAACCGATTGATGCGGAGGGGGGCCATCGCGCGACCGCGTCGTCAGCGGCCGACGCCCGGTGCCGTGCGATAGCATTCACCATTTCGCTGCCGGCGATGATGAGGAAAAACATCGACGCCAAGGAGATGTTGAGAGCGATCAGGCCGCTTTCGAAGAATTCTGACTTTTCCATTCGCAGGAAAATGGGCGGTTTGTGCGAGAATAACACGTAATAGAGATATCCTGGCCCGTGGATCACCAGCATGGCCGCCAGCAACATCGAGACAGATGTGATGCGGAATCTGCACCGAAACACGAGGTAGATCGCTGCAACGACCATCGAGACGGCAGCAAACCCAAAGCTCAGATCAAGCATCGCCAATGGTTCCGCACCCCGATCCAGCTTTTTGTTGTTTCAATCGAATTAGCACGCGCCCGCAGCAGCAGCGAAGCAACCGATGCTCCTATGTCGAGCACTGCAACCCTCCCCAAGGGACTGCTATCAATGATCGCAGTTCAGAAAGGTTGCGGTCTTGCGGCAGCTCGGCGCTGTTTTATCGGGCCAGCCCAATGTCAGCGGCCAGTTGGTTCCGGAACACGTCGTTGCACGACACTGCTTCGGAGCTTAACGATAGCGGCTCCATCTCATGGCTGAGCAACCGGAGAGCAAGCGGCGCTACACGGCGCAGCCAAGCTGAACCTCAGACGCGCGCACAGCTGGTCTCCTCTGTTGTACCAGACAGTGGTGCGTAGATCGGAGCGCGTAGCGATCTTCTGGATACGCTCCGGCGTGACGCCCGCTTCGAAGGCTTCGCTGATGCCGCCCGACTGCGAGGCCATATTGAACACGTCGTCCAGCCCGCGGCGCAGTAACCGACGAGGCGCCACTTCCGCCGATACTCCAAAGCGGTCAACGGCATGCGACGCGCCTGATTGACAATCAACGGCTCGTCGCCGTTGGAGATCTCGGACTAACGGAGGTGGTGGAACCACTTTTGGTCATCCTGAACCTCATCGGAGATGCGCTCACACTGTAGGTCGGCGAGGTGGACACCCCCGAAGACGGTCCGCAATTGGTCGACCGTAGAATGCGTCATGATACTCTTGTCGGCTCCCTTCCACCGCGTGCTAATCGACTCGTGTCCCGCCGGTGTTGGCGGCGATCGGCGGGGCGCCGTGCGGGTCGGGTGCGGCGGAACATCCCGGCGCGATTCAGCCGGACACGGAACCGCTGTTTGTGGAAGCTGGATAGCGGAGGACTAATGCGCGTCAATCACATCGGCCAGGCGGTCCAAGATGACCCAGCTTAGCCTAGTCGTGGATGACAGGGCTCCGGCGTGGCGCTGCCTGTTCAAGGAATGACGTCGCGGAAGGCTCTCATCAATGTGTCCTACGGCACAGCCGTCGGCGCCAGTATGGCGGCTCATGCT
>NZ_JBIISY010000273.1:0-7619 GCF_044340795.1 Tardiphaga sp.
ACGACGGCACTGGCACCCGCACGGACCTGTCGCTCGCACAACCGCGCGAAGGTCAGGAGGTCGAGGCCACCATCCGAACGAAACGGCGTCGGCAGATCGGCGATCATGCCATGCAGCCAGTTGTTGACGTGAACCGTTGCATGGCTCGCAAGGAAAAGTGCGGACATGATGCGCGATCACGCAACGCGACGCTGTGGCAGCGCGATCGGCTGAGATGAGGCAAAGGGCGGCGCGCTCATGTCGAGTTCGATCAGGCCTGCTGTCTCAACGATGGAATCGGGCCGATGACCGTTCTCGAACAGCGCGTAGCGCAAAGCGGCGCTGCGAGTCTTGAAAAGGCCGCCAAACAGGCCGCTCTGTTCTTGCGCGACCCATTGGCCGCAGCGGTTTTGACCGATCAGAACGAAGCTGAATTCACACAAGGGAGGTTTGAAACGATTCACTGTGGTCTCCTGCAAACAGCACGCTCGGAGGCGTGTGTCTGCAAGATGAGCCGTGGGGCGTTTGAAAACGAGACGACATGAAACGCTGCGTTATAGGCGTGGCATAAATGCCGGATTGTCGCGGACGCATGCGCTGAAACGGAACCATCACGTAGAGCAACGATTGGAATTTCTGCCAGGATCAGGGAGCTTGTTATGGCGAAATACTCCAAGAAGGCTGCAAAGAAAGTCGCACGAGCCATCAAGAAGGCGAAGAAGGGTACGCTGAAAAGCGGCCGCTCCGGCAAGAAGGTGACGAGCCGCAAACAGGCGATCGCAATCGGCCTGTCGGAAGCCCGCGCCGAGGGGAAGAAGGTGCCGAAAGCGCCCAAGAAGACGACGAAAAAGGCGGCCAAGAAGACGGTGAAGAAGGCAGCGAAGAAGAAGACTGCGAAGAAGACCACGAAGGTGAGAAAGTCGAAAAAGAGTTAGCCGGTTAACGGCACCGGCGACGTCTCCACCTCATCGCCCGCGTAAGCGGGCGCTGACAAAAGAGCAGACGCTCAACCATTTTTCAGCTGGGGATCAGTTCTTACTTCGTCTGGAGGGACGCTTTCTGCAGATGATCCTTGCATTCATCATTCTTGCCCGTGGCCAGTTTTTCGCTGGCGGCGCTGATCTCATCTGACGCGGTCTTCTTCTGCTTGCCGTCCGGCATCTTGGCGATGGCCTCAGCAACGAAGGCGATGTTCGATGCGTTGCATTCGCGCGCCTGCAACTGCTGTGCCTGCGCGCTGATTTCCGGCGATAACGCGGTGATCGCCACCACCAGTCCCAGTGTCTTCTTCATGACTAGCTCGCCTTGCGATGCCGCGCTGTCGAACGTCCGGCCTTCTTGGCAGGCCGCTTGCGCGCCACGGGCCGGCGGGCGGCCGAAGCGCGCTTGGTCGGCGCCTTGCCACCCTTGAGGCTTGCCTTCAGCGCATCCATCAGACTGACGACATTATCCGGCTTCTCCTCCTTCGGAGCGGTTTTCATCGGTTTGCCCGCGGCCTTGCGCTTGACCAGCGCCTTCAGTGCGCTCTCGTAGTCGTCCTTGAATTTCTCAGGATCGAAATGCGCGGCCTTGCTGTCGAGGATATGCGTGGCAAGCTCGATCATGTCCTTGGAAATCTTAGGGCTCTTGATGTCGTCGAAATAGTCGGCTTCATCGCGCAATTCGTAGGGATAGCGCAGCGTAGTGCCGAGCAGGCCCTTGCCGAGGGGCTCGATAGCGATGACATGTTCGCGATTGGTGAGCACAATGCGCGCCAGTGCCACGCGGTCCTGGTCCTTCATGGCGTCGCGGATGACGGCGAAGGCATCGGCGCCGGCCTTGCCGTCCGGCGCGATGTAATAGGGATTGTTGAGATAGCGACGATCGATCTCGTCGCGCGGCACGAAGTTATCGATATCGATGGTATGGTTGCTCTCGATCTGGACGGCTTCGAGCTCTTCCTTCTCGATCTCGATATATTCGCCCTTGCTGATCTCGTAACCGCGCGCCTTCTGGTCCTTCTCGACCACGTCGCCCGTTTCGGCGTCGATCATCTGCTGCTTCAGCCGGTTGCCGGTGTCGCGGTTGATCATGTGGAATTTGGTTTTCTCCACCGTGGTGGAGGCCGGATACAGGACCACCGGGCAGGTCACGAGTGACAGTTTGAGGGAGCCTTTCCAGTAAGCGCGGGGCGGGGCCATGCATCCTCCAACTCATACAAATCGCTTGCCGCGCCAATCGCTTGCGCGCGTGGAACTTCAACCATCGCTCTCGGTTTTGGTTCCGATCCCCGCCTGATGGGCTCCGGAGTATGCGTTGTGGCCGACCGCCAACTATCGATTTACCGCAAGAAACGTGATTTCGCGCAGACGAAGGAGCCGTCCGGCAAGATCGTGGTGGCGCCGGCGAAACGGCCGCGTTTCGTGATCCAGAAACACGACGCCACGCGGCTGCATTACGACCTGCGACTGGAAATGGACGGCGTGTTCAAGTCATGGGCAGTGACGCGCGGGCCGTCGCTCGATCCGGCGGACAAGCGGCTGGCCGTCGAGGTCGAGGATCATCCCCTCGACTATGGCGATTTCGAAGGCACCATTCCTGCGGGCCAGTATGGTGGCGGTACGGTGCAACTGTGGGACCGCGGCTATTATGACGCCGAGGATGCCGCGAAGGGACTGAAAAAGGGGGATCTGAAGTTCACGCTGGATGGCGAGAAGCTGCATGGCAGCTTCGTTCTGGTGCGCATGAAACATGATCGCAACGGCGGCAAGCGGACCAACTGGCTGCTGATCAAGCATCGCGACGACCATGCCGTGGATGGCGGCGGTGAAGCGATCTTGGACAAGGATGCATCGGTGGCGTCGGGCCGCAGCATGGAGGCGATCGCGGAGGGGAAAGGCCGCGCTCCGAAGCCGTTCATGATCGGCAAGGCCGCCAAAATCAGGAAGGACGCCGTCTGGGATTCCAGCGAAGGCGAGGCGGCAGATGCGCGGGCCAGGAAAGGTGTGAAGACCAAGGCCGATGTGGCGAAGAAGGCGCCAGCGAAGCGCGCGGTCCGGGCGACGAAAACGGCCACCATGCCGGGCTTCGTGGCGCCGGAGTTGTGCACCTCGGTGGATCGCCCACCAGCCGCAGCTGGCTGGGCGCATGAGATCAAGTTCGATGGCTACCGGATGCAGCTCCGCGTCGCGGATGGCGACGCGACACTGAAGACGCGAAAAGGGTTGGACTGGACCGACAGCTTTCCGGCCATCGCCGAGGAAGCTGCCAGGCTCCCGGATTGCATCATCGACGGCGAGATCGTTGGCCTCGATTCATCCGGCGCCCCGGATTTCGCGGCGTTGCAGGCAGCGCTCTCCGATGGCGAGACGGATACCCTGATCTTCTTCGTGTTCGATCTGTTGTTCGCCGAAGGCGAGGATCTGCGTAAACTGCCGCTCGAAGACCGCAAGACACGTCTGAAGGCATTGCTGGACAAAGCGCGTGGCCGCCGCAAGGAGGGTCTGATCCGCTATGTCGATCACTTCACCACCGGCGGCGATGCCATCCTGCAGTCTGCTTGCAAACTGTCGCTCGAGGGCATCGTCTCGAAGAAGCTGTCGGCGCCCTATGCGTCCGGCCGCTCGAAGAACTGGACCAAAGCCAAATGCCGCGCCGGCCATGAAGTGGTGATCGGCGGCTGGAAAACAACCAATGGGAAATTCCGCTCGCTGATGGTGGGCGTGCACAAGGGCGATCATCTAGTCTATGTCGGCATTGTCGGCACTGGCTATGGAGCGGACAAGATCAAACGCATCATGCCGGCGCTGAAGAAGGCGGCCGCGAAACAGTCGCCCTTCGGGGGTGACAATGCACCAGGCGGCGGCCGCGATGTGCACTGGCTGAAGCCCGAGCTGGTGGCGGAGATCGAATTCGCGGGCTTCACCGGCGCCGGCATGGTCCGGCAGGCGTCGTTCAAGGGATTGCGCAGGGACAAGCCCGCGCAGGAGGTCGAGGCGGAGGTACCGCAGACAACGGCGCTCGCCGAGCCAAAGCCGAAGCGTGCGGCGAAGAAAAAACCCGTGAGCAAAGCCGCAAAGGCGACGTCGCGAAAGTCTGCAGAGGTCATGGGCGTCGCGCTATCCAATCCCGACAAGGCGTTATGGCCCGACGCGGGTGACGACGAACCGGTGAAGAAACGCGATCTCGCTGCCTATTTCGAGGCGGTCGGGGAATGGATGATGCCACATCTGAAAGGGCGGCCATGTTCTGTCGTTCGTGCGCCGGACGGGATCGGCGGCCAGCAATTCTTTCAGCGTCATGCCATGGCGGGGACGTCGAATCTGCTCGAGCTGGTCAAGGTCTCCGGTGATCGAAAGACCTATCTCCAGATCGATCGTATCGAGGGGCTCGCGGCGGTCGCACAAATGGGTGGGCTTGAACTGCATCCATGGAATTGCGCGCCGGACGAGCCGGATGTGCCGGGCAGGCTGGTATTCGATCTCGACCCGTCGCCTGAGGTTGGCTTTGCCGACGTGATCGCCGCGGCGCGCGAACTGCATGATCGGCTGTCGAAGCTCAACATGGAGAGCTTCTGCAAAACGACCGGCGGCAAGGGGCTGCATGTGGTCGTTCCGCTCAAGCACGGCGCGCGAGACCGGGTGGAATGGAAGGTGGCAAAAACCTTTGCGCAGGCCGTGTGCCAGCAGATGGCGGCCGATAACCCCGAGCGCTATCTGATCAATATGTCCAAGGCGAAACGGACCGGAAAGATCTTCCTGGACTACCTCCGCAACGATCGAATGGCGACGGCCGTCGCCATACTGTCGCCGCGGGCACGCGAGGGCGCGACCGTATCGATGCCGCTGACCTGGGCGCAGCTGCGCAGCGATCTCGATCCGAAGAAATTTACGCTACGGAGCGTTCCAGCCCTGCTGCGGAAGAGCAAGGCGTGGGGCGAGTATGAGAAAGCCGCATCGTCGATCAAGGCGGCGATCGCGAAGATGAAGTAGCCGCAGGGACGGGCATCGTTGCGCTCGACCGGCCACGAAGAACGCGCGGTCCATTTGTGAACCGCGCGTCTTCAGATCAAATTCTTATCACAGTTTACCGAGCAAGAGCAGGATCAGCAGGATCACCACCACGAGTCCAAGGCCGCCACCACCATAATAACCGGTACCGTAGAACGGACCGCCGCCGATGCCGCTGAAGCCGCCAAGAAGGGCGATGATCAGGATGATCAGAATGATTGTACCAATGGACATGTGTTTCTCCTCAGCCTTCTTCAGTTGTGGTCTTTAGCTGCGGTAAAAACGCGCGGCTTGCCGCAAGGTTCCAGAGTTGAAACCCGCCGGGAGCTTTTGCGCTGCGAGATGCGTTACTAACTGAATCACGAACAAGGATACCTGCGATGTCTCGACCGCTCACCGTCTCCATTCCGCATTCGCTTGGCCGCGACGAGGCTGCGCGCCGCCTGAAAAGTGGTCTTGCGCGGGCGACAACGAGTGTGCCCATGGTCAAGATCGAGGATGAGCGCTGGGAGGGCGACCACCTTGATCTGCGGGTGCGCGCCATGGGGCAGGTCGCATCGGGCCGTGTGGATGTGCTGGATAACTGCGTGAATGTGGAAGTGACATTGCCGTGGCTGCTGCAGCGATTTACGGAGGTGGCGCAGGCAACGATCCAGTCGCGCGGGAAATTGTTGCTGGAAAAGAAATAGCGTCGCTGCCGTGCAGCATAAGCACGGGCGGCCCTGCGTGCACTGCACACGCATATCGTCGGTAACCTCTCACAAACAATTTGATGAAAATCTGATGTGGTGCGGAGTGAGGGAACCGAACAAGCTCTGAGTCGGCACGACATCCGCCAGGCCGTCCGGCATCAATCCCGGGCGGCGTTGTCGTTGGTGGCAACAGCTATTGCAGCCTTGTCGACCGTGTCTTCTTCGGTATCGCCTGCGTCCGGATAAGCGCGACAGGCAGTTGCGCGAGATAATCCGATACGCGGATCTCCGCTATGTCATAGCCGGTCGCATGCACGGTGGCGTCGAGCTTTGATCCGTCGAACCACAGCCGCCCGCCATCCGTGAATTCCGCGAGTGCGCGACCGACGATCACGATGACCGCGTCGCGCTGATGGCGCCGCGCGAAGGCGATGAGGTGCCCGGCATGCGGACCGCTGACGTCCAGCGGCTCGTAGTCGCCATCGGTGAAGACTGCAGGGAGTTCGCTGCGCAGTTTCAGGAGTTCACGCGTCCAGGCGAATTTGACGTGGCTGTTGCTCCAGCTACCCGTCAGCGCCTTCCAATCCGGCGCCTTGACCTTCTCCAGCACGGCGACACGCTCGGCAAAGTCCACCGGGCGGCGGTTGTCTGGATCGACCAGGGAAGTGTCAAAGAATTCGGTGCCCTGGTAGAAGTCGGGCATTCCGGGGATGGTCGCTTTCAGCGTGATCTGGCTGAGCGAGTTCACTGCGCCGATCAGCGCCATCCGACGTGCAAAAGCGTCGATCTGGTCGATGAATTCCTTCGATTGCGCGGGATCAAGGATGCGAGCGAGAAAATCCTGCAGGCCTTTCTCATAGGCCGCATGCGGATTGAGCCAGCTCGTTTCTTCCTTGCCCTCGCGCGCGGCCTTGAGGGCATAAGCCTGCATGCGTTCGAGGAAGGTCTCGTCCCGGGCATCCAATTCCCAGGCACCGACCAGCGCCTGATACAGCATATATTCGAACGGCGCGGACGGTGAGCGCATCTCGCCATCGCTGATCACATGTGGCGCGTTCAAAACCTTCCAGCGGCTCACGGCCGTGGCCCATTCACTGGGCAGTTCCGCAAGCGCCAGCAGGCGTGTGCGGGCATCCTCGCCGCGCTTGGTGTCATGGGTCGCCGTCGACGTCATGCCGTGCGGGAATTCGTTGGCGCGCTGAACCATCATGGCGTGGAAGCGCTTGACCGGCATCGCCTCGGCAGCAGGCTCACCACCAACTTCGTTGAGCGCGAGCAGCTTGTGATAGCGATAGAAGGCGGTGTCTTCGAGCGACTTCGCCATGGTCGGGCCGGTGAACTGCTGCACCTTGAAGGCAAAGCGGCGCACGCGCGGCTTGCTATGGGCGGGACCGCCGGGCTTCAGCAGGTCGAGGGTTAATGCATCGCGCAGGAAGTCGAACAGACCTTCGTCGGTGCCGAACCATTCGGCACGGGCTTTCTCGATCGTCTCCGAGATCAACTGGCGATCCAGCGCCGAGGGGCCCGCGGCGGTGAGATAGGTGCGATAGACCGGGAAATGCAGCACATAGAGCTCGAAAGCCTGGCGCAGCGTGTCGGCGGAGAAATCGCGCGTCGAATAATGCCCATTGGCAATACGCGCGAGCAGGCGCGTCAGCACGGTGAACTCCGACAGCAGCAGCGTATCGAGGACGCGGCGCTTGGCCTCGATCAGAAGAGGCCCGAATTTCGGCGAGGTGTTGCTGACCTGCCGCCAGGTCTCGCCGAGCGGCTCCAGGCCTTTTTCCTCCACCAGAACCTGGGTGATGGCGTTCAGCCATTCATAGCCGGTGGTCCCGTGCACGCCGGCAAAGGGCACCAGCTTTTCGTCTTCGCCGAGGATCTTCTCGACGACGACATAGAACGGCTTGGCCTTGCCCTGCGCCTCGCGTATCAGGCGGCGCAGGCGCTGGAAATATTG
>NZ_JBIISY010000043.1:0-34737 GCF_044340795.1 Tardiphaga sp.
GTTCCAAGTTCCTGACGTCCATCGCTGAGCGCCGGAGGCGAGAACTTGATAACCGCCTTGATTGTCAAGCGGGATACTAGAACGCCCATCGAGCCCAGTAGGACCTCACCTGCGAGCATCATCAGTCAAAGGTAGGGCAGGTTTCGGCGAACCCGTCTTAACCCGTCTTCAACAACGGCCACGCAGTCCTCGGGCGTTTGCTCGCCATCAAAGTTAGAAGTAGACACCACGAACGACGCGGGCGCTGCGCAGCGCCATCGGCCTCTACCGCAGCTTCAAGGTAGCTTCCGTGAATCCGAACGGGTTCGGACCTACCTTGAGGTAGCACCCGATAAGACCTGCCTCGCCCCAAAACACTGAGGACCACGGCAGTAACCCACGTTACCTTGGGACTGCGTGAACGCCCCAACTGGTTCAATCTGCAGGTGTCGCCGACGCGCAGAGGATCGATTGAAATCGCCATAGTTAAACAATTCTACGCATTCTCGGCGTCGCGTTCGTTCAGAGCGCGGATCGCGGCCTTGGCTTGACGGGTGCCGATGAGCGTGAAGCCATGGGCACGGCAGGCTTTCTTCACCGCTTCCGTCTTTCGATTCAAGGCTGCGGCCGCGCGATTAACCGTCGCGCCCTCGTCGGAGAGCTTCTTGAGCCGTGCAATATCGGTATCGGTCCAGCTACGACTGGTGACGTGCGGCATATGCCATCTCCATTCATTTAGGAGGTTGGAGGCCGGTCGAGTTTGCCCATCCTTCGGCGCGAGCCTCGGTCTCAATCTGTCTGACATGTTTCAAGACCCGGTCGCGCTCGACACCGGCAAGCATTTTTTCGGCGTCCCGGCGCAGCCGTTCTGCTCGGTCTACCAGAATTTCGCGTGTGCTTTTCTTCGATGAGAAGATGCCCGGTGTCATGCGCTTCCTCCCTGCGTCTATCGACCCGTTGGAACGCTGGCTTAAGGGCAGCTAAACAAAACATCACCCGAGCGGTCTGTTCGCCTCCTGACACTCATAATGAAACCTTCATTGTCACATAGCGTACCTTCTCAGAGAAGGAACACTGGGAGATGCGCCTGTTCTTAAAAACGACGTTCTCTGACAACGAGGTCGTTTCCGACCCTGATGGCGGCGACTATAGCGATCTCGCTGCTGCAACGCGGGATGGCCGCGAGGCTCTCAAGGAACTGGTAATTGAGGCAGTCCGGGCTGAAAGCGGGCGCATCCCCTTCATGATTGAAATTTGCGATAGCGCAGGGCGCATCCTGGCGACCGCAATGACAAAAGATGTCGTCCCAGCGATGTCGAGCTTGCCGAATATATGATGGCGGCCAGTTCCGCAGTGCGCCTTTTCTTGAGCGTTTCGTCCCCGGCGTACAGACAACGGTCATTTTTTCTGTTAGCTATCCAAGACGCATAGCGTCATTGGTGGAGACGCACGCTCCTGTCTGTTCGCAGATTAAGGAGAGTTGCGTGTCTCATCCCAATTTCATCCTCGCTGGATTGAGCGAGACCACCTTGGCCGCTGTTCGCAAGCAACTCGCCGTTGTGAAGCTGGAGCAGGGCCAACTCGTCGCCGAGACGCATCAGCAGATTCGTCGCGTTTATTTTCCCCACAGCGGCATGCTTTCCGTTGTGGTGGACCTCGTCGGCGGCGGGGGCATCGAAGCCGGCGTTATCGGCAAGGACGGCGTTTTTGGCGCGCTTCAAGCTTTGGACACCCAGATTTCGCTCAACCGTGTCGTGGTCCAGGTGCCCGGTGAGTCGTCGGTTATCGAACCGAAGGCACTGTCACGCCTTGCTTTGGAGCTGCCTGATCTGCGCGAGCCACTTATCCGGTACGAATTGTTTCTGCACGCGCAAGTCCAGCAAGCGGCTGCGTGCAATGCCACGCACAAAGTCCGGAGCCGGCTCGCGAGATGGCTGCTGAGGGTACAGGCGATCTGCGGTGACGAACTGCATTTAACTCAGGAGTTTCTCGCGCAGATGATCGGCGTCCGACGCCCGAGTGTAAATGACGTCGCGAAGGAACTCGCGGGGGCGGGGATAATCTCTTATCGTAGAGGGCAGATTCAAATCCTCGATACAGAAAAGCTCCGGGAATGGGCGTGTGAGTGCGAAGACGATCTTCGCGATCATTACCAGCACTTGTTTCATCCGTCCGAGTGAACGTATCTAGAGAGTATGCATAAATAGCGGTGGGACGGAGACCTGCATTGCCGCGCATATTCTTTTACGTGATTTACCCGCACACAACCGTGACAGACGATGAAGGTCATGAGTTCGTTGAGCTCGACGCCGCTATCGCCGAAGCTGAAACGGTCCTCAGAGAACGCTCGGCCCATGCAATCTTGGAGGCGGGTCGATCTTTACCGCAAGCCGTTTCTCTCCGCGACGAACAAGGCATCGTTTTTCATACAGTCACGCTGGCGGAAATTCTCGGTCGCGAATGAGATTGCTTAGATAGTGTCAGCAACCGAACAGATTGCGAGTTTTCGCAATCTGTAAAATGCGCGGGAAATGGAGTCATTTCATGCCCGCTCCGAACGTCAAATATCAAGTGCGTCCGCTACTAGGCACAACAGATTATGTCATTTGCGCATCATGGCCTGACGGCCAGGAAAAGCAGCTGATCGGGGTTTACATCTCCGAGATCGCGGCCGAGCGGGTTGCGGGTCAGTTCCGAAAGTCGTCACCGCCAGAAATCCGATCCCATCCCATTGTGGTTTTTCAATCCAATAACGTTTCGGCCAAGCAGTCTAAACGACCTGCCAATATCTGAAATTACCGGAACGAGACATTGAACTGCGGTTTGCTATGCGCGCCGGCAATCCGCGAAACTGTCGGCCGCGGGGACGGTCCCGTCCTTACTCAGCCCCCAGCCTTGGGGCGGGACCCGACTCCTCGCTGCTAGGATCGGCTAGGGGGCTGCAGGATGCGCTCGCGTCGAAAGCATCGAAATCCCGTACCCTGCATCCAACAGACTTCGCGAATCCTAAGTAGATTGGTTCGCCCACCATACTGCGGGCAGTTGGGCGCTTAGAGCTCCACCGTTACTGGCCCGTCCCGTGGTCCATCTCGATTTCTTTGGCGCGCTGTTGAAACTCGGCGGCCGCTGTTGATAAGCGAGACTTTGTCTCCTGTGCATGCGAGCCGTCAGCGAGTTTTTGCGCTCGCTTTGCCAGTTGGCGAAGCCTGCCTGGATCGGTTTCGGTCTCATGGCCCACCGGCAACACTCCCGGCAACTGCCATCGCCAAGGCATCGAGATCGATGACCCCGTTGACCCTGAATTCCTTACTCGTCTTGACGGACAGTTCTGATGGTTTGTCCGCCGCTTGCCTCTGCAGCTCAGCCTTGATGGCTTCGACAATCTGCTCTTCCAGCATCGCCCTACTCCTAGCCGAACACGCCCATAAACCATCCCACAACAGCCAGCAGCGGCACGATCGCGACGGCGATCATAATGATCGGCGATGGCTCGTTGCCTTCTTCATTTGCCTTGCTGTACTTCATAGATCACTCCGTCGGTCGGCGGCCGGTGCGAGGATTCAGTGCTGCTTGTCGGTAGCGCAGCAGCCCCCCGGGAACATCCACATGTCCAGCGCCTGGATGCGCTGCGTGGTCTGCGGGTTGCTTGCTGAGAGGAGCCACCGCGTCATAGGCCCCGCTTCGGGTGTCGCGGCCATCAGCGTGCATGTCATTTGCCATGGAAGTCTCCTTTAGTGGCGTCAATGATCGGTTGTTGGCCTCGTCCGAGGACCATATGCAGGGGCTGCCGGGGGCGCGAGCCATCGCGGAAAGCTACCGCCAGTCCTGCTTGCGGCGTTGCAACAGGTCTTCCGAACACGTTGGTCAACAATGAAAATCGCGAGCGTCAGGATCGCTCGACGTCCAGCTCAGGGTTGCCCAGAGCCGCCCGCGGCGGCGTAGACTTGTCCGGTAGCGTAGCTTGCGTCGGCGGCCGCGAGCTGCACGTAGATGGATGCAAGTTCGACCGGCTGGCCGGGACGGCCGAGCGGCGTCATGCCGCCGAACTTCTCGAGCTTTTCCATCGTCGCGCCTCCGGAGACCTGCAACGGTGTCCAGATCGGGCCGGGCGCGACGGCATTAACGCGGATGCCCTTTGGCGCAAGCTGCTTGGCAAGCGATTTCACGTAGTTGGTCGTCGCTGCCTTCGTCTGGGCGTAGTCGTAGAGCTCGGCCGACGGATCGATAGCCTGCTCCGACGACGTCCCGATGATCGCCGATCCCGGCTTGAGGTGCGGAAGCGCCGCTTTGATGATCCAGAAAGGCGCGTACACGTTAGTCTTCATGGTCGCATCGAAGTCTTCGGTGGAAACGTCCATGATCGATGCGCGCGTCTGCTGCCTTGCGGCATTGCTCACGACGATGTCGAGGCCGCCGAGCTCCGAAACCGCGCGTTCTACCAGATTGCGGCAGAAGGTTTCCTCCTTGAGGTCCCCAGGAATGCCGACGCCCTTGCGTCCTTCCGCCGCGATTAGCTTCAGCACTTCGTCGGCGTCTGGCTGCTCGGCGGGCAGAAAGTTGATCGCGACGTCCGCGCCCTCCCGGGCAAAGGCGATCGCGGCTGCGCGCCCCATGCCCGAGTCCCCTCCGGTGATCAGTGCCTTGCGGCCAGCCATCCGGCCCGACCCGCGATAGCTCGTCTCGCCGTGGTCGGGACGCGGATCCATATCTTGCGCAAGACCGGGCCACGGCTGGGACTGCCGCTTGAAGGGCGGCTTAGGGTAATTGTTGCGAGGGTCAATGAGGACGTTGGCCATCAGCGGTGCTCCTTGTGAACTCGCTGTCAAAGTGAAGGTCCCGAGACTGATCGCGGCGGCGCCCACCGTGAAGGCCCGTCTTGAGACATGATGTGGAGGACGGAGGAAAGGTGCCAAGCCGAAATCCTTTACAACTCCCGAGCCGGAAAGAGGGCACGCGAACTGGAATGGTTTTTCCACGCGTACCGATGCGTTGCTCTCGCGACGAGAAACCGGCAAAGCCGCTTCATAATCCCCGCTACGGCCGGTTGACAGCCGGTGCGTGCTGCATCGCCAATGGCGTCGATCCGGAAAGGTTTCGTGTAACGGTGAATCCTGTCGCGGCCCTGAACATGGCACCCGCCTCTAGGCCGAGTACGCCTTATCGCCGCGACAACCTCGGCTTCCCTAAAGGGCTTGGAGAAGAAGACGTGCCGCGCGGGCATTCGGCCTGCGGCAGAGGGGTAATGTCCCGACAGGAGGATGATTTCAATGGGCGGCCACCGCTTGCAGACAATCGCAGCGAGCTCCACGCCATCGATCTCCGCGGGCATTTCGATATCGCTCAATACGATACGGGTGTCCGGATGATCTTTTTTGATCTCGCTCACGCGGGAAGACCCCGCCGGGATCCTGTCTATGGGCGGAAGGGACCTCTCTCCGTACTATGGTCCAGAACGAGTTCAGCGGACGATTGAATTCGCCGAGACGGCAACATGGGATATCCTGTTTCTGTTGAGCCGGTCATTGGGGCGGTTGCCCGTTGGATGCGGAAACGCCTCCGTCGACCACAACATTGGCGCCGGTCATGAAGCTGGCGTCGTCGCTGGCGAGGAACGCGATTACCGCTGCAACTTCCTCGGGCTCACACACCCGGCCCAGCGGGATCCGCTCCGCGAATTTCGCCAGCAACTTGTCGTCGTCCATCATGTCGGCGGTCATGCCGGTACGGGTGAGGCTAGGGCATACGGCGTTGACGCGGACACCCTTCTTGCCGAGATCCATCGCAAGCGCGCGTGTTAGGTTGACGACGGCGCCTTTGGCAGCGTTGTAGGGGCTCATGCCCCAGTCGCCGCCGGTGCCGGAAACCGACGCCGTGTTCACGATGGAGCCCTTGGTCTTGGTCAGATGCGGGATGGCAGCCCGGCAGCCAAAGAACACGCCGTCGACGTCGGTCTCCATCACCTTACGCCACTGCCCGTCGGTTATCTCATCGGGGGCGCCACCTTCGTGGACGCCGGCATTGTTGATCATGACGTTTAGTCCGCCGAAATGCGCGACGACGGCGGACACCATCGCCGTCACCGCCGCAGAATCCGACACATCGAGCACGTGAAGCGTGGTCCGGTCTGGTGGCAAGCTCTTCGCAACGGATTCCAGGGGCGTCTGGTCGCGGTCGACCAACGCGACTTGCGCACCTTCGGCCGAAAAACGCCGCGCTGTCGCTGCGCCGATGCCCGACGCCGCGCCGGTTACGATCACTACCTTGTCCTTGAATCGGTCCGTCGTCATCCGGTCTCTCCGCATGGATTCGCTCAGGACAACGGCGAGGCCACGGAATGGGTCCGGACGGCGGCTGGTCAGCTACCGAGCGATCCAATCCAATCGGAGACGACGCGCGCGATGTCGGTCACGACCTCGCGGTCGGTCCGACCGCTGCGGGCCGGAACGTGAAAGCCGTGATCGGCGCCATCGACGCGATGCGCGGTGGCCAGTGATCGCCGCCGCTTGACGACACCGCGCAGCAGCGCCGGCTCCGCGAGTTTGTCTTGGGTGCCGTGGACGAACAGCATCGGGACTTGGACGTCTTTCAGGTGCTCGGCACGCGCAGTCGATGGTTTGCCCGACGGATGCAGCGGGAAGCCGAGGAAAACGAGGCCGACGACGCCGGTCAGCGGCTTTCCCGCCTGCGCCTGAGACGTCATACGTCCGCCAAAGGATTTGCCGCCAGCGACGATCGGCAGACCACGGCATCGCTGGCGGGCCTCGGCAACCGCTGCCCGGATCGCCGCATGCGCGGTGACGGGACTGTCCGGCCGCCGACCTCCTCGCTGCATGAATGGAAACTGGAAACGGAGCGTGGCGACGCCATGTCGGTATAAATCGGCAGCGACTTCCGCCATGAACGGGTGCGTCATGCCTGCGCCGGCGCCATGGGCTAAAACGAAGCATGCCCGCGCCTTTCGCGGTTTCATGAGCAGCGCCGACAGCGCCGGCATATCGCCGCCTTTGAGAGTGACCGGCGTTTCGGCTGGAGGCCGTGCCGTCATTTCGCCGCCGCCAGTGGATCGCGCCGATCTGCCTCCCAGCCGAACACCGAACGCCCGCCGAGGGACGCGGAAACCTCGAGTTCGCCACCGACGAACTCCTTGAGCGATGGGCCGGACGCCATCCGCTCGAGCTGCCGTGCCTGGTCGTCGAGCCGCTTCAGGGTGTCTAGTTCCTCGTCGCGGCCGAGCCGAGCATTTTGCACGGCCGACTTCAATACGCGGATGGTCTCGTCATAGACCTTGATGGGCACCGGGTAGGGATGGCGGTCCTTGCCGCCATGGGCGAGCGAAAAGCGTGCGGGATCGCGGAAGCGATAGGGGGCGCCGTGGACGACTTCCGCGACCATCGCGAGGGAGCGCACGGTGCGCGCGCCGACGCCCGGTGTCAGTAGCAGGTCCGGAAAGTCGAGCGGCCCGCGCTCGGCCGCCGCGGCAAGGGTGCCGTGCAGGCGCCGCGTGAAGACGTCGCTTGAGCGGACATCGTGATGCGCTGGCATGATCAGATGTGGTAGCGGCGGCTGCGCGGCCTGGCTGCCCGTCAACGCGGTGAATTCGTCGACGATGCCGTCGGCGCCGAGCGACGTCAGCAGGTCGAGTTGCGCGCTCCGCGACGGTGCAGCGCGCTGGTCGGTCAGATTAAAGACTTCGCCCTGCGGCCGCCCGTCGATGGCGCTGTGCGGCGCATCGACGAAGCTCTTCACGGTTTCGGAGTGCCAGTGATATCGGCGCGCCTGCTTGCTGTCTCCCTTCATGCCCTGTTGGACGACGGTCCAGCGGCCGTCGTCTGTGACGAAGAAGCCGTGCAGATAGAGGTCGAAGCCGTCCTGGACGGCGGCGCTATCGACCTTGGCGACCAGACGGCTGGCGCGCGTGAGGGCGACGGCATCGAAGCCGATGCGGTCGCCGAGCGCGCGGAGCTCATCGGGCGTCTTGCGCGAATGCTGACCACGGCCGCCGCAGACATGGATGCCGAGTTCGTGCTGCAGCGGCCCCAGACCACGCTTGAGGGCGCCGATGACGCTGGTGGTGATCCCGGACGAATGCCAGTCCATCCCCATCACCGCGCCGAACGATTGAAACCAGAAAGGATGCGACAGGCGGCGAAGGAATTCGTCACGGCCGTAATGGTGCACGATCGCCTGGGTCACGACCGCGCCGAGCGACGACATGCGGGTCGCCAGCCACGCCGGCACGCGGCCGCCGTGAAGGGGAAGATCAGCGCTGCCGGTTCGTTTCGCCATCAGCCGTCAAATATCCGATTTTGCGCCCTCGCGCGCCGCCCCCAGCAGCCGCTCGCTCGCCAGCAAACGGCTTCATCAGCGATGTTCCTTCGCGCGATCCAGGGCGGTGCGCAACTTGTCACGCTGTCTCTCCCAGCGCTGCTGTTCCGTATCCGCGCGCTTGTCGAGCTTCTCGCGTTCCGCCTCTAAGGCGGCACCCCGTGCGTCGTGCTCCTGTTCTGCGGCGTCGAGTGCTTGTTGCGCTTTGGCGATACGTGCTGATTGTCGTTCCCGCTGCTTCGCCTCAGCTATGTCCGCTCGGCGCTGCGCCTGGTCGCGCTTCCGCTGCTGGTCGAACGCTGCCGCCGCCGTGCGCGCCGCGGCCCCATCGGGCCTAACCGTTTTGCCTTCAGGCCGCCGCGCCGGCTCCTTTCGCTGCCTTGCCCGGGCGGGCCCTTCTACCAGGTCCTTTGGCAGGTCGCTTGTTACCCTGAACGCGCCATCTGTAGCAACAGGCCTTCGCAGCACCGTGCCAGGATGTGCAAGCGTCGCCGCGACAACCGCGGCATCTTCGACCTCCCTGGCGAAACCCTGATGAAATAGGTTGCTGTCGGCGCCCCAAATCTGCAGGGCGGCCTTCATGGATGGAGCAGCGACGGCGAGGTCGTAGAAGCCGATGGAGGTCTGGTAGGTCTTGAGCTTCCTGGCCATCAGTCGCGGACCGGGCGCATCAGGGGCCATCCGGATCTACGCAAGGACAATTGCTCCTAAAAGGCTCAACCTGCGGCAGTTAAGAGAACAGCGCGGCGGATGCTTCCCAAGCGCGGGAAAGACCTCGACGAGACCGGGGTCTTTCCCATCCGACGTCGGCTATCGAAGTTACTTCTTCTTGTTCAAGTTTTGCGCCATTTCGAGGTGATGCTGCAAGTGCGGAAGCGTCTTCCCAGCCCAATCCTTAAGCTTCGGATCTTCTCCGCCTTTCGCATATCGTTCGAACAGCGACACCGCGTCCTTGTGTGCGCTGACTTGCATCGACGCATAGTCGGCCGTGAAGTCTTCCGCCTTGGCGTCCTTGAGCTTGTTGACAATCTTCTGGTGCGTATCGTCCAGTGCTGCCGGGATTTCCGCTTTCACGCCGCCGCCGACCAGCGCTTTGAGCTCTTCCGATGTCTTGGTGTGGTCGGTAATCATCTGCCCGGCGAACGTCTTCGCGTCGGCGTCTCCGCGCTCCTGCGCCAGCTTGCTGGTGGCGATCTCGGTCATATCACTCATCGCAGCTTCCTTGACGAAATCGGCGGTGGTGGGCGCGACGCCGAGGACCGAATTTACGCCGGTCTTCTCTCCAAGGGATTGCGCCGAGGCGTTCGCGGCAAGGGCAAGAGACAGGATGGCGGCAGCGGCGAGGAGTGACTTTTTCATCGTGTGGCCTTCATAGGTGAATCAGCGGAAGCGCTGCAGCCCGCAAATATCCGAACTCGATCCATGTTCCACGGGCGGCCTGCGCTTGAGGGGAATGCCGCATCCGGGCTTGCGGTCACGTCCGGTCCGCGTCACGACTGCAGCGTCGAGGCACCTTGCGAGGACACACATGCGAGCGCTGGAGCTTTCCCATCCTTGGGGCACCGAGAGCCTGAAGATCGTCGAACATGCCGATCCCGCGCCCGGCAAAGGCGAGGTCGTGGTGAAGATGCGGACGATCTCGCTCAATTTCCGCGACACCGCCATCATTGCGAAGGGTGGCTACTCGGCAGGTGCGGTGGACGCCCCGCCGATCATTCCGTTTTCGGACGGTTGTGGGATCATCGCTGCGGTAGGCGAGGGTGTGCACCGCGTCGCCGTGGGCGACCGCGTCTCGACCTTGTTCTTTCCCAATTGGCATGCCGGCCCGCCGACGCCGGACAAGCGCGATGGACCGCTGGGGTCGCCCGGCGCACCCGGAGCGGCGAGGGAACTCGCTCTGTTTCCGGAAACGGCGGTTTCCAAAGTGCCCGACTATCTGACCGATGAAGAAGTGGCGACGCTTCCGTGTGCCGCTCTGACCGCATGGCGGGCGATGTTCGTGGACGCGCGCCTCGAGCCCGGCGACAGCGTGGTGCTGCAGGGAACGGGCGGCGTTTCGATCTTCGGCCTGCAATTCGCGAAGGCTGCGGGGCTGCGGACGATCATCGAACTGACCGGCGGTCGCGGCGCCGACTTCATTATGGAAGTCGGAGGAGCGGGTACGTTGATCGAAAGCCTGAAGTCCGTCCGCATGGCGGGACATATCGCGGTTATCGGCATACTGACCGATGCGAGTGCCCCACCGGCGAAACTGTCCGCTTCGGTGATGATCGCAACCGCGGCGAAGGTGCAAGGCCTGTCCGTCGGCTCTCGGGAGATGTTCGAGGCGATGTGCCGGGCATTGACCCTGCATCGCATCCGGCCGGTGGTCGACCGTGTGCTCCCATGGACCGATGCTCGTCTCGCCGTCGAGGAAATGGCGCGCGGCAGCCATTTCGGCAAGATCGTGCTGACCTTCGATAGCTGACGTTGCTTAAGCATTCAGATGAGCACTACAAGTCGGAACGCGCATCAACGGAGCCGCTCTTTCTCGTCGGGAGTTGTTTCGGGACGCCATTCCCAACCGCCAGCTTTATATTCATAGAACCCAACGAGCTGTCCTTCAGTGTCGCTTCCAGGCGCTATGACCGGCACACTGTTGCTAGGCGCGCTCAGTTTCTCGCCAGCCTTTGGCCCGTTCACGCAGCGGCCAGCGTAGTTCTCTGCCATCACAATTTCCGGTCTTTTGCCGACACGAACATGTTTCACGCAAGTCTGTCGCGTGGATTCGAGGGTTTAGAAAGTACAGGTATAAAAGGCCCTGCCGAAATGGGGCACACGCCGAGAACAGGTTAGATTGCCACGCGTACCGATGCGTTGCTGTCGCGACGAGAAACCGGCAAAACCGCCGCGTCCATCATCCCCGTTATGGCCGGTTGACACCCGGCGTGTGCTGCCTCGGCAATAGCGCTGATGTGGAAAAGTTTCAGGCGAACGCCCTAATCGCGGAGATGACCTCTCGAGGCGCGCTGAGATGCGGACAGTGGCCGGTAGCCTTCATGACGGTCATCGTGCTGTCTGGGATGGCTTGATGGACGTAAGCGCCCGCTTCAAGCGGAGCGATCGCATCTTCCGAGCACTGCAGGATCAGCGAGGGGCGGGAAACGTTCGGTAAATCGGCTCGGCTGTCGGACGTGAAGGTGATGCGTGCAAATTCCTTCGCGATCTCAGGATTCATGCGGCAGATGCTGTCGCTGAGTTCTTCGGCGAGATGAGGGCGGTCCGGATTGCCGACGATCGCCGGTGCCATCGCCGCGGCCCAGTCGGTGTAGTGGCTTTCAAGAAGTTTCAGAAGCTCGTCGATGCGGTCCTGCGAGAAGCCTCCGATGTATCCGACGTCATCGATGTAGCGCGCCGATGGTCCGATAAGAACGAGGCGTCCGAACATCGCCGGAGCCGCGACCGATGCAAGCACCGCGATCATCGCGCTGACCGAATGAGCGACCAGCACGGCGTCCCTGAGCCCTAAAATGTCTCCGATCTCGTTGAGGTCGGCCGCGTATCCGTCGAGAGACGCGTATTTCTCGGCGCTGTACGCCGAGAGGTCGGGTTTGCCCGAACCCACATGATCGAAGAGGACGACCTTGAAGTCGTTCTCGAACTGCGGGGCCACGAACCGCCACATCTGCTGATCGCAACCGAACCCGTGCGCGAAGACCATCGCCGTGTCGCCGCGGCCGGACCGATGCACGTTGTTGCGGCGTATGACGGCAGTCCTGCGGTGCCGCTCCCCGGACAGGTATTGCTCACCCTTCTCGTCGATCATGCGGAAGCCGCTTCCTCGCTGAGATAGAGACCCGCAAGCGCGATCCAGACGCCCGGTGCCCACCGATGTTCGACGGCCCAGCCATCCCCGCATTCGGATTCCTTGACCCTCAGCACACGATGCAAACAGACCTCCAACCATTACGGAGGGCGCTCGACCTTCGCGGATGGGGGAAGACGAGGGGTTGGGTTGCAGGGATCGAGACCATGAATAGCAATCGCGTACGAGAGGATCGTCGTGGGCCGGACCGAAACGAACTACCAAAATGCATTCCAGTCCATACTCCGGGAGAGACCCGTTGGTTCCTTGAAGCTCGGCCCATCAGCGGCCAGCTTCACCCTCACTATTGAGGCGCTTTCATCCGACCGCTTGGTCGGCGGCTTCGCGGGCCTTCTCGCCGGTCCGGCGGACCGATTTCTCGCCGGCCTTTTCCGCGGTGGCCCGCGCTTCGCATTTGGTCCTAATGTCCTCGAGCTCCTCGTCGGTCAGATGTTCGATGCCAACGAACGAGTTGTGCGCCGCACTTGTTCGGATGAGCTCATCGAGCTTGACCTGGATGGCGGCGCCGTCCCGGTTCTGCGAATTCTGAATGAGGAAGACCATGAGGAACGTCACGATGGTCGTCCCGGTGTTGATGACAAGTTGCCACGTGTCGGAGTAGCCGGAAAGCGGCCCGGTCACGGCCCAAATGGTGACGATGGCAGACGCGATAGCAAAAGTAGACGCCCGCCCCGCCAACAGCGATGTCTTGTTCGCCACGTCGCCGAAAAGTCGGGCGAGGCCTCGTTGCTGATCCGTCTTCCTCTGCATTGCGTTCTTTCTCCGGTGCGACATTCCACCACACGCAGCCAATTCCGGGAAGGTAATTTTTAACTGACGTATGTCGCCCATCCGACCGAAGACGTCGGCAGACCTAGTGTAGCGAAGAGGCTTTGCGGAGACAGGATGCCTATCACCAAGCCTTGGACCACTGAGGACATAGCGAAACTTGAGAAGTTGGCTGACGAAGGAGCGACATTGATGCGGGCGAGTGCCGCGCTGCGCAGACCGTCGTCGACGGTCCAAAAGAAAGCGCGCGAGCTCGGAAAGCCACTCCCGGGAGTCCGGAAAGTGCGGGCGGATCTCCGGGCGACCGGCGCGTTGGAGGAAAAGCAAAAGTAATCCCGGGTGGAAATTCCAAGATTGATCGCAACCTAAGGCAGATGCAATCTGAGGTATGGATCCGGAGGTTTGCGTGAAATCCACCATCCACAAGCGTTCCCTGGAGATCGCGGGGCACAAAACCAGCGTCAGCCTGGAGGACGAATTCTGGTCAGCGCTGAAGGAAATTGCGCGGAACGAGGGCGTAACCGTCTTTGATCTGACGACCAGGATCGATAACGGAAGAGCGCCGAAATCAAACCTTTCGTCCGCTATCAGGCTTTTCGTTCTCGACCACTACATTCGAAGGCAATTTCCGCCAGGGGTCGCCACTCTTCCGGATGAGCGGAACGCGCCGCGTGACTAGGAGGCGTCGGATCGCTGCAGGCTCGGACGAGCAAGATGTTTGCCGAAGTGCAGCACGTCGCGAGGTTGGCAGCGGGACCGGGACAGTCCGCACGTGTTCACCTCTGATTTAAGCGTAGGCCGCAGATGTTTTACGCTTCGACGGGACGATATCGGTGGCTTCCGCCGGACGAAGTGTAGAGATCGAGCGCAAGCCGGTGAGCGGATTGCAGATGATCGACGACGGTGGGGTCGGCGATCTTGTCCGACTGAATCAGCGCGGCGCCGAGATGCCCGACGAGATCGAGCAATGCCTCCGGACCGAGCCTGGCAGCGTTCAGCTCGGGCGCGATGGATGGGCTAAGGTCTGTCATCGCTTCAGCCGCAGCGGCAATTGGCGTTCTGGATGAACATGACGATGGACGAGATCCTCCAGCCAGGCGGGCACGTCTTCGTAGGCGAGATCGCACCGTTCCAGAGTCTCGCGGGCGATGTCGGCGGTGACATCCCGCGACCAGTTCTCGGTGGTGTTGAAAGCTATGACGCAGAGGGGGTCGGAATATTCGCCGCGCATCAGGTCGGCGATGACGGTCTCAAGATCGGTGCCGTTGACGTCGGCTTCCCGCCAGACACAGCCGCCGGGACCGTGGCAGTCGACAACGAGGTACACGGTATCGTGGACGCCGGCCGGCACCACGGATGGGCTCCATCCTGAACACATGACGCTACTCCGCAACTGAACGGCGGATTCAAGAGACGCCCGGATGATTGGTTCCGCCGCACAGTTATAGCGCCGCGATCGGATCTGCGCATTGGACGTCGCCTTTTTTTCGGGAACGGGTGGCCTCACGTTTCATTGCACTCGGAGAACGATGGGAGGCACCATGGACGATCATCGCGTTTGGGTATTCGAAGAAGGGCTTTGGACCGGTGATGCCGCGCATTATCGCGACGCTATCGACGACGAATGCCTCATGGTGCTGCCAGCGGCTCCGTTCGTCATGACGGGCCGGCAAGCCATCGACGCGGTGTCCGATACGCCCCGATGGTCGAAGGTCGCTCTGTCGGAGCGCCAGATCATGCGGCCCCAGGAAGGATTGATCGTCGTGGCGTACAAGGCCGTGGCGGCAAGGGATCGATCCGTCTACGAAGCCTACTGCACCTCGACGTATCGGCGACTTTCGCACGAAAAATGGCACGTGGTGCAGCATCAGCAGACGCTTCCGCCTCCCGCAAAGACTTGAGAATCGACCGCGAGATGGTCGCTCCGACCCTGAACAGCGCCTTGGACCGGCTTTCGCCAAGTGAGGCACTGAACGGCCCTGGGGCGACTGTCGCCTGCTTCGCGCCAAGCCGTCGCAGTCTGAGCGATTTGGCATACAGGAACGGTTCTCGCACCCGCATGTTCTCGGTGCTCACCGTCTCAACCGGGAGAAGACATTGTCAGAGAAGAGATCAACCCGCCGCGCCGTTCTCGGGACCACGGCTGTCGGCCTTGCGACCTTAGCACTCTCGAACAAGGAGACGACCGCGCAGCAGGTTCCGCATCTCGAAACGGCGGCACTGCGCGATCCGCGCGCCAAATATCGGAAGGAGCCCTTCCCGGAGCAGAAGCAGCCGTGGCCAGCTCTGGCGAGCAAGATGGACCCGCCGCCGGATCACGGCGAGAAATCTTACAAGGGCTCGGGACGGCTCGCAGGCCGCAAGGCACTGGTGACCGGAGGGGACAGCGGCATCGGCCGCGCCGCGGCGATCGCCTTTGCCCGGGAGGGCGCCGATGTCGCCATCAACTATTTCCCGACAGAAGAGCCCGATGCGAAGGAAGTCGTCGACTTGATCCGGAGTGCGGGACGCAAGGCCGTGGCTCTTCCGGCCGACATCCGGACGCTGGAGGCGTGCGAGAAGCTTGTCGCCGACGCGGTCGAGGGTTTGGGTGGTCTCGACATCCTCGTCAACAACGCAGCCTATCAGCAGAGCAAAAAGGACATCAGCGAAATCACCGACGAGCAGTTGGTGCGCACCTACGAAACCAACATCTTCGCGCCGTTCCGCATCAGCAAGGTAGCGATACCCTATCTGAAGCCAGGCTCCGTGATCATCAACACGGGGTCGGTGAATTCGTACGACCCGGAGATCGAGCTGCTGGACTACGCGTCGACCAAGGGGGCCATTCTCATCTTCACCAAAGGGCTGGCAAAGCAGCTTGCCGGGAAGGGCATTCGCGTGAACATGGTCGCGCCGGGTCCGATCTGGACTCCGCTGCAGGTCGCCGGCGGTCAACTGCCGGGCGATATGACGAAGTTCGGTCAGAACACGCCACTCGGTCGGGCGGGACAGCCTGCGGAGTTGGCGCCGTTGTACGTGATGCTTGCGTCGGATGAGGCCAGCTTCACGACCGGCACGGCCGTCGGCGCAAACGGAGGCAAAGGCAGCCCGTAAGCTGCTCGACGCCGCACCACGGTTGGAAGCGCTGCCAAGGAAGCCGATGCGCGATCAGGTTCAGGAACCGAGTTGAAGGCAGGTAATTAGAAAACGACGACAGATAAGGAGTTTGCCGTGCCAAATGTCACCGATGCTCAAATCCGAGAACACGCGCACAAACTTTGGGAAAGAGAAGGAAGACCCGAAGGACGATCCGAGGAGTTTTGGCATCAAGCGAAAAATGAGTTGGAGGCGGATGAACCCGGCAACGAGGAGCAAACACCTCAACCCATGCCGGAATGAAGCCTGATGGTTGCCGCGGGACGGCAGCGCCGCGAATTGTCCGCGAACTATGGAGCTTTTCCGGCTCTCCGTCGTAGCCGTCCCGCGACAAGAGAGCTTGTTCGCGTCGAGACATCTGTCATGAGGGAGGACTGAATGCCGGATACCAGAGGCGAACGGGTCACGGCGACGCCGACCGAAGCCCGACAAGCGGAGCGGGGACCATCCGTGCGCAATGTCCTCGTGATCAGCGTTGTGCTGGCTCTCGTTGCGATGGTCGCTCTCTGGCTACAGTTCTTCAAAACCTGATTTGGACGGCTCAACGAAGATAGCGCGCGCCTCCCGATCCGTAGCGCTGATCAAAGCGGCACGATGCTTTGCGAGAGAACGTCGATCTTCTCTTGCGTGACATCGACAACGGCTCTGTTTTCCAAGGAGAACCAAAAATGACCAAGACGCTCGCCGATATCGCACAGGACATGGCCGGTATCGACATCGCCATTCTCTCGACGCACACCGAGAACGGCGAGATCGCCAACCGGCCCATGAGCAACAACGGTGACGTGGCCTATGACGGCACGTCGTACTATTTCAGCTACGAGCAGGCGCGTGCCGTATCCGATATCCAGCGCGATCCCAAGGTGGCGCTCGGTTTCTCGTCGGAGGCGGGCCTCTTCTCCAAGGGCATCTACGTGGCG
Source organism: Tardiphaga sp. (assembly GCF_044340795.1). Taxonomy (GTDB): domain Bacteria; phylum Pseudomonadota; class Alphaproteobacteria; order Rhizobiales; family Xanthobacteraceae; genus Tardiphaga. The sequence goes on from NZ_JBIISY010000043.1 coordinate 16,996, forward strand.
GTCGAGGGAACGGCCGAACTCATTCGGGACAAGGCGGCCTTCCAACAGCATTGGACCAGCGATCTCGACAAGTGGTTCGACAAGGGCGTCGATACGCCGGGCATCGTCCTGATCAAGGTCAAGGCGAAACGCGTGACCTACTGGAAGGGGCGTGACGAGGGCGAGGTCAAGCTCTGACCGTTCCAGAGGCCCTGCGGTGGTTCTTTTGCGATCGTAGAACCGATGCAATCACGATCATTCAAGCGCCCAACCTGGTGCTGTGGATCGTGATTGCCGCGGGCATATTGCTTTTGCTGTGGCCACAGAACGGCGCGTTGACGGTCATCATGAAGGGAGGCCTGCTGGTCTGGAGTGCCGACGAGATGGCGCGAGGCGTCAATCCGTGGCGCCGATGTCTCGGATTCGCCGTTGCGGCCTATGAACTTTCCACCTTCCTGTAAGTGCATGCGAGTTTATCATGTTCGAAGCCGTCATTTTGGACGTGGATGGAACGCTGCTGGACTCGGTCGATCTGCATGCACTCGCCTGGTATGAAGCCTTGGTGAAGTTCGGTCATGACGTCAGCTTGGAGCGGGCCAGATCTCAGATTGGCAAAGGCGGCGACAAGCTCATTCCCATGTTCTTGTCGGCCGATGAGCAGCGCGACCATGGGAAGGAGCTCGAGGATTGGCGGGGCAAGCGTTTCAAGTCCGAATACCTGCCGCTGCTACGTCCATTCTCTGCTGTCCCCGATCTTCTCAGACGCGTTCACGAGGCAGGCCTGCACGTCGCTGTCGGATCGTCCGCCAAAAGCGACGAGCTGGAAACCTATCTCGAGATTGCCGGGATCGCTGATCTGATCGACGTCAAAGCGTCGTCCGAGGACGCGGATAGGTCGAAGCCATCGGCGGACATTTTCGAAGTTGTTCTTCAGAAGCTGGATATGCAGGGGCCGGACGCGGTCGCCATCGGCGACACGCCCTATGACGCCGAGGCCGCCGTCAAGGCGAAGATCACGCCGGTCGGTGTGTTGAGCGGCGGCTTCACGGAAGCTTCGCTCAGGCAGGCCGGATGCGTCACGGTCTATGCCGGCCCCGCGGCCTTGTTCGCAGGGTTCGCACAATCGGTAATCGTGACACCGTAGTGCCCCCGCGCCGCCATTGCGACTGCTCAGGCGAGCTGGGCGGGTTTCGACGGATGGAGCGTCCTGGGGTGACGGTCGTGCAGATAGACCGCCAGTGAATTTGCGATGATGCCATCATCGACGGCCGCGGTGAACAGCCGCTCCTGAGCTTCGCGCGGGAGGTCGGGCCATGCTTTCAGCGCGGCGTGCCCCAGCAGCAAGGCGTATCGCTCGTGTTCGGTCAGTGCTGGTGCGTCCAGAGCGGCGGTGGTTGCTGTCGCAACATATTTAGGATTGTGTGCGACTGTCGTATCTCCGTCGAAGAGCGCGGGACGAGCGGCTTCGCCGGTGCTTTGCCGCGAACCTTCCTCCGCGAGGGCGCCGTCGCCGACGATCTCTGCCACCAAACGTTTGGTCGTCCCGATGACTGTGTCCTTTGCACTCATCGTGATCCTCCTCGGTGCCAAACCTGATCTGTCATATCGCTCTCGGACTGTTCGCAAATCGTGCAGCACGATAGTCGTCGAGGCGTTGATTGTCGGGGCCCGGCGCCGATTTCTTCGCCAGGAGATGGTAGACGCGGGCGACGGTGCGTTGCTTGTCGCGGATGCGGCCGCGGGGAAGCCGTCTCGCCTTCAAGGCCGCCGCGACGGCGTGTGCGCGAAAGTAGTCGTAGGCGTCGGACATGATGCGGCCTTTCAGACACGGGAGATAATCCAGCCGGCGAGCAATCCACCCAGCGATGCGGCCGCAGCCGTCACCACCATGCCCCAGGCGATGTCCGGGATCACCAGCGACCACTGCCACTGTTTGAGGATCGCCATGTTTGTGAGCGCGAATGTCGAATAGCAGAAAAGGCCGAGCAGTGCGCCCAGCAGCAAGTTCGCCGACCAGTTGGCGGGATGGGCGCCGTTCACGAATACGACGATTCCAGCGAGATAGAGTGCATAGAAGAGGATCGCGGCCGACACCCGCGGCGTATCCAGCATCAGCCCGCCGATATGGGATTGATACATTTTCTTGCCGACCGTGCCTAGAAACGCGAAGTCGAGGGGGAGCATGATGACGAGCGTGCTCAAATAGACGATCAAATAGCGCATCGGTCCTCCGTGGCGCCTCAACGGCACAACACGCGACCTGTTCCGGCGCTAGACGCCGGATGGAACGGTGCTGACGGAACGACGTTGCAGGGGCTCCCGCCTGTCCAGTCGCGGCACCAATGCGGAGCGCATTCCCGGTGACATCATGACATTGCAGCATCCGGTCACGCCCGACGGCCGGTATTTTGTCGTCCGTGGTCGGCTCTGGCGTCTTGCGGATCCGGGGCTGTCTGAAGACAGGAAAGCGGCGCTCGTCGCCGAACTGATGTCCGCGCGCCGGGCGGTAAAGGACGCCAAAGCTCAGGAAGATCCAGCCGCCGAGGCTGCGGCGCATCGGGCGGTGGATGAGGCGAAGCGGTCGCTTGGCGAGCGCGGACCCGTCTGGTGGAACGATGGCGCGCCGGATCTCAACCGGCACATGGTCAAGAACACGCCCTATGCCGAGTGGTTTGCGGGGTTGAGGGGAAACCGGAGGCGGCAGTGAAGATCGCGACGTTCAACATCAACAACGTCAACAAGCGGCTGCCAAACCTGCTTGCGTGGTTGAAGTCGTCGAAGCCGGATATCGTCTGTCTGCAGGAGCTCAAGGCCGATCAGGCGGATTCCCGAAGGACGCACTGTTGAAGGCCGGCTACACGTCGGCCTGGGTCGGGCAGCGGACGTGGAACGGCGTCGCTATCCTCGCGCGCAACGCGGAGATCTTCGTCACGCAGCGGCGGCTTCCGGGCGATCCCCAAGACGATCAGAGCCGGTATATCGAGGCCGTCATCGAGGGAGTCGTGGTCGCGTGCCTCTATGCCCCGAACGGCAATCCGATGCCCGGCCCGAAATTCGACTACAAGCTCGCCTGGCTGAAGCGTCTCAATCGACATGCGGCCACGCTTCGCAAGACCGGCGCCCCGATCGTGCTGGCCGGCGACTTCAACGTCGTGCCGACGGCGGCCGACATCTATCCGACAAAGTCGTGGGACAAGGACGCGCTGGTTCAGCCCGAGGCGCGGAAGTTGCTGGCGGCCTTGCTCGCCAAAGGATGGACGGACGCGCTGCGCGCGATGCATCCCGAAGCGGTGCCATACACGTTCTGGACCTATTGGCGGGGCCGGTTCGAACGCGATGCCGGCCTGCGGATCGACCACCTCTTTCTCGATCCGCAACTCGCCCATCGTCTGCGCAAGGCAGGCGTCGATCGGAAAGTGCGGGCCAGGCCGGAGGCCAGCGATCACGCCCCGGCATGGATTGTCCTGGAATGACCTACGCTTGCTTCCAGGCGTCCATGATCTTCAGCGAAGCCTTGTCCTGCTCGCCGCCGTAATACCGCTTCAGAGCTTCTTTATATGGTGCGCCGCCGCGATCGACTTCGCCGAACAACGTCATCGCCGACCTGAAATTTAGATCGTCGGGCGAACCGAAGATATCGTGCGCTGATTTGCCGGTCACGCTCAGCACCGCCTCGGTGCACTCCCTGAGCCGGGTACCCAGCAGGGGATGGGCGAGATAGGCCCGCGCCTCGTCCATCGAGCCGATCGCATATCGCTGCGCCGTCGCGCTGTGTCCGAGGCCGTCAGCCTGCGGGAATATGAACCACATCCAGTGGCTCCGCTTGTCGCCGGCCTTCAGCTCGGCGAGTGCGGTGGCGTAGACGGGCTGTTGCGCGATGACGAAGCGTTGCAGGTCGAAGCGATTGCTCGTTTGCTCCATCATGCGATCTAGCCCGCCTTGCGTTTGCTGGCCGGCCGCGCAGTCGCTTTTTTGTTCGCTGCGGCGGGTTTCTTTCCGCTGATCGGCAGCAGCATTTCTTTCTGGCCCGCGGCGCGCTTGGCGACACGCTTCGGTTTCGCCGGGGAGGGCGCCGAAGAGCTCCCCTTCAAACTCTGCTTGAGCGCCGTCATCAGATCGACCACGTTGGTCCCGGGACGCGCCTTCCCGTGTGCCTTCACCGTCGTTCCGGCGCGTTTCTGATTGATCAGTTCGATCAGGGCGGATTCGTAGCGGTCATCGAACTTGCTCGGGTCGAAATCGGCAGTCTTTTGCTGGACGATGTGTTGTGCGAGGTCGAGCATGTCCTTCGTCACCTTCACGTCCTGAATGTCGTCGAAATAGTCTTCCTCGCTGCGGACCTCGTAGGGGTATCGCAGAAGCGTTCCCATGAGGCCGTTCTTGAGCGGCTCCAGCGCGATGATGTGTTCGCGGCTTGTCAGCACCAGGCGCCCGATCGCGACCATGTCCATGCTGCGGATCGTCTCGCGGATGACGGCATAGGCGTCGTGGCCGACCTTGCCGTCCGGAACGAGGTAGTAAGGTCGGATGGCGTAGCGCTGATCGATGTCGTCCTTCGGGACGAATTCGTCGATCTCGATCGTCCGCGTGGAGTCGAGCGCGATATTCTCCAGCTCTTCCTTCTCGACCTCGACATAAGTGTCGGTATCGACTTTGTAGCCTTTGACGATGTCCTCGTTAGTGACTTCCTCGCCCGTGTCGGCATCGACCTTGAGATATTTGATGCGGTGGCCGGTGTTTCGGTTGAGTTGGTTTAGGCTGACCTTTTCCGCGTCGGAAGTGGCCGGGTACAGAGCCACCGGGCAGGTGACGAGCGAGAGGCGTAGAAAGCCTTTCCAATTGGCGCGCGGGGCCATCGTATACTCCAACACAACTGACTGAACGGAACCGGGACTCAAGCGTGCCTGCAAGGAATCGTTCCGGAACGCTTTGAGGTGGCTCGCGTTTCCTGCTCGGCACGGTACCAAGGTGCCCAATGCACACTTGACGGGAGAGAGACGGTGATCCTGCGGAAGACGCCAGCCTTCATCATCGATGACCCTCGTTTGGAGTCGGACAAGGACAACAAGCCTGACGGGCCCTTGGAGGATCACGGTGACGTCGCGACGCCGGAGGCTTCGCCTCCTACCGACGACGACCGTCCGCTGGATTGACCCGACACGAATCGAGGTACGCGATGTCCAAGAAGTTCGATCCCGATCCCGTCGACAAACACGCTGAGGATCCAAAGACGGCGATCAAGGAAGACCGCAAGCAGTCGAGGCTCGACAAGGAATTGGAAGATACATTTCCGGCGTCCGATCCCGTCGGCGAGACCCAACCGAAGCCTTCGCGCGAATAGACGCGGCTCAACCAACGCAACGGAGTTGCTCATGAGCGAAGACACCAACAGAGAGTCGCTTGGCGACAAGGCGCTCAATGCCGCGAAGGATACCGTGAACGCCGCCGGCGGCCATGTTGACGAGGTCGGACAGCACTTCAAACAGAAGCTGAAAGCAGCCAAGAGGCCGGAAACCTACGTGGAAATGCTAAAGGATGTGACCAAGGCGGCGCCGCTCGGAATGCTTGCGGTCGCGTTCATAGGCGGAATGCTATTCGCGCGTCGTCGTTGACAGCCGATATCCGAACTTTCCCGTTTGTTAACCGCGTTTCGCCATCGTCTCCCGCATCGCACAAGGAGTCGTCGATGCAGGACATGGAACAAACTATTCGCGAACGCGCCTATCACATGTCGAACGACGCCGGTCGCCCAGATGATCGCTCGGAGTCATTCTGGCTAATCGCACAGCGAGCTGTGTTGGAATCTTCGCTTCAACAGATCGCAAGTGTGAAGCCTAACCGCAAGACGACCAAGACAAAGGCGACTGCTGCACCACGCAAACGGAAGGTTGTTTGAAGCTTCCGGAAGTTGAAAGCGATGAAGCCCCGCGGGCGACATGGGGCTTTTTGTTAGACGAGTAAGCGCTTGGGGCGGCTTAGAAACCATTTTTCGATAGGGCGCTTCCTGAATCAAATGGGAAGGCCGAATTGGGTTTCGAGTTTGTCTCCCGCCTGGAGCGACGACAGCGACACGCCAAGAAGGCGAACCGCCTTCTGAAGCGGCATTGTTGCCTCAAGCAGGCCGACCGAAATCCGCTCCAGATCGTCGCGCGAGGCGACGGCTCCGGGCATCGAACGGCTCCGCGACATGATCTCGAAATCGAAGAACTTGACCTTCAACGTGACGGTACGCCCTCGATTTCCGGTCGCTTCGCAGTGGCGCCAGACCTTGTCGATGAGGGGCTGCAGCGCTTCGATCATGGCGTCGAGCTCCGTTAGATCCTCGAAGAACGTGTTCTCGGCACCGACCGACTTGCGGATGCGGTTCGCGCGGACCGGCCGATCGTCTATGCCGCGCGAGATCCAGTAGTAGTAGGTCCCCGACTTTCCGAAATGAGCTTCGAGAAACGCGAGGGTCTGATTGCGGATGTCGAGCCCGGTACGGATACCGAGCGCGTTGAATTTGGTCGCGGTCGCAGGACCGATGCCGTGGAACTTGCCAACGGCGAGGCCTTCGACGAACGCCGGGCCCATGTCCGGAGAGATGACGTATTGGCCGTTGGGCTTGCGGTGATCGGAGGCAAGTTTGGCGAGAAACTTGTTGTAGGAGATTCCGGCCGAAGCGTTGAGATCGGTCTCCTCCTTGATCTTCGCGCGGATCTTCAGCGCGATGTCGCGCGCTAGCGGGATGTTCTGCAGGTTCTCGGTGACGTCCAGGTACGCTTCGTCCAGCGATAGAGGCTCGATGACCGGCGTATGCTCGGCAAAGATCTCGCGTATCTGCTGACTGATCGCCTTGTAGACCTCGAAGCGCGGTTTCACGAAGATCAGGTCCGGGCACTGGCGCCGCGCGGTGACCGAAGGCATCGCCGAGCGTACGCCGAACTTGCGTGCCTCGTAGCTTGCCGCGGCCACGACTCCGCGCTCCCGCGAACCTCCGACCGCGACCGGCTTGCCGCGAAGCTCTGGATTGTCCCGTTGCTCGACGGATGCATAGAAGGCGTCCATGTCGACATGGATGATCTTGCGGGGCTGAGCCGCGATCGGTCGATCATCGGTGTCGGTCTCTAGCATCCCGGTTGAACTCATTTCGGTTAGGTGCTGTTTCCAGATTGGAAGCTGAAGCCGATCAACGCGAACAGGCAGGCCACGCTGAAGCCGTGCATCGAAATGATGGACCGATATTCGGCCGCGCTATATGTCGCGAACGGTGATCCGACGGCGGGGTCCAGCAGGAAGTAGGCGGCGAACGGCAATGCCAGCACGCCGAGCATCACGTGTCGTTCGCCGGGTCTGAACAGCGGCGCTGCCAGAAGTATGCAGGGCAGCAGGAAAAGTTCGACGCCGGTTTCGGTCCCGATCAGTTTGACGGCAAGTATGCCGTTCAACGTGCCGATCGTGGGAAGCAGGGCGCGGCCCATCAGCGAATTGCGCCGGGAGAGCGCAGGCACGACTGCGAAGATGGGCATCGTGATGAGCGTGATCCACGCTGGCCAGGCGGACTGGCCGACGATTGCGTGCAGATACAATGGATAGAACGGCTGGTTGCCCGCGATGACGAGTGCGACCGTGTTGGCAAGCGCTACGCGCGGGTCCGGACTGGCCTTGTAGGCCTGGAGAGCGTTCAGCAGGGAGACTGGCACTGATATCTTTCGTCGTTCGGGAGATCATGCGCGAACGCATGAGTCATTCTTCGGAGACGCCATCGTTCTTCACGCCACGGGCGACGATCTGCAACGCGCTGTCGGGCAGCGGTCGCTGCAAGTCCTTGGCTTCGTCCCAAGGAGCATTCATCCAGACGTCGACCTCTTCCGGCTTCGTGAGGATGACGGGCATCGCCTTAGGATGGACGGCGCGCACCTCGGCATTGGGATCCGTCGTCAGGAACGCAAACAGGTCGTTGGTGGTTTGGCCCTCCTTGATAATCCGGACCGATGTCCAATTCGTCCAGAGACCGGCGAAGCAGACGAGAGGCCTGGTCTCGTCGAGCGCGAACCACACGTCGAGTTTCGCGACCTTGTCGAACTCGCTGAACGACGAGAACGGCACGATGCAGCGGTGCTTGACGCCGAACCACCGCTTCCAGTGCTTGCTCGTCGTGTTCCGGATGTTGGTCGTGCCCTTGTCGGGCTCCATCCGGAGCAGTTCCTTGAAGTCGTATTGCTTGCCCTTCGCCGCGAGCTTCTCTGCACGCGTCGTCGCCTTCTTGAATATCGCCTGCGATGACGAGGGCATGCCCCAGCGTAGCATCGCGAGCTCACGACCGCCGTCGGCGTTCCGGACGATCGGCGCCATCCTGTCGGGAAAGATGCCCGGCATGGAAGGCAGGTTGCCGGTCGAGTCCTTCGTGACCGCGAAGAGCTGCCGGATCGCGTCCTGCGCTCTCGTCATCGAATAGAGGTTGCACACCGGCGGTATCCTTTTGCTCGTGGATCGAGCGCGAAAAATTTATGTCAGCGCAATTCGTCAGCGGATTCAATCGACTGAGAAAAATCACCTATCGAGCGCAGTGAAAGTCACGTTGACTCCTGCTCCATCTATGGAACATATCATGAACAATCAATTCAGCATTGGGATCACGGCGAATGAGAGGGGCCGCATCGGACGTTCTGGCCGATCTGCGCGCGCGTGTTGGACGACTGGAGGGCGCGACCACACGAAAGCGGTCCGTTCTTCCGTTCGGGGTGAAAGCGATCGACCAAAGGCTGCCTGATGGAGGGCTTGCGATCGGCGCGCTCCACGAAGTCGCTGGCGGCGGCAATGGGGCCGTCGATGGCGCTGCGGCTGCATTGTTCGCGGCGGGGATCGCAGCGCGGACGAAGGGTCAGGTCTTATGGTGTGTGACACGGCATGACCTGTTCGCCGCAGCACTTGCTCAAGCAGGCCTGGGGCCTGAGCGGGTCATCTACGTTGAGACGGGCGACGAGAAGGCGCTGCTGGCGAGCTTCGAGGAAGGGGCGCGACACGGTGGTCTGGGAGCAGTGGTCGCCGAGGTGTCATGTCTGTCGATGACGTCGTCGCGCCGCCTCCATCTGGCGGCGGAAGCTTCCGGAACGATGGCGATCGCCGTGCGGCGTTGGCGGCGTCAGACGGAAGCGGCCGATTTCGGCCAGCCGACCTCGTCGGTGACGCGGTGGCGGGTCTCGGCGCTCCCGTCCGAGGTGTTGCCGGTCCCAGGCGTCGGCAGGGCCAGATGGCTTCTTGAATTGATCCGATGCCGCGCCGGTGAAAGCGCGGATTTCGTTGTGGAAGCCTGCGATGCCGAGGGTCGTCTCGATCTACCTGCCGACCTGGCCGATCGATCGCATGATGCGGGCGATGGGCGCCGCCGCGCCTGATTGCGCCAAACCACTCGTCCTTGTGGACCAACACGGCCGCCAGCGGATCGTGACGGCTGTCAACGCCGCTGCGGCCGTCGTCGGCTTACGGGCGGGGATGCCGGGGACCAAGGCGCAGGCCCTCGTTCCGGATCTCATCGTGCAGCACGCCGATCTTGAAGCGGATGCCAAGGCACTTGATCGGCTGGCTGCGTGGGCGCTGCGCTATTCGCTTGTAGTGGCGGCCGATACGTCGGATGGTCTCGTCATGGACACCACGGGAGCCGACCATCTGCATGGTGGTGAGGCTGCGATGGCCGCTGACGTCGGCAGGCGGCTGCGCCAGGCAGGCATCATGGCAAGAATCGCCATATCGGACACCTGGGGCGCTTCGCATGCGCTGGCGCGCTTCGCTGCCGACGAGAGCGTGATAGCGCCGGCGGGGACCGCGCGAGAAGCAGTCGAGCGGTTGCCGATCGCGGCGCTGCGGCTGCCGTCGGACATGGTTCATGATCTCCGCAAGCTCGGCTTCGGATGCATCCGCGATCTGCTGGCGACGCCGCGCGCGCCGCTGGCGTTGCGGTTCGGGCCTCTGGTCGGGCGAAGGCTCGACCAGGCCGTCGGTCAGGCTTCGGAGCCTATCGATCCGATCCGGCCGCCGGAGATGATCGAAGTGAAGCGGACCTTCGTCGAGCCGATCGGCGCCGCGGAAACCATCGCACGCTATGTCGGCAAGCTGGTCGTGCAATTGAGCGCCGCGCTGGAGGAGCGCGGGCTCGGCGCTCTCCGTGTCGATCTCGTCTGTCATCTCATCGACGGCCGCATAGAGGCTGCTCGGGTCGGCACGGCGCAACCGGTGCGCGATGTGCGACGTCTCACGCGCCTTCTGTGCGACAAGATAGAAACGATCGATCCCGGCTTCGGCATCGAAATACTGCGGCTTGCGGCGACATCGGTGCAACCATTCGCAACAGTGCAGTCGAGTTCGTCGCTGATCGAGGCTGCGCCGCCGGACGTCACGGATCTCGTCGATATCCTCGCCAACCGGCTGGGTTCGCAGTCGCTGTTCCGGATGGCGCCGGCGCAGAGCGACGTTCCGGAACGCGCCTTCGTGCGCGTGGCCGCAAACGCACCGGCGACGGCGATCGTCTGGCCAGCGGAATGGCCGCGGCCTTCGCGGCTGCTTTCATCTCCGGAGCCAATCCAGACCGTGGCACTTCTGCCGGATCATCCGCCCGTGAGCTTCACCTGGCGCGGCATCCGCCGGCGGGTGAAACGTGCGGACGGTCCCGAACGGGTTTTCGGAGAGTGGTGGAAGCGCGATGCCGAACTTGTCGCCGTCCGCGACTACTTCCGTGTCGAGGATGAGAGCGGCGAGAGGTTTTGGATCTACCGCGCCGGTGACGGAGAGGATGCCGCGACCGGATCGCACAAGTGGTTCCTGCACGGGATTTTCGCATGACCATGCGATATGCCGAGCTCCAATGCACGTCGCACTTCTCGTTCCTGCGAGGGGCAAGCTCGGCCGAAGAGATATTCTCCCAGGCCGCCATTCTCGGCATCGAGGCCGTCGCGGTGGCCGACCGTAATACTCTCGCCGGAATCGTCCGGGCCCATGAGGCTGCGAAGGCGACCGGCACGCGTCTGATCGTCGGTTGTCGCCTGGATCTCGCCGACGGTACGTCGCTACTCGTCTATCCGACCGACCGTCCCGCCTATTCCCGCCTGTGCCACTTGCTGTCGATCGGCAAGAAGCGGGGCGGCAAGGCGAAATGCGTGCTCGAATGGACGGACGTCGTCGATTGGCAGCAGGGGCTCATCGCGGTCCTCGTTCCGGAACAGGCCGACGACGCATGCGCGCTGCGGCTCCGAAGGCTGCGGGACGTGTTCGGCGACCGCGCTTATCTGGCGCTCACGCTGCGCCGGCGACCGAACGATCAGTTGCGGTTGCATGAACTCTCGGGCTTGGCTCAGCGCTACCGCGTGGCCACGGTGGTCACCAACGACGTGCTATTCCACGACCGGTCGCGACGCATCCTGCAGGACGTCGTGACCTGTATCCGCCATGGCGCCACGATCGACGACGCCGGCTTCCGGCGTGAACGCCACGCGGACAGATATCTGAAGCCGCCCGAGGAGATGGCGCGCCTTTTCCCGCGCTATCCGGAAGCGGTGGATCGCACGGTCGAGATCGCGAACCGTTGCCAGTTCAGCCTGGACGAACTCGCCTACCAGTATCCGGAAGAACGGACGATGCCGGGGCTAACGCCGCAACAGGCGCTGGAGAAGCTGACCTGGGAGGGGGCTGCGGACCGTTATCCGGAAGGACTTCCGGACGAGGTCATCGGAAAGCTGGAACACGAACTGCGCCTGATCGAGCGCATGGAATATGCGCCGTACTTCCTGACGGTGAACTCCATCGTCCGCTTCGCGCGCAGCCGCGACATCCTTTGCCAGGGACGCGGCTCGGCGGCGAACTCCGCCGTCTGCTTCGTGCTCGGCATCACCTCGATCGATCCAGGCCGCAACGATCTGCTGTTCGAGCGCTTCGTATCAGAGGAGCGTCGCGAGCCGCCTGACATCGATGTCGATTTCGAGCACGAACGCCGTGAGATCGTGATGCAGTGGGTCTACGAAACCTACGGCCGCAATCATGCCGCGCTCTGCTCCACCGTGATCCGCTACCGGGCCAAGGGCGCGCTGCGCGATGTCGGCAAAGCGCTCGGACTGACCGAAGACCTCATCAAGATGCTGTCGTCCCAGGTGTGGGGATGGTCGGAGGAGGGCGTCGAGGCCAAGCATGCCGAAGAGCTCAACCTCAATCTCGGAGACCGCCGCCTCCGCCTCGCACTCGAACTTGCCCGTGAACTGATCGGAGCTCCAAGGCATCTTTCGCAGCATCCGGGCGGCTTCGTGCTGACCCACGACCGGCTCGACGAGCTGGTGCCGATCGAGCCTGCCGCCATGGTGGATCGTCAGGTGATCGAGTGGGACAAGGACGACATCGATGCGCTGAAGTTCATGAAGGTCGACATCCTTGCGCTGGGCATGTTGACCTGCATGAAGCGGGCGTTCGAGTTCCTCGCCGACGCGAAGGGAATCCGGCATGACCTTGCGACGATCCCGTCGGAGTGTCCTCGAACCTACGCCATGATCCGGCGGGCGGACACGCTCGGAACCTTCCAGATCGAGAGCCGCGCGCAGATGTCGATGCTGCCGCGGATGAAACCGCGAACCTTCTATGATCTGGTCATCGAGGTCGCCATCGTGCGGCCTGGCCCGATCCAGGGCGACATGGTCCATCCATATCTGCGCCGCCGCGAGGGCAAGGAGGCCGTCGTCTATCCAAAGCCCGAACTGGAAAAGGTGCTCGGTAAGACGCTCGGCGTGCCGCTGTTTCAAGAACAGGCGATGCGGGTCGCCATCGAGTGCGCCGGGTTCACGCCGGGCGAAGCCGATCAACTTCGCCGCGCCATGGCCACGTTCAAGTTCACCGGCGGCGTCTCCAAGTTCAAGGCCAAGCTGATCGACGGCATGGTGGAGCGTGGCTACGACCAGAAGTTTGCCGAACGCACCTTCGGCCAGCTCGAAGGCTTCGGTAGCTACGGTTTTCCGGAAAGCCACGCCGCATCCTTCGCGTTGATCGCCTACGCGTCGTCGTGGATGAAATGCCACCATCCGGACGTGTTCTGTGCATCGCTTTTGAACGCGCAGCCGATGGGCTTCTACGCACCGGCGCAGATCGTGCGCGACGCGCGCGAGCACGGCGTCGAGATCCGGCCTGTCTGCATCAATGCCTCGAGGTGGGATTGTACGCTCGAGCCGGCACACGACGAGACGTTCGCCGTCCGCCTGGGTCTGCGCATGGTGCGCGGCCTGGCGAACAAGGATGCGGCGGCCATCGTCGCGGCACGGGCCGACGAGCCGTTCTCGTCGATCGATGACCTCTGGCGTCGGACGGGCGTTCCCGTCTCTTCGATGGTCGAGATCGCGGAAGCCGACGGCATGCGGGAGAGCTTAGGTCTGGCGAGAAGGGAAGCGCTATGGGCGATCAAGGCGCTGCGTGACGAGCCGCTGGAGTTGTTCGCTGCCGCCGCCGAACGGGAGCGTCGCACGGTCGCGGAAATCGTCGAGCCCGAAGTCAAACTCTCGCCGATGACCGCCGGCAGCGAGGTCGTCGAGGACTATCGGCACGTGGGGCTCACTTTGCGGGCTCATCCCGTTGAGTTCTTACGAGAGGATTTAAACGCGAAGCGCATCGTCACCTGCGCGGAAGCGATGTCGGCCCGCGACGGCAAGTGTTTGACGGCAGCGGGGATCGTCCTCGTCCGGCAGAAGCCGGGTTCTGCGAAGGGCGTCATGTTCATCACCATCGAAGACGAAAGCGGCGTGGCTAATCTGGTGATCTGGCCCTCGCTCTACGAGCGCCAGCGCCGGATCATCCTCGGCGCATCGATGATCGCAGTCCAGGGACGCATCCAGCGGGAGGGAGAGGTCGTCCATCTCGTGGTGCGGCAATTGACCGACCTATCGGCGGATCTCGCCGGCGTCAGCGATCGCGACGAGAACTTCCCGCTGCCCCGCGGGCGCGGCGATGAATTCCACCATGGGGGCTCGCCGGACGCGCGCGGACTTCCGCCCAAAGGACTTCGCACGCGCGACATCTATATCCCGGACCTTCACATCGACAGTCTACGTCTCAAGCCGCGAAACTTTGGATAGATCAAGTGTTGCGTCCTGAAAAAGGAGCTTGTTGCGCCCGGCGAGGATCGAAGCGCTGAGCGGGTTCTTGGCGTTGCATTTGGGGCGCTCGACCGTGATCGACCGGTAACGGCGTGAAGCGCTCACTGGTGGAGGATAGATGTCGGATCGGCGGACTTAAATTGTCCGCCGGTCTGTCGAAACTTGGTGAACGTTTGAGGGAGGTTTCTGTGACCGCAGGGCACAGCTTCGCCTGCGAGGCGAAGCTGCTTGCGAAGGGTGCCACGAAACTCGGAGCCACGCCGTCGGTCAGTATTTGGATAAGCGCGCCTTATGACAGGCAGGCCCGGGTCGCCCGGTGGGCCATTTACGCGCCGCTTCAGCGACGGGGCTGACACGCGGCACGTCCATCAACCGCGCATCTGCTATGGGTCGGGAATTACAACCGTTGCCCACTCCTGCTTTCAGCTCTGATGCTGTCAGCTTTTGCCGATGCCATTCGGCCTTGTCCGCGTGCTCCCCATGGCCTGACTAGCCTGAAGCGCGAAGCCCATAGGGGGCTGGCTATGCACGCCATACTTGAGCGTTCATTGTGTTTCCACATCAGGTGTTATGGAGCGCTGATCGTTTGTACGAGCGTTTGCGATCTGCCTTACCGCGCGGGACCGCACCGGTTGGTCTTGAACGAAATCTCACACCCGCTCCGCGATCGACAATGCTACATTTCAGTGATACACAGAGCTCGAACGCGGTCGCTCTAAGTCATTGTTTTTGTTGCCGTTGATGGTCGCTGGGGACAACCCGCCCCTGGGCACCATAGGCTCGCCAAGCCGGTGTCGTCCTCGATGCATCCCAACGATCCATCCCTCCGCTCCTTCCTCGCGATTGACCCGGCATCGGATTTTCCGATCCAGAATCTGCCTTATGGCGTGTTCTCGACCGTCGGGACGCAGCCACGGGTCGGCGTTGCCATCGGCGCCTGCGTGCTCGATCTGGCGCTGCTCGAAACGGAAGGGTTGATCGATCTCGAAGGTGCAACGGACGTCTTCGCGCAGCCCTCCATCAATGCCTTCATGGCGCTCGGGCCGGAGCTTTGGACCACGACGCGAGCGCGGATCAGCCAGCTGCTGCGCCATGATCATCCGGAACTGCGCGACAATGCCGGGCTACGGCAGCGGGCGCTGCTGCCACTGGCCGATGTGACGCTGCATCTGCCGCTGCAGGTTACGGGCTTCACCGATTTCTATTCGTCCAAGGAGCACGCCAGCAATGTGGGCGTGATGTTCCGCGGCAAGGACAATGCGTTGCAGCCAAACTGGCTGCATATGCCGATCGGTTACAATGGTCGCGCTTCCACGGTGGTGGTCAGCGGCACCGACGTGCATCGCCCGCGCGGCCAGCTGAAGCCGCCGGATGCAGCCGCGCCCACGTTCGGGCCCTGCAAGCGGCTCGATTTCGAGCTGGAAATGGGGGTTGTCGTCGGCCAGCCCTCGGCCATGGGCGGCATGCTCACCGAGGCGGAAGCCGAGGCGATGATCTTCGGCTTCGTCCTGCTCAATGACTGGAGCGCCCGCGACATCCAGCAATGGGAGTATGTGCCGCTCGGGCCGTTCCTCGCCAAGGCTTTTGCCACATCCATCAGCCCGTGGATCGTGACGCGCGAGGCGCTGGAGCCGTTTCGCCTGCACGGGCCGGCGCAGGAGCCGCTACCGCTGCCGCACCTGCAGCAGCAGGGCGCGAACAATTACGACCTGCGGCTCGATGTCGATCTGCGCGCCCCGGGGGCGTCGAAGCCCGCGGCGCTCTGCAGCACCAATTTCAAATACATGTACTGGTCGTCAGTGCAGCAATTGATGCACCACGCTTCCAGCGGTTGCGCGATGAGCGTAGGCGATCTCCTGGGATCGGGCACCATCAGCGGGCCCGAGAGGGACCAGCGCGGCAGCCTGCTCGAAATCTCGTGGAACGGCGCGGAGCCGTTCGACCTGCCCGGCGGCGGTCAACGCACATTCCTCGACGACGGCGATACGCTGACCATCCGCGGCTGGTGCCAGGGCGACGGCTATCGCGTCGGTTTTGGCGCGGTGGCCGGGACGATCATTCCGCCCCGATAACCGGTGCGGTTCACGCGCGCGGAAACAGCTTGTCGCGGATGTAGCGTGAGGTGGGTGTCAGCCGCATGCCGCTGCGTGGCTTGCGCCACACCGCGCGGTCGATCTCCTTCTTGTCGCCGATATCGAGATGGCCGGTGGCCTTGTCGGCAATGAAGATGGAGTCGCTCATCTTGCGGCCGGAATGCCGGTTGGTCGACTTGACCTCTTTCCAGAGCGTCAGGCGGCCGAGCTTCAGCTTCGGCAGTTCTTCCTTGATTTCACGACGCAGGCAGACCTTATCGTTCTCGCGCGGCAGCTTGCGTCCGCCGGGAAACATCCACAGACCATCCTTGCAGCGCCGGACCAGAAGAATTTTCCCGCGCTTGGTCGCAACCAGCTTCGATGACTTCGCCATTTCCTCAATGCATTTTCTTGAAATTCAGTGAGTCTCGCTAACGAGGCTTGATGAAAGGAATGTGAAATACAGCGAAGAGGTAGTGTTGTCGTGTGTTTTAAAGCGGCAGGCTGCTGCCAAAGAAAAGGCCACCGGAACGGTGGCCTTGGGAGTTGCATGAAGCCCGCTGTGGAACTTCGATCTCGAAATCACGTCACCTAGTGAGCCAGTTCCTCCGGCAGCTTGAGCTCTCTCACGCGATCCTGCTTGGCACTCTTGCGAAGTTCGCGCTCAGCGCTTTCGAACTTGGCGAGTTCGTCCTTGACGATCTGCATGAATTGCTCGCGCGAGGGGGAGGCATTCTTGGTGTGTAGGGTCATAACTCACTCTACGGGTTGGTCTCGTTGCGCGAAGGTATTCTAGCAGACCGATCGTCTAACCCGCAACGGCATGAATGATTTTTGAATAGTTCATGTTACCTATCGTCATGGATCTGTCACAGATGCAGCTGGACATTCGATCAAGGCGACATAGATCAACGTCATGATTGAAAAGGGAATTCTCGAAGACTTTGTTGCGCGTCACCAGCGCCTGTTCGTGCTGACCGGCGCGGGCTGCAGCACGCATTCGGGCATTCCCGACTATCGTGACAGCGATGGCAACTGGAAGCGCACGCCGCCCGTTACATATGACAGTTTCATGACGCGTGACGCGACGCGCAAGCGTTACTGGGCGCGCAGCATGATCGGCTGGCGCAGCTTCGGGCAGGCACAGCCGAACGATGCGCATCATGCGCTGGCGCGCCTTGAAGCTGCAGGCCGCAGCGAGATCCTGCTCACGCAGAATGTCGACCGCCTGCATCAGAGCGCGGGCAGTGAGCGTGTCATCGATCTGCATGGTCGTCTCGATCAGGTGCGCTGCATGAGTTGCGAGCGAAAGATGCCGCGCAGCGATTTTCAGCATGAGCTCGGTCATCGCAATGCTGCGTGGCTCGCGCTTGATGCACCGGATGCCCCCGATGGCGATGCCGATCTCGAGCGCGATGATTTCGCAGCCTTCGATGTGCCGTCCTGCATCGTCTGCGGCGGTGTGCTGAAGCCCGACGTGGTGTTCTTCGGCGAGACGGTGCCGCGCGACGTGGTGGATGAGGCGCGCGACCGACTGGAGAGCTCGGATGCGATGCTGGTGGTCGGTTCGTCGCTGATGGTCTATTCCGGCT